>CALJVD010000143.1 GCA_937974825.1 uncultured Oceanospirillaceae bacterium | reverse complement strand
AATGGTGGTTGTGGTGGTAATGAAAATCGCTCGGAACCTGTCTCGAGTAGCCTGTTGGGCAGCAGTAATAGTATCCATGCCTTTGCTGCGGTGTTCTTTGATAAACTGAATTAGTAAAATGGAGTTGTTAACCGCAATCCCTGCCAGTGAAGCTGCGCCTATCAAGGATGGCATTGATATATACCAACCTAGCAGTACATGCCCCCAAACAGCACCGACAAAAGCTAAAGGTATCGCCAGCATAACAATAAGTGGCTCTATATAGCTGCGAAATTGAAAGGATAAAATAATATAGATACCGAGCAAGCCAATGAGCAAGCCGCGCCTAATAGAGCCAGCAGTTTCTGCTGAGCGTGCAACTTGCCCTTCAAAGCTGACCGTAACCTGTGGGTGAAGCTGTTCAAACTCGTTCAACCAGTTCTTCTGCATGTCACTAACAATCGTTTGCGCGCTTGCTGTGCGCGCATCGACGTTGGCCTGAACGGTTACAGTACGTTGACCAGCTATGCGTGTAATCATGGCCCAATCACGCTTCACTTCACTTTTAGCGACTGTTTCTAAAGGCATTTGGCGGCCATCGGGCATGAGAATAGTTTGCTCTGCAAGGTCATCTAAGCTTGAGCTATCACGCTCTGCTTGGCGTACTAGTATTTCAACGTCTCTGTTGCCAATACGTTGGGTATCGACAATTTCACCAAGGAAGGCTGCCCGTAGCTGAGAGCTAAGCATGTCTGCGGTTAAACCAGAAGCCAAAGCACCTTCCTTGAGGCTGAAAGATAGCTGTGGCTTACCTGGGCGCAGGTCATCAATAATGTTATAGACGGCCTCGTAGCCATTTAGGTGTTTGTTCACAGCCAATGCTGCCAGTTTTAGTTCGTCGAGATTCTGACCTTGTAGTCGTATTTCGATAGGTATACCAGCAGGGCCAAAGCCCGGTTCTTGAATAATTAGGTTCGCAAGTCCAGGGACTTCGCCTATTTCATTGCGCCAAGCAACGGTGAGTTCATCTAAAGATAATGTTCTATGCTCGGCACTGAATAAGTCAACCATAACAGTAGCCACGTGGGTGCCGGCTTCTTGGGCGCTGAGGTTATGATTAAAGCGTACCTGTATGGCTTCTACTAAGGGTGACTGATTGGGTTGTTTGGGAGTGAGTGATTCGTTTAATCGCCACATCGCTTCTTCAATATGGGAGGCAATCAATTCAGTGCGTGCTAAAGGCGTTCCCTGCGGTAATAGAATGCGTGCTTCTAATGTGTCTCCGTCCAGGTCTGGCATGGCTTCGGAACTGACATGGCCACCGGCCATAAAGCCCGCTGTACCCAATAGAATTAAAAAGACCATTCCTAAAATTGCATAACGCCAAACGATGGCTTTGTCTGAGAACCTGCCAACGCTTTCTTGAAAAGCATCGAAATATCGATTAAATGCTAAGCGAAAGCGAGAGTCGTTATCTTGCTGGAGCGATAAAACACTACCCTTTAGATGATGGGGAAGAATCCAGAGCGCTTGGATAAGGCTGGCAGTTAAAGCAGCTATCAGCACGACAGGCAGCACTTTAAGAACAGCACCTAATTCACCTGCAAGAAACGAGAGCGGGGCAAACACCCAAACGGTGGTTAGAAACGAAGACAGTACGCTGGGTAAAACTTGACGGGTACCTTCAACCACCGCCTCAAGTGGGGTGGCACTGCGCAATGCTTGCACTGCAATATTGTCTGCAATCACAACGGCATCGTCCATGACTATGCCTATGGCCATCAGCAGGGCTACTAGCGTTATCATATTGAGTGACAAACCACTTAGGCTCATCACAACGAAAGCACCCATAAAGGCAATGGGTAAGCCGACTATGGTCCACATAGCAAGGCGAAAGCGGAAGAACAGCCCCATCACTAAAACCAGCAACAACAAACCGGAAATACCGTTACCCACTAGCATTTCTAAACGGTCACGGACGATACTGGTCATGTTCTGGGTTAAAGTCAGTTGCAATGCGCCATCTGTTCGCTGCTGCTCAGCCTCTATGAATGCTGTTAACTCTGCTAACACATTAAGTGAGTCATCACGCAGTGTTTTACTGACTTCTAAGACAATTGCCCGTTGTTTGTTGAAAAAGACTTGAGCCTCATCTTGTTCGCCTTTCTCTTGCAAAGAAGCAATATCGCCAAGAGTGAGTTCACTGCCACCGCTGCCTGACACCACTACTAAGCTTGATAGTTCTTTTAGGCTGCGTCTTTGGTCACTAAAGCGTAGGAGTATATTGCTATCGGGTGTTTCTAAAATGCCAAGTGGCACATCAATACTTTGTCGTCTTAAGCGTAAAGCTAACTCATTGGCAGAAATGCCATGCTGTGCCAGTACGGCTCTGGGCACTTCAACTTGCCATTGGCGCTGTGACAGTCCCTGTAGCTTTACTTGAGCGACCCCAGGCAAAGCAATAATACGGTCTTCGAGTTGCAGTGCGTAATCTTCCAGCTGGTTTAGGTTTATATCGCCGTAGACTGCTACTGCTGCCACTAGGTCGCTACGGTGCAGCTCTCGCACTACGGGTTTTTCGGTGCGTGCTGGGAGATCTTTAAGTGCATTGACCTCAGTGTCGATGTCACTGATAAAACGAATGGAGTCGCCATTTGCTTTCATACTTACAATGGCGCGAGCTAAGTTATCTTGGGCTACGCATTTGATTTCATCAAGGTAATCAATGCCTTTAACAGCGTCGTATAAACGTCTGCAAATAGCGTCTTCTACGTCGGCGGCACTGGCACCTCGATAGACAACATCAATGCTGACTTCAACGGGTCGGTAATCAGGAAAGGTTTCACGCTTTAAAGTTTGTGCTGAAAATAAACCCGCCGCTAATAGCAAGATAAGCAGCAAGTTTGCCGCTGTAGGGTGTGCTGCAAACCAACGAATCATTGCTCTAAACCTATGGCCAGTTGTTGTATGCTCTTTTCAAAAGCTTGGCTGCGGTGTGGGCTGACTTTGATGCCATTTACCGCAAGCTGTGGGTCATCAACAATTAATAACTCACCAGCGCTTAACCCTTCAGCAATTACAGCCAGACCATTTTGTTCGAACGCAATGCTGACCGCACGGCGTTTAAGGGTATTGTCTTCAGTGAGTAGGTACACCTCGCCTTGATGTACCGCTGAAGATGGAATCGCTAACAGTTCTTTGGGGCTATTGGCAGAGAAAATCACTTGCACATGCATGTCACGCTGCAGTGCAGGGCGGTCGACGACGCTTGCAAGGTTGTAGGGTTGCTCTACTGTTACAACCACACGCCCAGAGCGTGTGCCAGGCTCTAGTCCACTGGCCACTCTGCTAACAGTGGCAGGCCATGATACTTCTGGAAAACCGGTTAATTTAACTTCGCTTTTAAGTGCAGAGAAATCGATACGTTCAGTGAATTCTTGTGCTGGGTTTTCTGGGTCTGTGGGTATCAGAACGGCTGTCATAAGTCTTCGCAGCATAGTCAGTGGTACTTGTGCCTCAACTTCTGCCTGTTCAATATTATCAACTAGAAATAAGGGTTGGCCAATATTGGCAAACTGATGCTGTTCTACTTCTACAGAGCGTACACGC
>CALJVD010000142.1 GCA_937974825.1 uncultured Oceanospirillaceae bacterium | reverse complement strand
CGTTGTTATAGACAAACAACTTTAAAAACTAGGCGACTAAATAGTCGCCTTTTTTATTAACATCGTGGGGCAGAGCCCCGCATAGTGGCATAGCCACGAAAAAACGCAGCGTCAGCTGCATTCATACATAACCCTAACTCAACCGCTCAGCATAGCGCTTATGCAGCCAAGCCAACGCCAGTAAAGTCAGCCCCAACCCCATAAACGAAGCCACGCGCCATAAACCACCTAGCTCAGCCATATCAATAAAGAAAATCTTAGCGACCACCACCAACAACAGCAGCATACCACCACGGTAGCCATCCAAGCTCTTGTACCAAATACTGGCCAATAAAGCCGCCACTGCCATCGCTAACCATACTGCGGAATAAGTATAAAGCTCACCCATAGAAGTTGATTTCCACAACTGCAAGCTGTCAGTTGGTTGCCATAGGTGTCGTATTTGCAGGCTTACAAAGAACCAACCATTAACCGCCGCCGCTATTGCAGCAATCCGTTGGTATTTAGCAGGCCAACCCGCAGGCTTCGCTTGCCATACCACCGCAGTCAGTAACAAAGTCGGTAGGCCATAACCCAGCAATAAGCCATTCCAAATAGGCTTGGTACCAAGCTCAGGCGAAGCCCACCAAGGGTTGCTGCTTAACAATAAATAACCGACATACAATGCCAAAGCCGCCAGCCCATGCAGCTGAGTCAATACCCGATAAAAATGCGATAACGACGCACTTACCCGTGCGCGCCACTGATACAACAGAGCCACCGAACCCCAGGCCAACACATAAATACTGGCTTCAGTGAAGCTAAAGGCCGATTGATAAATCACACCGTCGTATAACCAGTAACGCACTTCTACGGCCAAAAACAGTACCAACAATTGCGCAGCACCGCCTTGTAGCCAGGCTTGCATCTTGTGTTCGTGCCTTAAAATCCAAGTGGCGATAAGTGTGAATAAAGTCGAGCCGCCGTAAGTCCATAAAGACCAATGACTGTCGCTGCCATAACTCATTAACCAAGGATTAAACGTAAGGCGTACCAACACAATAATCAGCACGGCACGGGTAACCCAGCCTAAAGGTTCTAAGCCAAAACGACGTTGCAGGACTGCTAAAGAAACCAGCTGTGCCGCCAATGCCAGCGTTAAGGTAGCATCACTCAGCAAAATTACTGCCGCCAAAGACAAACCTAAATGCGACGCACAAAACAACACTACTTGGCTTATCACGCGTTCATCGTCTTGCCATTTAAGCGCAAGCGCAGCATAGCTAAGGCCTAAAATGGCAGCCACCAACCCCCAAACCCAGTTAAGAGTAGTAGGGTCTAGTAAATAATAAGCCGTGGCCAACATCAGCAACGGAGCACCACAGCCAAGCCCTAGCCAAAAAGCGCGGTACTGAGTCGACTGCCGCCACCAAAGCCCAGCAACACCAACGTACAGCGCAGTAACAGCAGTAAGGCGCAACGCAAGCGCTTGTTGACCGTCAGCAGACAGGGGAGTGACCAACCATTGAGAATTTTGCAGAGATAACACGGCAGCAACCGCAGCGAGGGAAGTGAGCAGTAATAGCGCCGCAACCAGCGGGTTATATTCAGGTCGTTTATAAGCTACATGCGAAAGCAGCAGCGGCAACGCCATTAGCGTTATATAACTGCTGCCAACAATACCTTCATGCGCCCAAGTAATCGCTTGCGCCAGCACAATAAACGACATTACTTTAAACAATGCTTGCGGCTGCAACTCACTCCAACTGCGTTGCCACTCGGCTAGCCAACCCTTGTTTTGGCTTTCACGAGAAAACCCTAAACGCCAATCAAACTGCGGCAAGGCTAAAAATAAATACGCCAAACTCCATAAATAAACACTGCGAATCTCAGTACTCGGCTGTGCTTCAAAACTGACTAACCACCAAAGCAAACTGCCCGCCACCACGCCCCACCACAACCACTGGCGCTTAACATAGGCCAACAACCACAATGCAAAAAAGGTCAGAATCAAACTGTAAATAAGAGCGTATTCAATATGGCCAGAATCGGTCTTCACCAAAATAGGCACTAAATAACCACCCAATAAGCCTAATGCTGCCAACTCTGGGCCATGGCGTAATGAAAGCCATAAAGTAGCGAATGACACCAGCGCCATACCAACAAATATAATCTGTGCAGAAGGCGGTTGCGCTAACGAAAAAGCAGCCAGCAAACTGGCGTAAAGAATAATACTGGCACCACCGGCCAAAGCGGCAAACACCATATTAACGCCTTGTGTACGGCGTAACCATTCAGCCACTCCGTGCAAAGCAATACCCGTAAGCCCAGCTAAAATCAAACGAGTTTCAGGGCTTAGCAAATTGTTCTCTATAGAATAAGCCACCATAAAAATACCCGCTAAACCAACGCAGATACCGCCCAGCCACACCATCCAATGTTCTTTAATATTGGCCGCTAACCAATCAACCCAGGTTGCAGCGTGCCCTGTAGGCTCGATGGCTTGTGGAACTACTGCGTGTGTAACAACGGCAGGACTGTCAGCAAGCTTGTCTAATTTAATAGCAGCAGGAGGAGGTAAGTCAGCAGAATTGTTATTAGCAGAATTCGCAGAAGAGTCATCGGAAGCGAGAGTGTGCCAACCAGTTGAGTGCGAAGGCATTGCAGAAGAAGGCTGGCCGGAAATTTGATTTTGTTCCAACCGTTGCAGCCGCTGTTCTAGCTTTCTTACCTTGAAAAATGCCAGCACACCTAAGACCAAGGCAATAAAAGTCAGCAAACCTAACAGCCCAGACATTGGCTATTCCTCCATGAATTATTTGAAATTAAAGATTTTCTATTAGATAGAAATCATACATAAAAGCAATCCATCATTGAAATTACGGTGGGTAATATGTTTTATTATCAGGCTAATTTCGTGGCGCAAGCAGTTAATTCACCAGTTAACCTTGCCCACACGAAAGAAATTCATTGAAACCAAGAGAAATTTATGAGTATTAGCCAAAACAAAGTTGTCACCATTCACTACACAGTGACCGATGCAGCTAGCAACGAAGTGATCGACTCTTCAGAAGGCGGCCAACCAATGGTGTATCTACACGGTCACCAAAACATCATCCCAGGCTTAGAAAATGCCCTAGAAGGCAAAACAGCTGGCGATGAACTGAAAGTAGAAGTCACCGCTGCAGATGCTTATGGCGAATACAGCGAAGAGCGCGTACAACAAGTACCTATCGAAGCATTCGAAGGCGTTGAAAACGTTGAACCCGGCATGGCATTTACTGCACAAACCGAACACGGCCCTGTAAGCATCATCGTCACCGAAATTAACGAAGGCGTTGCAACTGTAGATGCAAACCACCCGTTAGCCGGTAAAGCGCTTAACTTTGATGTAAAAGTAGCCGAAGTACGTGAAGCCAGTGTTGAAGAACTAGAACACGGCCATGTTCACGGTGAAGGCGGTCACGAACACTAAAACTTAGTGTTAATGAACGAAAAAAGGCGACCTTGGTCGCCTTTTTGCTTAATGTAGGTCGGTGCTTTAGCCCGACATGGCGTTGTAAAACGCCCATTAAAGCTTTGTCGCCCTAAAGGGACGACCTACACTAA
>CALJVD010000141.1 GCA_937974825.1 uncultured Oceanospirillaceae bacterium | reverse complement strand
GATATTTCTGGTGTATACTGTGACCAATACGACTGGGGGGCTTTTGCGTGACAGATATTTATTTTGGTGACAGCTTACAGAACGTTGTGGCAAATCTTGGCACAGCGCGGGATAAGGCGTCCCATTCTGTTTACGTTGATCGCATTCAGTCATTTCATGAGCTGCTTGTTTTGTATCGAAACTCTTGGCTTGCTCGTGCTACCGTAGACTACATCGCAGAGGACGCAACGCGAAAATGGCGCGTATGGCGAGCTAAAGACGATTTAATCTCAAAGATTGAGCAGGTCGAGAAAAGGCTGCAACTGCAAAAAACAGTGCAAGACGCCCTGGTTGCGGCTCGGCTGTATGGTGGCGCAGCAATCTACATCAACGTCGAGGGAGACCAACCTTGGGAAGAATTAGACCCAAGCAAGGTCAAGCGGATTGACTCACTTGCAATCATGACACCCAACACGATTGCACCGATGGGGCGATCAAAAGACATTCGCAGCCCGTTTTATGGTAAGCCTGAAGCATACAGGCTAATGAATACAGAAAACGGCGGGCAGGTCACGGTACACGCAAGCCGCCTGGTTGTTTTTGAGGGCGTAGGTATACCAGACGATGTGGCGTCTATTTCAGCAACAGATGGTTGGGGTGATAGCATATTAAAATCCGCTTTTGATCCCATCATGCGCTACGACTCTGCGATGGCGAACGTAAACAGCCTTTTATACGAAGCTAAGATTGATGTTCTCAAATTCCAAGGGTTCGCACGTCTAGCGGCAGAGCAGCCAGACCTTGTGTCAAAACGCCTCCACCTACAAGCAGCCATGAAAGGCATTAACGGCACACTGGTGATTGACGCTCAAGACGAGTACGACCAAAAGAGCGCCTCATTTGCCGGTATAACTGATGTTATAGGTAAGATGCAGGATGATGTGGCAGGGGCTAGTGGCATGCCTGTTACGCGTTTATTCGGACGTGCGGCTGTTGGTTTGTCCGGCTCAGGTGATGGTGATGAACGCGTTTATTACGACCGCGTGACTCACTTACAGAAAACAGAAGTATCGCCAGCTATGCACGTTCTTGACAACTGCATAGAGAAAGAAGCCACGGGGACGATTAGCGACGCAGTGTGGTACGAGTGGACACCGCTACGACAGCTAACCGAGAAAGAGCGTGTGGATATTTTTGCAACAACCGCGAAAGCCGCTCGTGATTTGGCTGGCGGGCAATCTGGCGCTATCGTGCCTATTAACGCGTTGTCGGACGGCGTTGTAAGCGCACTAACCGAGCAGGGCGCGCTGCCTGCTTTAGAAGAAGCGATTATCAAATACGGGGCAATGAGTGAACAGGATGATTTATGATTAAGATAATTGATACCGTTTCGCTAGGCGGCGTAACGATCACCGACGACGGGTACTTAGAAGCGCCTGCGCGTGTTGCTCGCACTGGTATTCAAACGTATGCAGGGTGGGAGCTAGGTAGACCTGATTTGCAGACGGTAGATGTTTATCGCTGCGAAGAGGAAGTGTTTAGCAAAGCATCGCTAGAAACGTTTTCCAAGCTACCCATCACCGACGACCACCCGGCAGATGGCGTTAACGCTAAAAACTGGAAGCAATTAGCGGTGGGCGTAACAGGCGATGATGTCTTGCGTGATGGCGAATATCTTAAAATTGGCTTAAAAATCACAGATAACGACGCGGTTCAAAGCATTAAAGACGGTAAGCGCGAGCTATCCGTCGGTTACGGTGCTAAAATAGAGTTCATGGACGGCGTTACACCGGATGGCAAGCCGTATCAAGCTATGCAGCGTATGATACGAGCAAACCATATTGCTATCGTTGACAAAGGCCGTGCGGGCAGCATGGCTCGAATTGGCGATAGCTGGAACGACTTTACCACGGGAAAGGGCAAGACGCCCATTAACACAGGAGGGCGTATGCCTGAATTAAAGACCATTGTCTTAGGTGACAAAGCATATCAAGTGCTTGCAACTGATGCTGACGCTATCGAGCAGTTTAAAAAAGACAGCGCCCAAGCATTAGCTGATGCGAAAGCAGAGAGCAAGCAAAAAGACGAGCGCATTGGCGAGTTAACAGCCGAGCTAGCTCAAGCAAAAGACGCGGCGAATATCGACGTGGATCAATTAGTGGCAGCTCGCACCGAGCTTGTGACGCAAGTTAAGGCTATCGATGCAAACATTGACCCGAAAGGCTTAACTGACGCAGAGCTACGCAAAGAAGCTGTTAAGTCAAAACTTGGCGATAAGGCCATCGAGGGTGCGTCTGATGACGTTATTACAGGTATGTATCGA
>CALJVD010000140.1 GCA_937974825.1 uncultured Oceanospirillaceae bacterium | reverse complement strand
AGTACAGACCTAAACCCATAGCATCAGGGATAGTTAAAATATCTGAAAATAAAATAGCTGCGTCTAAAGGGTAACGATCTAGCGGTTGAATAGTAACCTCACACGCCAGCTCAGCATTTTTACATAAAGACATAAAATCGCCAGCTTGGGCGCGCGTCGCTTTATACTCAGGCAAATAACGACCAGCCTGACGCATCATCCACACCGGTGTACGGTCAACAGGTTCACGTAATAAAGCCTTTAAAAAACGATCATTTTTAAGTTCAGACATGTGCTATCTCAAATAAAAAATAAGTGGTGACGCATGATAACAAAATCTTGTGTAAATAGGTTAACCCGCGTCAAGAAAAGTAATGAACCGACAAAAAAAAGCCCGCATTAAGCGGGCTCTTTAGTGTGTCTATATTTATGGAGTTAACAATATTGATGCTTTACCTTCGCCACTCTGTGCGGTCAAAGTAATATCCTTAGGATCATTCTCAGGAACATATTGCACCTCATAGATCTGCCCATACCTAGGCAACTCCCAAGTATAAGGGTTTAGAGGTGAGAATAACGATACGCCAAGCTCACCTATGCTATTCCTAACATTGCCAGATGTACCAAAGATTTTATACCCACTTGGAGCCATTGTTAAACTGGCACCGGCAGCAGGTATATTACCGTTTCCATCCTGTAAAACCACCCAGAAAACACCTCCATTTACTGGATCCAGTGTATGAGTACTTACCTCAGTACAACCCGTATAATCAGCGCCACAATCCTCAAAGATACGCATTGCAATAGAGTCTTTCATTGATTGCATTATGCGAATCTGACTACGAACATGCATCAAACTTTCACAATGCCCTGCCCCTTTCGCGGAATCAGAGCATACAGCACCTTGATACGTACTAGGTGCGGCAGTATAAGTTTCATCATTATTGTAATCTACGAACTCATGATCATTCCACGCGTGCTCATTATTACCATCTAAACTCCAGTCGCTGTTTAGAAAAGCTTCAGGGAAGTATTTAGTTGATTCAAGGTCATCATACTGTCCGTTAGCATTACTATCATTAAAACCAGCTTCACCTTCTGTATATGCAAGAATTGTAGTCATCCCTTTTAATGACTCGCCTGTTAGAGGGTCTATCTCATTCTTAAAGTTGTACTCAAGATCAGTTTGCCCAGGTCTTTGACCTCCGGATTGCCACTTAACACTACAATTACCACCAACCGTTGTACAACTTGGTTCAATAGCACCGCTTTCGGCGATAAAGTTAACAGCTGTACCATCGGGTACTGGGTTACCCCACATGTCATAAGCTATTACCGAGACGTTAACAATGGAACCGTTAACATTGTAGGCCGGTGGATTGAAAACATCCGCCGATATCTCAAACCCATATTGCTGTGGTAAACCCGTTGTTATCGTGAATGGGAATGAGTAAGTGCTTAAAATATTTTCTGGAGCTGTATTAGTATTATCACCATCTATATAAATAGAGGCCTTTACCGAAACAACCGCATGGGCAGTACCACTGTTTATGGTGGTTTCTACGATACCTTCATCGTTTGTTGTTGCTTCATCCCAAGTTAACTCAACCCCACCTGAGGCTTTTGAAAGTTCAAACTCAACCGTCTTGTTAGGAATTGGGTCACCATTTTTATCTGTCACTTTAAACGCCAACTTGGAGCTGTTAGGTAAGTTATTATTTGCAATACCTTTAATAGCTAGCAACTGATCCACACCATCACTTAAGTATGCAATATTACTTAATTCTTGTTCTGCAATATCAATTGATACCGATGCTTCATGAAGAACGCTTTGCGAGTCTTCACTGTCAACACTGTATAATTTGAATGAAACATCATCCTGACCCAAGCAACCCATAGCGGTGTACTGAACCGTGACATTACCATCACGCACTATTTTTTGCGCATGACTAAACTCTGCCTTAGCAGGCTCATCTTCTGCACATTTTGACGTAAAGGTTACCGTATATCTGCTATCTGTAAGCTTTGAAGCAGTCACATCATTGCCGTCTGCTATTATAGCTTCTAGATTTACCGTGCCACCTGCACTGAGTTGTACAGGTACAGGGGTAATCTCACCCGCTTTAAAGTCGGTACCGTCTATATAACCTATATGAGGATTTTCAATAGCAAGATTAAAGGTTGTCGTAGCCACTAAGTCGGTATATATGGGCTCGTTCTTATCATCAAGATCATATAAATTAACGGTTACGTTATCTGCTCCTCGGCAGTCATTAGGCTTATAAAGCATCGAAAATGTGCCTTTCTGTGTTAACTCCGATTCTTTTTCAAAATCAGCGCCACAACTTGAAATCAGTTCAGCATAGAAGTCTGTTGTAGTGATTCTTCGCTTAACCCCGCCAACTTCGGTGCCTGCAACAATAGCAGAAAGCTCAATTGACTCGCGTGCTTTTATGTTAGATTCACCATTAAGCCCTGGTGTAAATACACCGCTCGATAAATAACCGATTTCTGGATTTGTTATTGATACATCAATAGTTTTCGCACCAAGCACTAAATCCTCTAAAACTGCTCCCGCATCGTCTAGAGGGAACAATGTAAAGGTAACTGTATCAGTACCTCCGGCACAGTAGCGGGCCTTATATTGGGCTGCAACCCCTCCCCTTACAACTGCATCATTCGAGCTAAAGCTTCCATTAGTACAAGAAGATGCGTAGCGCACCATATACTCAGCATTAGTTACAACCTGGCCATTACTATCAACGATCTTACTAGTAATTTGTGTAGACTCACCAATAGCTAAAGTAGCCATAGGCGCACTTACTGCTAATGCTTCTAATTGTGCATC
>CALJVD010000139.1 GCA_937974825.1 uncultured Oceanospirillaceae bacterium | reverse complement strand
TCTGTACGCCAACAGCTTCTACAGAAAATCGCCCTATTAGGGCCAGTGCAGTTGACCAACGAGTCGGCCGCAGGTTTAAGTAGCCAATGGTTGGAACAAGTAGATGCCCTCCAAAACTATTTTGCAGGCTTCGTTCCACAAATGACTTTAGCAGTTGTATCTCCGCTGCTTATTCTTATTTTCACTTTTTATTTAGACTGGGTTGCTGGCGTATTTTTATTATTTTCCGCGCCTCTTATCCCCCTATTCATGGCTCTAGTTGGCATGGGTGCCGAGCGCCTTAACCAAGAACACTTTGTTTTACTTAAACGTGTTTCCGGACAGTTTTTAGACAGCGTGCGCGGTCTTAGTACTTTGCAGTTGTTTGGTTTAAGCAAGCAAGCAACTGCTGATGTCGCTTCTGCCGCGGATGCTTATCGCCGTATCAATATGCGTACTCTTAAACTGGCGTTTTTATCTTCAGCGGTGTTGGAATTTTTTTCATCCATAGCGATTGCAGCAGTGGCCATCTATATAGGCTTTGGCTTACTCGGCTTTATTACGTGGGGTCCTGCTTCGCAACTGACTTTATTCAGTGGCCTGTTAATTTTATTAATGGCACCTGAATACTTTCAACCATTAAGAACACTGTCTCAGCATTACCATGACAGAGCCGCCGCCTTAGGCGCTGCAGACAGCCTTGTGGATCTTTTGGAAAGCAAACCTCTGCCTGGTGGAAGCTCTGACATTTGTATCAAGCCCGTTACAGCAAACAACGACTATATTATTGAAGCTAAAGATTTAACACTGAGTTACCCCAGTCGCGGTCAAATTCTAAAACCCCTCAATTTTACTTTAGCTAAAGGTGAGCTGCTGTTAATTAGCGGTCGTACTGGCAGTGGCAAGTCTTCTTTACTGCACCTGCTAGCCGGCTTTATGCAGCCCACTAGCGGTGAGCTCTGGGTAAACGGTGAAGCACCAGGCAGCCAACCCTTAGTTTGGATGCATCAACAAGCCTTTATTATCAACGCCAGCTGGGCAGAAAACTTACGCTTAGCAGCACCACAGGCCAGTGAAGAAGAGATGTTAGCGGCCATTGACGCAGTCGGTTTGTCTTCTTTACTTAAAACACAAAAAAAAGGCCTGAACAGCATGTTACTCGAACGGGGGAAAAGTCTTTCCGGTGGACAAGCACAACGCTTAGCGTTAGCACGGGCATTATTATCACCTTCTAAACTGGTATTGCTGGATGAGCCAACCGCCAGCCTTGATGCACGCAGCAGCCAACATATTTATAACACCCTGCAACAGCTTAAAGACCAAGGCTGCACTTTAATTATTGCCAGCCACCAGCCCGAATTAACACAAATAGCAGACAAGCACCTAGAGCTACCAGCAGGAGTTTTTTATGCACCCGCTTAAGCCTTGGTTAGAACTCATGCTGCAGGATAGAAAGCGCTTACTTATAGGCGCCGCGCTATTATTTGCTACTTACCTATCGGCCATTGGTTTGCTGGCACTTTCTGGGTGGTTTATAACCGCTACCGGTGTTACCGCTCTGGCTTGGGCAGCAGGCATTGCCATCAGCCTAGACATTTACGGCCCCGGTGGCGGTATTCGTTTTTTTGCGCTGTCACGTACAGTCTCCCGCTACGCTGAAAGGGTCTACAACCATGATACCGTTTTACGTCTCCTTGCCAGCTTGCGCACCCGTCTTTTTAAAAGTCTAACGCTCTTAGATGATCAAACAGCATCTAAATATAGAGCGTCACAGTGGCTAAACCGTCTGATTACCGACGTTGATACGTTGGATAACCTCTACCTTAGATTATTAGCGCCGCCATTAGTGGCACTGTTAACCGTTATTGTGTTAGTAGGCTTCCTAGCGTTTTTTCATGCTCAATTAGCTGGATTAGCGGCACTGGTTTTATTAGTAACCTTAGTTATTTGTACTTGGGGCATGGCGCAAGCAGGCAAAGCAACCAGCTACCGTTTAGTTAGCCAACAAGAACAGCAGCGCAGCCTGTTAGTCGAGCAAATTGAAGGCCTAGGTGAGCTGCAAGCCAGTCACAGCTTGGCCAGTCACCAACAACGACTATTAAGTGCACAACAACGTGAAATGCAAGACCAATGGCGCTTGCAACGCATAGCCGCCTTCGGTGACAGCCTTCAAACATTATTAATACAAACAACCGCAGTTATTTGTCTGTTACTTGCGGCAGAGGCCTACCAGAGCGGCTTGCTTAGCGCTCCGATGATGGTAGCTGCCCCTTTATCACTGATGGCATTACAAGAGGTGTTTTTAAACCTTCCTAATTCTTTTTCGAGCTGGGGAGCGACCCTGGCAGCGGCACACCGACTCAACATGACCGAAGCACTGCAACCAGGGTTAGTTACTACTGACACCCCTTCCCTCCTTCCACCGTCTTATGACTTGAACTGGCAAAATATTACGGTAAAGCTGGGCAACCAAATCATTTTCAAAAACTTTAACCTTAGCCTTAAAGCAGGTGAGAAACTGGCAGTTATAGGTGAGTCGGGCCTTGGAAAAAGCACCTTAGCTCGTTTGGCTGCACGCCTCGCTGATCCACAAGCAGGCACCATGCTGTTAACCCATGAAGCAACCGAAACGAATCTAAAAAACTTAGATGTTTACCACTGGCAAGCACAGATTGGATATCTAACTCAGCAAACGGATTTGTTTGCCACCAGTATTGCTGAGAACCTGCGTATAGGTAATCAAAACGCAAGTGATGAAGAGCTCTGGCAAGCACTAGAATTGGTCGACCTAAAGCAAGAAGTACTTAACTTCCCGAACCAATTAGATACATGGGTAGGTGAAACCGGCCGTCAACT
>CALJVD010000138.1 GCA_937974825.1 uncultured Oceanospirillaceae bacterium | reverse complement strand
TTACTGGGTGTAAGAAATGAATGTGCGTGCCTGCTAGACCTGCTGGGTGTGGACCCGAAAACTCTTCAGTGTTTTCTACGCCTGCACGAGGAATATTAGCTCCAGGAGCTTTGCATACATACAACTTACCTTCGGTAAGCTTCTTCAGTACTTGTAAACCACTTTTATAAGCGTCTGCTTGTTCAGCAATAATCACTTCAGGGTTAGCCGCTAATGGATTGGTATCCATCGCGTTCACGAAAATAGCTTGAGGGCGTGAACCTAGTGCTGGAGTACGCGAAAATGGACGTGTACGTAACGTTGTCCACAAACCTGAGTTCACCAAGTTTTCTTGTACTTGATCTGCGGTCAAACTTGAAAGCTGATCGCTTGGATAGCTTTGGAAAGTTTCTTCTTCTTCACCGTCTAGCTCGATTACCATCGATAAGAAAACACGACGTTCTCCACGGTTGATGGACTTAACCACCCCTGCAGCAGGTGCCGTATACTGTACACCCTCTGTTTTTTTATCTGTGAAGACTGCCTGACCTTTCTTAACACGATCACCTTCTTGAACTAACAGAGTAGGTTTCATACCTATATAGTCGGGACCAACAATAGCAACTTGCGTTACTTTTTGGCCTTCGGCTATTTTCTGTTTTGGTTCACCGGTGATAGGTAAATCGAGACCTTTTGTAATTTTGATCATACGCCTCGCCTAATCACTGCTGTTGTCGTTAATGCTTAACAATAAAACACTAAGACAGACAAAGTTAAAAATCCAACCATTTTAATGGTCATTGAGGGAATTGTATTATCACCCATCGGTGTTAATCCGCTTCCCTCTTTTATCGAATTCTGGTTCCAAATTGAGTAGTACGAATACAAACTCAATTCAAAAAGCCGCATAGAGCGACTTTTTGTCAATCGTTAGCCGATTTTTGGAAATACTGGGTAATCAACACCACACACTTGGTAAGCAATACGTACTACCTGACGGCTGTAACCGTATTCGTTGTCGTACCAAACGTATAAGTTAACGTGGTTTCCGTTAACGATAGTCGCTTTAGCATCCACGATACCGGCGTGACTATTACCAACAAAGTCTGTTGATACTACTTCAGCTGAATCAACCCAATCAATTTGTTTTTGCAAAGGGGAGTTCAATGCTTGATCACGTAGGAAGTTATTTACTTCTTCAACGGATGTTTCTTTCTTAAGGTTAAGAGACAAAATAGCCATTGATACGTTAGGTGTTGGAACACGAATAGCATTACCCGTTAACAGCCCTTTTAGCTCCGGCAGTGCTTTTGCAACCGCTGATGCTGCGCCTGTTTCAGTAATAACCATGTTAAGAGGAGCGCTACGACCACGACGATCACCTTTGTGATAGTTGTCGATTAGGTTTTGGTCGTTAGTATAAGAGTGAACGGTTTCAACGTGGCCGTTATTAATGCCATATTGATCGTTCATTGCTTTTAAGACAGGAGTAATAGCGTTAGTCGTACAAGAAGCCGCAGAGATAATTTTGTCGTCTTCTGTGATATCGTCATTGTTAATGCCGTAAACGATGTTCTTCAGATCACCTTTACCAGGTGCTGTTAATAGAACGCGTGCTGTCCCCTTGCTTTGCAAGTGTTGAGACAGGCCGTCTTCGTCACGCCATACACCAGTGTTATCGATCACCAGTGCATTATTAATGCCGTACTCGGTGTAATCGATTTCTGCTGGGTTGTTTGCATAAATAATTTTGATGTAGTTACCGTTCGCAATGATTGCTTCGTTTTTTTCATCAACAGTTAAGGTGCCACGGAATGGGCCATGAATAGAGTCACGACGTAATAATGAAGCACGCTTTGCTAAATCTTCACCCTTGTTACGACGTACGACGATAGCGCGTAAGCGTAAACCTTTACCGCCACCTGATTTCTCAATAAGAATTCGAGCCAATAAACGACCTATACGACCAAAACCGTATAATACAACATCACGGTTTTCTGCATCAGCGGCTTGAGCACCGATAGCTGCTTCTAACTCTTCGTTTAAGAATTCTTGTAGATCGCGACCATTACTTTCTTTGCGATATTTAACCGCTAATTTACCCACATCAATTTGTACACGGCTAATATCCATGTCTTTTAATGCATTAATAATTGGGAAGGTATCGTGAATTGAAAGCTCTTGGTCTTCCATATGACGCACAAAACGGTGTGCTTTTAATAACTGAATAACCGAACGATTGATAATGTCACGGCCATAAACCGAAGTTACAACGTTCTTGTTACGGTACAAAGTACCAATTAAAGGGATCATTGATTCTGCAATAGCTTCACGATCCATCCAATCCTGTAAACAGGCTTCACGTTTATCTTGGCTCACGAGGTCACCTTTATATTAATAATGAATAAGCATAAATTTTGGGGCTGTATTATGCCTATATGAATCAAGGATAACAAACCTATAAAAGTCATAATTGTGCTTTTTAATCATCCATTAGTAGTACCGGCCATCTCCCCCTTTAGCCATTCTCTGTATTCGGCTACACTGCGCACTTTATTTTATTTGCTTCAGGAGCACGCATGACAAGCCCGTTACAGCCGCCTATTCCTAGCCGTTCTGGTGAACGATACTTCTGGGGCGAATTACGAGGTGCCGCTCAGGCGTTAGCGATCGTTGAGGCTGCCCAGCAACAGCAAGGGCTCACGCTAGTTGTGTGCTCAGACTCCGCCAGCGCCTTGCGCTTGGAAGAAGAGATCGATTTCTTTGCTAATGGCTTAGATGTTTTGTACTTCCCCGATTGGGAAACTCTGCCTTACGACCTTTTCTCCCCCCATCAAAGCATTATTTCACAGCGTATTGCCACTCTTGATCGCTTAAAAAACATTCGCCGTGGCATTGTTATTCTGCCAATTGCGACACTGTTGCATAAACTACCCCCTTTAAGCTTTTATCAAGGGCAAAACTTTATTTTGGATGTTGGTCAAACCTTCCATTTAGAAAACACCTGCACACAATTAGAAATTGCCGGCTACCACCGAGTGGAGAGCGTGTATGAACCTGGTGAATTTGCAGTACGCGGTTCTATTATCGATATTTTCCCTATGGGGCAAGAACAGCCATTTAGGGTTGAGTTATTTGATGATGAAATTGAAAGCTTACGAACCTTTGACCCGGAGAGCCAACGCACTTTAGAGAAAGTAAACGCCATTCATATTCTGCCGGCACGTGAATTCCCATTTAATAAAGATGCCATTACCACCTTTAAAAGTCGTTGGTTCGATTTCTTTGAAAACAACCCTAAGAACAGCCCGTTATATACCGATATTAGCCAAGGCATTGCACCCGCCGGCATTGAGTATTATTTACCCTTATTTTTTAACGAAGACTTGGGTAATTTTTTCCAACACTTACCCAAAGAAACGCTCATCGTACATGACGCCAACATTGAAGCTAACGCTACCCAGTGGCGAGATGATATGGAGGAACGCTATGAAGAGCGCCGCCACGATGTTCAAAAACCGATATTAGCGCCATCGCATTTAATGATGACGAACGACCAACTGTTCTCGAACCTAAACGACTATCCACGCG
>CALJVD010000137.1 GCA_937974825.1 uncultured Oceanospirillaceae bacterium | reverse complement strand
TAGTAATAACTAGTAATAATATCTATTGAATAGTAATAAATAGTATATAAAACAAGCACTTATAGATGAGAATGATTATCATTCTCCGATACCAAACTTTGGTTCTTGCCATTGGTTCTTGGTTATTGAGGTTTAGCTAAAATAATTTAATAAAAAGTATTGACTTAAATAACCCATGCGTCATAATACACCCACAGACACGGGGAAACCCAAACAAACCAAAGGGGATTCAAAATGAAAAAGTTGTTCAAAGTCGAAGCGGTTAAGGGTGGAATTATCGCGTACAGAGCGTTCCAAGAGGCTGCCAGCGAGGCGCAAGCTATTGAGTCTGCAAAAATGTATGCGGGTAACGTTAAAAACGCACAGTGGCGCGCGCAGGGGGTTTAAGTCATGTATGTGAATTATTCATGCAAGGCAACTGGCAACAAATACAAGATATGGAAAACAAAATACGTTTTTCATGTGAATGAGCAATTTGGCGATTGGGGCAGCTATATGCTGGATGAGCTGCCCATTACTTGGGAGTGCGAGGCATGAAAGTAACAACCATTGAGCAAGCACGCGCCACGCTGGGATCGATTAACAAGGTCTCAGCAGCTGTCGGGATTGATCGGCGGTATATCAGCAAGCTGATCGCAAATGGGGCGGTATTACTGGATGGGCAGCTGTATGTGCCGTCCAGTAGCTCGGGGGAATGGGGGAAATTACAGGAGATGATTGATGAAAAAGCAAAGATTGAAGCTGACGCCTGAGCAGTCGGCGAAGCTGAATAGGGATATTAAGCGGTTGGCGGTGTCTGGTATGTCGGATCCGCAGATTAGCGACAAGCTTGGAGTGAATGTTAAAACGATTAGCATGCGCCGCAGATCAATGAATGTTCCGGCTAATGCCGCCATTAGCCGTAAAAGATTTTGGAATGATGAGCGTGACCAATTCTTGATGGATAACTACCACCTTGGAGCGCGCTATGTTGCTAATGAGCTTGGAGTATCAATTCACGGCGTTTACGGCAGAGTCGCCGCAATGGGCTACGCAAGCCGCAGCGGCGCGTGGGAGGCGTACGAGGACGACTTCATTAAGGAAGTTATCAAAGACGCGGCAGACAAGCTTGAGCGCAGCCCTAGATCGGTTGCGCGTCGGTTCCTTTTGGTTATGCGGGAGGGTGCGTAATGAGTAACTTCACACCAACGCAAGATGATGCGTTCGACTTCCTTGTGGCTGAGTTTGATCAGCAGAAAAGAAAGGTTGAGGAGCTGGCGCAGTTCTTTAATGATCCTGCTTACACTCATGCGCTTGAGTTGTTTCAGCGGTATAACGATAAGGACGACCGCCAGAAGCTTGGTTACGATAACCCAGAAGGCGCGCTAAAGGTTCTTGCTGCTGATTACTGGGTTAAAGCGATGTCGCGTACCGATGTGTGGGATTGGATGCCAGCAGAGCGCCGTGAGCAGTGGAATGATCAATTACGCGCACTTGATGTGCCTAACTTCAATGAGGAAACGGTTCGGGCAACCATTGGCGACCTATTGATGAAGCGCAAGCACTTCTTTGCTGAGCAAGTTGATGGTGTTTTTCGTGCATTGTCGCGAACGCACGTCACTAATCAGCCAGAGGGTTTTGGTAAGCGCTTTATTATTCCCAACCTAATTGATAACTTGGGTTTCTTGAACTGGCAGAAAATTGATAGGCTTTACGATTTACGCAGCGCAATAGCAACGATACTAGGTAGAGAGCGGCCAGAACGAGACACAACTCGCGATCTTATCGGGTGGGTTAGACGAGTCAATGGCCAGTGGCACACGGTAGACGGTGGCGCATTCAAGATCAGGATTTATAACGGTGTTGGCACTGCGCATGTTGAAGTAAATCCGCAAGTGGCTTGGCGATTGAATGAAGTGCTTTCAATGCTTCACCCTATGGCGATACCTGAGAAAAATCGCAAGCCTGCAAAAGTAACGCGCAAACTGAAAGGCTTTGACCTGATGCAGGATATGCTGCCAGAACAGGTGTTGTCTATCGTTGGAGGAATAGAGGCGGCTTACACCTATACGCGATACGGTTTTAACGATATGCAGCGCACGCGGAAGCCTGATACTTACACGGTGAAGCTGAGTCAGGATAAGCACGTTAACGCCAGAGTGAGCGAAGTTTTAACGCATATTGGCGGCTCAGATATTGGCGGTGGCGACTGGGTGTTTGACTATAACCCGCTTGATGTGTGTAAGCGCATTCAGTTTGATGGATCAATACCGGACTTCAAGTCGCACCAGTTTTACCCGACACCGGATCACATTGTTGACGCGGCAATAGCTGAGCTAGGTTTAAGTGAGGGGCAGTCGGT
>CALJVD010000136.1 GCA_937974825.1 uncultured Oceanospirillaceae bacterium | reverse complement strand
TGGGATGATACTCGTTGTGACAATAATAGTAAGCGTGTGGCTTGTTTTGATGGATATGAGTGGGCCATCTCTCCAAGTTCTACTAATTTAGGCGCAAACATCGATACTGACGAAGACGTTAGCGCGGGTCATGCTGCTTGTGCGGCAATCGAAAAAAATGGTACGACAGGTAATTTCGTGTTCGCCGCCCCTCGTTCATTCAATCAAAGTCAGCAGTTATTAACGGTCGCGCGTGAGAGTGGTGCAAGCGATGTTTGGATTAATATCAACTCTAAAAAATATAAGCGTGCCTTTGTCTTTAACTTAGGTGCCGATGTAGTGGCACCCTTCTGGAACCCAGGTGAGCCAAATAACTTCAATGGCAATGAAGACTGTGCCGTTCAAAGAAATGGCAGCGGCTTATGGAATGACTTGTCATGCGCAGGAAGCCATCCGATAGCCTGTTATAGTCCAAAAGAAGGGAATAATGGCACATGGAAGCTGGCTACCGCATCCACCTATTCAGATACCGAAACCTTAACAAAGCTCTGCGAAACCCAGTTTGGCGCCGAGTATAAGTTCTATGCGCCTGAAACATTAAGTCAAATGAGAGACTTAAGGATAGAGATGGGTGCCACGGCTGACGCCTATATTAACGCCAACGATATTGAGTACGAAGGCACTTGGGTGATGAACCAAGGCATTAACAATTGGGCGGCGGGACAACTTCCTTACGCAAACGATAACAAGCAATGTGTGACTGCCAACGCTTCCAGCGGAGACTGGCACACAAGAAACTGCGCAAACGAATTCCCTGTAGCCTGTAGTTCTGGTAACAGTTGGTACTTTACTCAAGCGAGCGTCAAATTAGATGACTTTGCAAACGGACAGGCAGCCTGTACGGCTGAGTTTGGACAAGGTTATATCTTCCAAGCGCCACGCAGTTTAAGTGCTGCTGAAGAGCTTAGATTTGCTGCCAGTAAGCAAGGGATTGGTGGCAACTATTGGATCAATGGTAACCGTCTAGAATCAAATGCCACATGGAAATGGAACCAGATTTCGCTAAATACACCAATTTGGGGTGCAGGTCAGCCTGCGGGAGGCAGTAAAAATAACTGTGCATTGTTAAATAACAATACTCAGGGTGCATGGGAAGACGCTATGTGCGATCAGGCGCAAAACTACGCTTATATGTGTCGTAATGGCAGTCAATGGCAAGCATCAACCATAACAGGTAACTTAGCCGACTTCTCAACAGGAACGGCGGCCTGTAATGCGCTTGGCGCTGGTTGGGAGTTTGCTGCACCGGCCACTTACAACGAAAACGTACAAGCCAAAAATGCCATGGGTGCCAATGCTAAGGTATGGGTCAATGCGACTGACTCACTAAAAGAAGGTGAGTGGGTATTAAACGCTGCACCTGCGGCAAGCTATCCTAATTGGGCCGATTCATTACAGGCAGGAAACTGTGCCTATCAGAGTGATCAAGGCAAATTACACACAATAAGCTGTGGAAGCAGTGAAGAGCAGGCTTGGAGTTGTACCGATGGTTACACTTGGCGTGTGACTACTGCTCAAGGCAAAGTGGGGAGCTTTGCTGAAGGCCATAAGGCTTGTTTAAATGAATTTGGCGGATCCTTTATTTTTGCCGCGCCACTGAGTAAAAACGATGCCGTACAACTAGACTTCGCACGCTTATTAACGGCCAAAGAAAACAGCACCGATATCAACAAAGTCTGGTTAAACATGACCACCGGTGGCAGTGCACAGCTGCAAGCACCGGCACCTAATAATGGTAAATTCCGACGCAATCTACCGTTCAGTAACTGGAATGGTTTGCTAGCTGGTCAAGAGCCTTCAATAGGTCAGTGTGCCTATAAAGGTAGTACATTGGCGGGGGTGAACAACCCTTGGCTTACAAGTAATTGCACAAGCTTTTCTGCGCACTACGCCTGTACCAATGGCAGTCAGTGGAAAGTGGCAACCTCTAAAGGGCGCATAGAAAACGGCGTAATCAGCATTGTACCGACGCAACAAGACTTCTGGTCCTATGAGCGTGGCACAAGCATGTGTAAAGAACAGTTTGGCGGTTCGTACTATTTTAGTGCGCCAGTCACAGCCGCCGACGAACTTGCCCTTGATGCGGCCATTCGTACCACCAACGCACAAGTCCGACGCGTGTGGTTAAACACCTATGGCGTTAGCAGCTTATCCGGCGTAGACAATAAGTGGTTTGTTAACCGTTTACATTTAGGCGTGTGGCAAAAACCAGATTTTCGTAACTATAACAACTCAGATTGTGCCATTCTGCATCCCGATGGCTCATGGACCGATGTTTCCTGTAAAAATAACACAGCAGACTACGCTTTTGCTTGCTACGACGGCGAGTGGTCAGTAAAAGGCAACGGCAAGTGGGAAGAGGGTTTTGCTGCCTGTGATGACAGTGCTTCGTCATTATTTGCAGTGCCACGCACACCCGATGAAATGGAAAGTTTGCTCAGCAAGATGGGTGCAGAGCCAGTTTGGATCAACTTAACAGACACTGCTTCTGAAGCGCAGTGGATTGCTAACCGTTTACGTTTCACTTGGTGGGCAGCGAACGAGCCTTTAAACGTTGGTAATCGTGATTGTGCCCGTGTGTCTACTGCTAGTGGTGAATGGTATGCCGGCAAGTGCTCTATTGAAGCCGCGCCTTTTGCCTGTCGAACCATTGATGGTGGCACCATTAAATGGGATATAACAACGTCGGAAGGCATTTGGTCTGACGGCTTTGGCGCGTGCCAAAGAGAGTTTGAAGGCAGTGAATTTAAGGCGCCAGAAGGCTACGGTACGATCTCTGCCAAAGCCGACCAAGATGCTCTTAGTGCTGTCATTAACAGTGCAGCGAAAGATGCTTGGATCAACCTATCCGACCAAGACGTTGAAGGCAGCTGGCGTGCACACCGTGCCTACGCCGATTGGGCAACAACAAGCCTACTTGATGAAACAAACGACTGCGGTTACTTAGACCGCAACAGCAATACCACCGCTACCTGGCTTGCCGACTCATGTAAGTACACCGCAAGTACATCTCAAGCGCGTGGATACGCCTGTACCGATGGTTATCAGTGGAAAATTGTTAATGAAACACCGACCACCGATATGCGCTGGTCAGCGGGCTTTGCGGCTTGTCAGGCGTTAGGTGCACAGTGGCGCTTTGGCGCACCCACCAACTCCCTTGAAAACACCAAATTGAAACTGGCGATGGAACTGCATGGCACAGAACAAACACAAGTGTGGCTAAATGCGCACGATCGCTTTGTCGAAGGTGAGTGGGTACTAAATGGACCAGAAACAAACTTCGCTCCGATCATCGATGTGAGTGCGGTTGCAACAAAAGTGGATGAGAACAGTACTGATATACAATTAGTTGCTCAGCTGCTAGACGATGAAGAAGAGGGTATTGCCTCAGCCACTTGGACTTTAGTAAGCAACATTGGCTCACGATCAGGCACATCGTTTAACGACATTCAGGTAACTAATAATGTACTGACGGCGGGTGCTAATGGCAGTGGTACAGTGACTGCCCAATACAGCACACCGGTATTGTTCAACGAAGACAGACTGTTAACCTTTAAAGTAACAGCTACCGATATTGCCCCGAGTACCGCAACACCGGCTACCGCGGAAACGTTTGTACAAGTGCGTGTGTATGGCCCGCTAGTGGCGGCTTGGAACTTTGAAAACACGTCACAGGCGCATATCGATATTACCGGTCACGGTCATAACGCTATTACCAGTGATATGCCGCAGGTAGTCACTCAAGATGGCAACTCGGCATTAAAGCTAGACGGTACTAAGAGAATGACCGTACCGGGTAAAAACTCATCGCCAAGCAATGGTATCGAATACCCAGCCGACAGCTATACCATTGCGTTTAGAATGAGTATCGAAGAATCCAACAGTTCGATAGCTGGCTATCCCGATATTTTGAGAAAGGGCGATGCCTCAGGCAATAGACAGCCGTTGTTATATTTGAATCAAAACTCAGATCAGTTGGTCGCGTCACAGTCAGATACAAGAACGGACACCTCGTATAACCATACGGATTTGACGTCGCCTACAGAAGTTAATAACCAGCAATGGTTAAACATCGTCTATGTGCAAGACGGCAATACAATGAAGCTGTACGTTGATAATGTGCTGGTATCGCAAGGTCCTACGCTTGCGACACCACTGCAAAACAATGGCGATTTAACCATTGGTGGAATTAATGGCCCTACCAGTTCATTGATTGGTTTAATTGACGATGTTCATGTCTATAATCGCGTACTTTCCGCCGGTGAGTTAGCACAAGTGCTGCCAACACTACCGATAGGAACGGTTCAATTTGCGGGCGTCAGTGACCAAGTCAATGAAGATGCAGGGTCACACAATATTACACTGGAACGCACACGCGGCAGTGACGAAGCGCTGACAGTCTATGTAGACTTCGATTCAACCGGTAGCTCTGCAACCATGGGGCTGCCAGGCGATATGACGCCAGCGTCTAACCCTGCCGACCTTGCCTTTACCGATGAGTCACTGCGAGTATCTGGCAAAGGCATTCCGGTAACCTGGGCAGCAGGGGAAAAAGGACCTAAATCATTCAGTTTAATACTGGACGATGCCGATGATGGTATTCGTGAGGGGACTGAAATAGCACGCTTTGTTATTAACGACTTAAACGGTGCAAAAGCGGGTGAAAATCAGCAGTTTAACTTGCGCCTTCTAGATGTTACCCCCAACCCTTATGGTAACTTCTCGGTTAGCATCGATGGCTTAGGCTCTAAGCGCATTCCAGAAAATGGTGCTGCGCAAGAGATATGCTTTGTACGTGAGTCTGGTAGCACAGGTGAGGTTACCGTCAATTACCAAGTCTCTGGTGATGCGGTGGTGGATGTCGACTTTACCCATGTAGGTGCAGTGGTGCCTGCGGGTAATACCGGTTCACTCATCTTTGCAGATGGACAAAGTGCAAACCAATGCATCAGCATTGAGCCAATAAACAACCCTGCTATTGGTGAGCCAGATAAAAGGTACAGCGTTGAGATCACAAGCATCAACCCAGCTAACCCAGCACATGATCCATTGCTCACCGAGCAGCGTGTGGCTAACTTAGTGATTTACGACTGGGCACCGGGTGAATTTGCATTCAC
>CALJVD010000135.1 GCA_937974825.1 uncultured Oceanospirillaceae bacterium | reverse complement strand
GCGACAACTCTAAGTGCGACAACTCTAAGTTTGGTGTCTATTGAGGTTTACCCCTCAAAACTTAGGATGCGTATACTAGGGGTTGTTTTAATCTTTGTCAAGAAAATCAATAAATTAAAGGAGCACTCGTTAAAAACTTACATAAAACTGAAACTTTTTTTATCGTGGGCTAGCACAGAGTGCATTCTAGTGGTACGTTATTGCAATCCAAATAATAACAACAAAGATATCTATGAGTATTGCTTCTACTACGCTAACCACTGCGGCGATACTGCCGTTGCAGAATCTGTTAAATGATCAGGGATTGGTGATTGAGGAGTTATCCAAGGTTGGAATAGATTCTGAGCATGGGCGCATGATTAATCATCGCATGACCATTGCTCAATTTGACCGTATTTTAGAACAAGCCAGTCGCATGTTGCGCGATCCGGCCTTGGGCTTAACGGTTGGCAAGCAACTAAAGTTTTCTAATTTTTATCTATTGTCGTTTTTACTCAGTAGCTGCAATACCGGCCGCGAGGTTTTAACCATACTGCGCCGCTACTACTCTCTTATTATTAGTGATTCACACTCGCCCGATTTGTTTGTAGGGCAACAAAGCACCAAACTCGTATTCTACGTAGCTGAAGGTTCAGCGTTCGGTAACCAAGCACGTGCCGAGCTTATTGCTGCCGGCATTCATTCTGCAGGGCAGTCTTTCGGTAAGGACTTGTATCGAGTGTTAGGCGTTGGTTTTAAGTTTTCTGCGCCTATCTATTATCAGCAACTCGAAAATTACTTTGGGGTTCCTATTCAGTATAACCAACCGCATAACTGGATTAGTTTTTCTAGCAGCCATATTGATAAACCGTTAGCGCAAATTAGCCCGAATTTATTCAGTGCATTGCGTGCCCAAGCGGATTATGCCTTAGCGCGTTTTAAAGACATGCCTGAATTCAGTGCTAAAGTGATGCATGTGCTGTATCAATGGCCAGAGTCTGTTGCCATTACAAAAGAGTCGGTTGCTGAGCTACTGAACACAAGCAGTCGTACTCTGACGCGTCGATTAAAAGAAGAAAACAATCAATTTTCTGGGTTGTTGAAAAGCGTACGTTTAGAAAAAGCAAAGCACGCATTAGAAAGTGGAGTACGAGATGTGCAGCAATTGGCACTGGATTTAGGATTTTCTGACAGACGAGGCTTCGAGCGTGCGTTTAAGCAGTGGACTGGTGAAACGCCGGCCGCGTACCGTCGGAGCATCCTAGAGCAGCAGGAAGCTCCGCAAGCTTAATGACCGATGGCTATTCGTCATCGCCTAGAATTCCAGACAGCTCGTTTATATAAGGCTTAACCGCGGATTTGTCGGCTGGGCTGGTTGATTCGATCGTTTTCAGCATCACCAACATTCCGTCGAGCATGCTTTCCATCATTGCTTTACGTTCTGCTGGAATTTCAAGTTCGGCCAATTCTTTCTTTTGCTCTAGAATTTCTTTTTCAGAGTATTCGCCTTCTACTTGGCTCTCTAACATAACCGCCATATAAGCCATAGAGATTTGCTGCGATGCTTTCACCCACTCTTCTACGTTGTCATAACCGGCTTTTTTAGTACGCTTGCTGAGCTCGTCGTAAAGACCCGCTTTTTTCATATGATTGATACCATAGTCGGCCATGGCGTCTTGATCGAAGATGTCTTCTGGCAGGGTATCTTCGTCAAAATCAAGATCTTGCTGGTCAATCCATTCTTGCAGTGTGGGCGCGTGCTCTATCCATTTTTCTACGTCTTTAGTGGTTAGGTTGGCAGCAACCGACAAACTGGTTACTAACGTAAGTGCGATGGTGATTAGAATTCGCATGATTCTCTCCTTAGAGGTTTCTTTGGCTTGCACGGCTATAAATTTCTATTGATAAGTCCTGATCAAAGTCATCAATGGCTGGCAACGTTGAAGTTATGTATTGATTTAAACATTGTAGTTGAATAAAGCTTGGTTTTACAAAGCGGCGTTCTGCTAATAGCCATTCAGGAATGGTGAGCATTAGCTTTTGTAGGTCATCACTGCTGCTAATATCGTATAGAACATCGCTGGCAAGTAACATATCCACTTCGGGCCATTGCGAGTTTTCGACATTGTTTAATAAGACGTTATTTAATGCTGCGTTCTGCTGTGCAGCGAGTAAGGCGTTTTGATCGAGATCAGCCACCCATACTTCTTTCGCACCGGCTTTGGCCGCTGCTATTCCTACAATGCCTGAACCACAGCCAAAATCGAGTACACGTTTGCCTGCAACCAAATGGGGATAATGCGCAATAAACAATGCCAACGCGCGCCCACCAGCCCAAGCAAATGCCCAGTAAGGTAACTGCTGCCAAAAATGCGCCACTTCTTGCGGGGCAAGCTGTAAGTTAACCTGTTCTAGTGCCAATAAGTGCAGTTGAATATTTTCAGGCGTTAATGTTGTTGGATTCAGTTGGGCATTGGGCAAACGCAATGCCTGCTCTAATTGTTGCAATGACTCAGTAGGCATAGTTTTTCTTGGCGTTAGTCACTTTTCGAAGATAATTACGTGACTCTTCATATGGATGATGTCGAACAATATGATTGTAAACGGCCTGTGGTGACATCTTATTGATACGCTCGAGCGCTTTGGTTCTGTCACGATGAAAGGCTTTAAGTAAATTACCCGTACCGCCGTTGTACGAGGCAATAATGCAGTACTCAAGAGTGCGTGGGTGCTTAACCCCGCGTAAATATCTGTCTCGTAAAATAGTTATATAGGCCGTGCCGGCATCAATATTTTGTGCCGGATCCATCAGATACTTTCTACTGGGTTTTCCGCTTCTGTTGTAGATTTTTTCAAACACATCACGACCTGCGGTGTTTTGCATTACCTGCATCAAACCATAAGCCCCAGACGGAGACACGGCAAAAGGGTTAAAACTGCTTTCGGTTTCCATAATGGCGTAAATTAACGAGGTTTCGACACCATAACGTTGCGAAGCTTGCACCACCAGCGGATGAAAATTATCAGCACCGCGTTTTTTATAGCTGCGTACCATCGGGATTTCGACCCAATAACGAGCGTTACGATGTTTTAGCTGCTTAGTTGTAATGTACTTAGCGTAGCGCTCAGCACGCCATTGCGTCTCGATGCTTTGCCCATCTTGGTCAACCACTAAACCAGACAAAAACGGCTTGCCCGTTAAGCCCATGTCGGCTGCGGTATACAAATCCACCGCATTAGGGTTAGCCGGCGTTAGCAAGGTGGCCACTATGGCATTCTGTAACGATTGAATGGGGGTTTTAGAGCGTTCGCTTTCGACCATAATGCGCCCACCAGCGAAGTCTATGTGTACTTTTGTGTGGTAATCATCAAGGTACTTAACCAGGTGGTGAGCGGTCGCTTCTTCGTAATCATTACCCCACACTTCATGGGCTTTTTCAGAGAAGAAGACGTATTCCAAAATCACCGACTGCACATCCGCAGATAAATCTGCAAAGTTTTCTGGAAGCTGTGCAATCAATGGATATGAAAATACAGTAGCGACAAAAACGAAAAGATATTTGTACACAAAAGCACCATGCTAAATAAGTGCTGCTAAGTGTAAGCTAAAGTGTACCAATGATAAATAAAGGCCTATGACAGACTAGTTAAACGCCTGAGTAACACTAGGAAATAACTCAGTCAGTGACTGTTGCTGTAGCGTCGATAGCTCTGACAGCTCCATTTTCTTTATGGCGGCAATACAAGCGGCTAATAGAGGAATTGCCATCGGGCTATTGTTTGGCCCTTTCCAAAAGGCTGGTTTCATATCGGGGCTATCGGTCTCAAGCAGCCAAAATTCAGCCGGTATCGCCTTAATAGTTCGTCTTAGCTTATTGGCTCTTGAGTGAGTCATCGCTCCGCCTATGCCTAGCTTAAAGCCTAAGTCTATCCACGCTTTTGCCTGCTGCTCACTGCCACTGAATGCATGCACTATGCCGCCTTGAGTAACGTTTTGCCGTCTAAGGTAAGCACAGGCTTCATCGTGGGTACCACGAATATGCAAGATAAGTTTTTTCTTGTGTGCTTTAGCAAGCTCTACTTGTGAGTAGAAATAGTGTTGTTGTTTGGCTGTTTCATCGTCGCTTTGAGCCAATACTTTATCGAGCCCAATCTCACCGACTGCAATAAGGTCGGCATCGCTTAATAATTGCTGTTCGAGCCAATCTAAATCTGAATTTTGATGCTCAGCTAAGAAATAAGGGTGTAATCCTTGCGCATAAAACCAAGGGTTATCATTACAAAACTCGCTAAGGCGTTCACCTTGCTGCTTTGTGATTCCAGGAATAACAAGCCCCTTTACGCCCGCCTTTTGCGCTAAGCGCCAGTGCTCTTCTCGATCGTTATCGAAGGCAGAAAAGTCGAAGTGACAATGGCTATCAAACCAAGGCAGCAGGGTTGTGGGCACAGAGAAATTCTCCTAATATCGCAATCTAGCACTATACTCTACTCATGAGTTTACCTTTCTCACGATAGAGTTAAAGACATTTCAAAAGGGGAACCCTTGTGGAAAACGATGAGCGCCAGCTAAACCAAGCGATAAGTAGCATGCTCAATGACGCCAAAGTTTGCGTTCAAAGTTTGCCTCAATGCCAAGATATTTCGTTATGGTTAGTCGAGCCCAACGCTATGCGCCGTGAGTTCTCTGCCGAAGAAGTTAATCAGATTCAAGAACACCCAGCTTACTGGGGATTTTGTTGGGCCAGCGGTCAAGTACTGGCGAGAGAGATTTTAGCCAACCCGCATTGGGTAAAAGATAAAAAAGTAATGGATTTTGGTGCAGGTTCAGGCGTGGTCGCGGTTGCCTGTGTTATGGCCGGCGCAAAAGAAGTGATTGCTTGCGATATTGACCCTGACGCGCTACTGGCTTGCAAAGCCAACGCTAAAATTAACCAAGTTGAGTATCGTACTCATGGCGATTTATTCACCTTTGACGAGCCTTTAGACGTTTTAATTGCCGCCGATGTTTTATACGACAAGGCGAATTTGCCCTTATTAGATATATTTCTACAAAAATCTGAAAAAGTTATTATTGCTGATTCTCGCATCAAAGATTTTGACTTCCCTCCCTACCAACCCTTTGCACAGCATGAATCTGCGACCGTTCCCGACCTCGACGAATCGGATGAATTTCGGTTTGTAAATTTGTATCAGGCAGGTTCTAGGTAGCTCTCAAGGCCAGCTTAAAGTAAACTCTCGCTTTTACTTTTACTCAGACGGTTCCGCGGATGCTCGATAAAAACGTTCTCTCACAACTTCAATCCTTAAAACAGGAAATCCGCGCCAGTGTACCTCACTTTTCTGGACGCGTTAGAGGCAGCAGAGGTCGTTACGGTTTTGTTAATACCGACGAAGGCGCTTCTTACTTTTTAACTCCGGAAGAAATGGAAAAAGTTCTTCCAGGAGACACTATAGAATTTCGTGTTGAGCCAACTCCAGATGGCAAAGAGCAAGCCATAGTAGAAAAACTACTGTCGACTGAAATCAACGAATTCTATGGTACTTATATTGTTCGTGGCAAAGGGCATTTTATCGACCCCGACCACCCAACGCTTAATCGCTGGGTATTTGTTCCGCCAAAATCTCGTCAAGGCGCCACTGATGGCGACTTAGTTAAAGGCCACATTAGCCAGCATCCATTGCATAAAGATGCAAAAGGAAAGCTGCAGGGTTCGGTCGATACCATAGTAGGCAACTTGTCTGACCCGGGTATTGAACAGAACTTCACTCTGTCTAAATGGAACCTACCGGTGTTCTTTAGCTTAGATATTCAAAATGAAATCAAAGAGCTAGTAAAGCAATCGGTGGAAGATCATTTAGACACTCGTACCGATCTAAGCCACTTACCCTTTGTAACCATCGACTCCGCCAGTACACGCGATTTAGACGATGCCTTATTTGCAGAGGCACAAAGTGATGGTTGGACCCTATGGGTTGCCATTGCCGACCCGTCGGCTTGGATCAAAGAAGATTCTCTATTAAATGCCGAAGCCTATAAGCGCTCTACTTCTGTGTACTTACCCGACTTTGTTGTGCCTATGTTGCCTGCGGAGTTATCCGAGCAGCTATGTTCATTACAGGCAAACGAATTGCGCTTAGCCATGGTGGCTGAACTACGCATTAATGAAGATGGCACTATTCGCCAGTCGCATTTGTATCAGGCGGTGGTGAAGAGCCAAGCCAAACTGTCTTACAACCAAGTCACTCAGCTTATTGAGGGCGAAAGCACCGATATTAGTGCAGATTTACAAGGCCCACTGTTACACCTCAACGATTGTGCCAATGCGTTAGCTCAGTGGCGTAAAACCAATGCTTTAGTGATGGATGACCGCCCTGACTTTAAGTTGATATTAGACGAAAACGGTAAAGTTCAAGATATTATCAGTTTAGAACGCACTGCCGCTCACCGCTTGGTTGAAGAGTGCATGTTAGCTTGTAACCGTTCGGTCGCCAGTTGGTTAGCTGAGCGTAGCAGCGGTTTCTTTATTGAGCATGGTGGTCTGCGTGTTGAGCGTATACCTGAGGTTACTGAGTTATTGAAAGAACAGCTTGGTTTAGATCAAGCGCCCGATCTTTCTAACCTAAAAGACTTTATCCATTGGAATCAGCAAGCTGAACAGTCTGACAGTGAATTACCCTTACGCTTAATTATTAGCCGTCAGCAAGAACGCAGCAATTTGTCGTTAGAGGCTAAGCCGCACTTTGGTTTAGGGTTTGAGCACTACACAACGTTCACCTCGCCGCTGCGTAAGTATTACGACTTAACCTTGCACCGCGTTATTAAGCAGCTGCTTAATGAAGAGGCCGCCACCTTGCCAACGGCTGACACCTTACAAACCATTCAGACCAATCAAACCAACGCACGCTTAGCGTCTATGCAGGTAGAAAATTGGTTAAAACTGCAATGGTTGAGTAATCAAGATAAAGAACAGCTGTACGATGCCACAGTGGTATTTGTTAATCCGTTCTCTATTACTGTCCGTTTAGATAACACCGGTATTGAAGGGACGGTTGAGCTACGCAAAAAAGGCGAGCAATGGACCTTTGATAGCAAAACCATGAGCCAGAGCGACGGAACGACTCATTTACACTTAGGCATGCCAGTACGAGTTGCTGTAACGGAAGTACAAGCGCAAGCGAATATCGCTAAGTTTAAACTGGTATAACGTCTAGTTTTAAACCCTAAAAACTAAAAGGCGAGGTGATTATTGTGTAATCCCTCGCCTTTTTAGTATCAATTTCAAATACTTTCTACTTTTTCCAGCTACGTACAGTGGCTAAGCCGTGTTCTTGTATCCACTGATCTAATTGACGAGGGTTACGACGTTTCTTCTCAATGCGTTCACGCGTTACAGGATGCTCATATACCCCAACCGCTAGCTTAGGCTTAGGCAGCGATGACTTTCCAGCTTTTTTACCGCCACGAGCGGCAACACGGGCAAAGTGTTTGGCGAGGTTTTCATATATAGACGATGGATTGTCTTTTTTTGCCATACTAACTATCCAGGCTTCGATTTGTTCTGATCGAGACACATAAAGCTCGGCTTCGGTAAGGCTGTTTTCATTACATAAGCGTTGTATTTCAAGATCAAACTCTTTAATTCCTTCAAGCTTTTTTTCGTGACTGGCACGCAAGGCTTCAAGCTCTTGAATTTTCTGCTGATGTTTTTTAATTTGTTTGTCTATATCTAAATCAAAAATGCTCATGTAAACACCGTTTATTGTCGATTAAGTGTGTTTTGTGCGACTACTTAGAAAATAATATTTATTTTTTGTATTTACTAAACGCTCGCTTTCAAGCCATTTGTTATGGTCTTTTAGTATAACGGCTTTTTATATCCGTTTACTACTTAATGCTTTTAAAGCATCATGCGCCATTATCTTAAATGAGAAATTTTAAACAAAGCTTATTTTAGACGGAATAATAAGCATCTTTTGTCTAAAATCATCATTTAAACCAAAGTATCTCTAGGCACTGCAAAGATGGTGCGGTAGAATGCGCGCGCTTTTGTTTGAGGAGTCCACTATGGAGCTTATTGCTACCCATGGTCAGCTGTTTGTAATTTTAGCCTGTGTCTTCGGTCTATTTATGGCCTGGGGTATCGGCGCCAATGATGTTGCTAACGCAATTGGAACGTCAGTTGGCTCTAAAGCTTTAACTGTTAAGCAAGCCATTCTTGTTGCTGTTGTTTTTGAGTTCGCCGGTGCTTTTTTAGCAGGTGGTGAAGTAACAGAAACGATTCGCAAAGGTCTGTTTGATATTGATGCTATTAAAGATCATGCCGACTTATTAGTGTTCGGTATGCTTGGTTCTTTGCTTGCCTCTGGTACATGGCTCTTGATTGCTTCGTTTAGAGGCTGGCCTGTATCGACAACGCATTCATTAGTCGGTGCTGTTGTTGGTTTTGCTGCTGTGGGGATTTCCATGGAAGCGGTCAACTGGAGTGAAGTCGGCAATATTGCAGCAAGTTGGGTTATCTCTCCCGCTGTTGCAGGTACCATCTCTTTTATCTTATTCCGCAGCATGCAAGTGCTGATTCTCAAAAAAGAAGATCCATTAGCTCAGTCACGTCTAATCGTACCTTGGTATGTCATGATGGCCGGCTTTGTTATTTCAATGGTTACTCTTCTAAAAGGCTTAAAACATTTAGGGTTTAATTTAACCTTCGGTCAAGCCGCGTTCTACTCTCTGTTTGTTAGTATTGCTGTGATGATTATTGGCTACTACGTAATTGGCCGTACCATCGATAGCCAAGCAGGCAAAGAGAACGGAATTGATAGAGTCTTCTCTGTACTAATGGTATTCACCGCATGTGCTATGGCATTTGCTCACGGTTCTAACGATGTTGCTAACGCAGTTGGTCCGGTTGCCGCTATTTATGGTGTTGTTAGCAGCGGTGGTTTAGTAACTTCTGCCAGCAGTGTACCTATGTGGGTTCTGTTAATTGGTGCAGTCGGTATTGTGGTTGGTTTAGTCAGTTTTGGTCACCGTGTTATTGCAACCATCGGTTCAGGTATTACTCAGTTAACACCTAGTCGTGGTTTTGCAGCGACCCTAGCAACCGCCATTACCGTTGTGGTAGCCTCTGCAACCGGTCTACCTGTTTCAAGTACTCAAATTCTAGTGGGTGCTATTTTAGGTGTTGGTTTAGCCGTAGGTGGTGAGTCTCTTAACTACCGCAAGGTGGGTTCAATCTTTGTTTCATGGTTGGTTACCTTACCTGCAGGCGCAACGCTTTCTATTATTTTCTTCTTTATCTTTCGTGCGATTTGGGGCTAAGCTCCCCTATCGCTCGATAGAGTCCCTATACTTCTCCCTACTCTAACGCTTTGAACGCTTTGTGTTTGTCTTGCTTTAGACATTTTTGTCTAGCTGCCCGCTTTTTATTATGGTACAAGTGTACCATTAAAAATAATAAGCACAGCGTATGCAAATCTGGAAGGCACTATGACAGACCTCTATTACAAGCAGTTATCTAAGGCATTAACAGATGCAGGTATTTGCACCCCCACACTGATTGTTGATAAAGAGCGTTTTAACAAAAATATCGACTTACTCACCAATACGTTAAGCAGCGGCTTTGATTACCGCATTGTGGCTAAGTCTTTGCCGTCCATTCCGATGCTGCAGCATATTATGCGACGCGCTGGCACAGTACGCTTAATGAGCTTTCATCTGCCGTTTTTAATGGAGTTAATTCAACAGGTACCAGCCGCCGATATACTCCTGGGCAAACCGATGCCACTGGCCGCCGCCAAGTATTTTTATGCTTGGTATCAACAACAAGCGAGCCTGTGTTTTGCGCCAGAACTGCAATTACAGTGGTTAATTGATAGCCCCGAACGTGCCGAACAGTATGAACAGTTAGCCAAAGAGTTAAACACAACCATTCGCATTAGCTTAGAAGTTGATATTGGCTTACATAGAGGTGGTTTTAAACCTGACAGCACCTTTGTGCAGCTTCTTAAAAAAGTGCATGAGTCACCGCATTTAAGCCTAGGCGGGCTAATGGGTTACGATGCGCATATCAGTAAGATTCCTGCGTTCTTAGGTGGCTTACCGGTCGCTTTTCAGTCGACTCGATCACGCTACAAACTCTTTACCGACTTAATACGCTCTACCTTAGGTGATGACGTACTAAAAGACTTGTGCCTAAACACTGGCGGCAGTTCGACTTATTCACTTTACGATGACGAGCATGATGATATTGTCGCCAATGAAATAGCCACGGCTTCAGCATTGGTTAAGCCGACAGACTTCGATGTGCCCACCCTAGAAAAGCACTTACCTGCAGCCTTTATTGCCGCCCCCGTTTTAAAGCGTATTGAGCACCCTGAAATTCCGGAAGCACCTAAGCTGTCTGCTCTACTGCGTTTGTTAGGCTTATTGCCTAAAGCCGGTTGCTATATATACGGCGGTAACTGGTTGGCAACGCCTAGCTATCCTAAGTCGGCCAAAATTAGCAGCATATTCGGACGCTCTAGCAACCAAGAGTTTTATGAGCTACCTGCTAGTTCTGACCTTAAGGTCGATGATTTTATGTTTTTCCGCCCGACTCAAAGTGAAGCGATATTTTTACAGTTCGGTCATATTGCCGTTTATGACAATGGTAAGATTTCTGACTGGTGGTCTGTATTTGATCACCCAGAGGGGTTTCCAATGCTGACTAATTCAGACACTATTAACTAAGCGATAAAAATAATTAAATAGGCAACAATAATGCTAAACGGCCTTAACCCTTTGTTCTTGTTAATACCACTTTACATACTGGCACCGGCTGTTTTGATTGTGCTTTGTCAGCGCTTACAACTGTTAGATAAAATTGGCGTAGTGGTTTTATCTTTTGGGCTTGGTATTGCCCTAGCCTTAACCGGTTTAATCCCTGAAGAGAGCGCTATTAAAGCGGTACAAGAAGATATTTCCAGTGTCAGTGTGGCGTTGGCGTTATCGTTACTGGTCTTTTCTATGGATATCCCTACGGCATTAAAAACCTCAGGCAATACGCTTAAGAGTTTAGGCCTTGCGCTCTTTTCAGTCATTTTAGTCAGTATGGTTGCGGCTATTTTCTTTGCACCACACTTACCAGAAATTTGGCAAATCGCAGGGATGTCAGTAGGTGCTTACACAGGTGGAGGCCCGAATATGGCCGCCATTAAAACCGCTATTAATGGTGACACTGATATTTTCACCGATATGCTGACCTACGATATTTTACTGTCGGCCATCTTTGTAGTGTTTATTATCACACTCGCCAAACCTATTTTTAGTAAGTTTTTGCTGCCTTTTAAAGAGCCTGAGTCGGTGCATGAAACCAATAGCTTTGATCACTTAGCTGATGAGTCGGCTAATTCGTATCGCTCACTCGCGAACGTAAAGCTGATTCCTAAAACTCTGGTTGCGCTCGTTTTATCGGCACTGATTGTTGGTATTTCGGTGGGTCTGTCTGGGTTGCTATCGGGTTCTATGGCACAAGCCTTTACTATTATTGCCATTACCACCTTAGGTGTTTGCGCCTCCTTTGTGCCCTTTATTCGTGCTCTGCCAAACAGCTATCCGTTAGGCATGTATTTGATCTTAATTTTCTGCTTCACCACCGGCTCAATGATTGATATCACTGTATTTACCGAGTTAAAAGTTACCCTGTTTGCCTACATTGGTACGATTTTAATCGGCTCGCTTATTTTACAGGCAATCTTATGTCGTATGTTTAAGATTGATGTTGATACCTTTTTAATTACCGCTTCTGCGGCGGTCATGTCGGTTCCTTTTATCCCTGTCATTGCAGGCGCACTTAAAAACCGTTACGTACTGGTACCGGGGTTTGCAGCAGCGATTATCGGTTATATTTTGGGGAATTATTTAGGCATTATGGTGGCGTGGAGCGTAAAGGCACTGGTGTAGACCAGCGCCTTAGCAATATTCAAATTAGATTAGGGCTTCGTATTCCTCTGCTTTAAAACCCAATACTTTTTTACTGCCGGTATCCAGTAGCGGACGTTTAATAATGGATGGATTATCCATCATTAGTTCTTTCGCTACTTTGTCGTTAATGTTGTTTTTAGTGTCTTCTGGTAGCGCACGCCAGGTAGTACCACGTTTATTAATGAGCGCTTCCCAACCTAATTCTTTTATAAAAGTGTCGGCTAACTCTGCCGATACGCCCTCTTTTTTGTAATCAAAAAATTCATATTCGACTTGGTTTTCTTCTAACCATTTGCGTGCTTTTTTAATGGTGTCGCAGTTTTTAATGCCATACATAACAAACATGACAATCTCCTGTTATTAGTTGTTGGTGTTAAAGCACTCGTTAACCATCGCTTGCCAGCCTATAGAAGCCCCCTCAAGAGCTTGCATCAACTTATCTGACCTAAGGGATGAATTACTGGGTCTTGGGGCTAATAAGCCTTTATTTTTACAAGTGTAATTTTCAGTAGTAATGGGGGTTATTTCTATTTTGTCAGAAATAATATTCTTTTCTAATGCCAAGCGCTGAATCTCGACAGCCATCTGATACCAACTGCATGCTGTTGAAGCTGCCGCATGATAGATCCCTTGTACCTTCCCTTCATTAAACAAAGGCAATATCTGTACAATCCAAACCGCCAAAACACTGGCGTTAGTGGGTGTGCCGTATTGATCATTCACCACTGTCAGTGGTTTATTGTTTTTTAGAGCTAATAATATGCTGTTAAAAAAGTTGTGACTGTAAGCGCTTATTAACCAGCTAGTCCGTATGATTAATGCATTGTCAGCCAGTGTTAGAGCGGCTAATTCACCGGCCTGTTTGCTGCTTCCATAAATATTGATTGGGCTTGTACTGTCGTGCTCGGTATATGCATCTATTGTGTTGCCTGCGAACACATAGTCTGTTGATATCTGTAGCAACTTACAACGCTGCTCTCTACAGACTTCAACCAAATGCTTAACGCCTTGTTCATTGACTAAATAGGCACGCTCGGGCTCACGCTCAGCTCGATCAACCGCTGTATAGGCGGCGCAATTAACGACTATATCGGGCGTTTGTTTCTGAACAACTAAGCGCACTTGGTCTAAATCGGTAATATCTAATTGTTCTTTAGAATAAAAAGAAAATTGAATTGATGAATCAAGCTCAAGTGCACTCAGGGCTTGCCCAAGCTGACCACGAGCACCTGTGACTAAAACGTTAAGTGCCACCATTAAAAATATTCGGCCTGCTTAAAGGCCATGGCCTGTTGATCTTTAGCAGAGATAATAGGCGCATGAGTTATGGGCCACTCTATGGCTAAATCTGGGTCATCCCAACGGATTGAGCGCTCACTTTCGGCATCGTAGTAGTCTGTGCAACGGTATAAGCAGTCTGCCTCTGCCGATACGGTATAAAACCCGTGGGCAAAGCCTGGGGGAATCCAGAGCTGGTGTTGATTGTCAGCACTTAGTTCAAAGCCTTGCCACTTGCCAAAGGTACTTGAGTGTTGGCGTAAGTCCACTACTACATCAAAGATAGTGCCACGCACTACGCGTACTAACTTCCCCTGTGGACGCTCAAGTTGATAGTGCAGGCCTCTTAAAACGCCTTGCTTAGAATAGGAGTAGTTATCTTGAGTAAAGGTTAAGCCAGGGGCAATGTCATCAAACCAACTGGCTCTGAACGTTTCTGAAAAGAAACCCCGCTCATCTGAATGTTTGGTCGTTTTTAAAAGGTACACGTCAGCAAACACCGAAGAACGGGTTAATTGCATTAGAACTCACCGCTATCGATGGATTTCTTTTCGATTAATTCAATTTTGTAGCCGTCTGGATCTTCAACAAATGCGATCACAGTGGTACCGCCTTTAACAGGGCCGGCTTCACGAGTTACCTTACCGCCGTTATTACGGATGAGCTCGCACGATTCAGCAGCGTTATCGACTTCGATGGCAATATGGCCATAGCCTGTGCCAAGGTCGTATTCGCTTTCACCCCAGTTATAAGTGAGCTCGATAACAGCGCCTTCACTTTCTGGTTGGTAGCCAACAAAGGCTAGGCTGTATTTAAACTCTTCGTTGTCGTGCTGGCGAAGTAAGGTCATGCCCATGACTTCGGTATAAAATTTGATACTGCGTTGCAGATCACCTACTCGTAACATGGTATGTAAAATACGCATTTTATCTCCGGTTATTCGTCAGTTTTGTCTTTAAATTCGCACAGGTCTTCAATGATACAACTACCGCATTTAGGTTTGCGTGCAACACAAGTATAACGCCCGTGCAGTATTAACCAATGGTGGCAGTCCAACATAAACTCTTTAGGCACTACTTTTAGTAGTTTTTGCTCTACCTCGTTTACGTTTTTACCTGTGGCTATTTTCGTACGATTTGATACACGAAAAATGTGAGTATCCACCGCAATGGTGGGATGTCCAAAGGCGGTGTTTAGAACAACGTTAGCGGTTTTTCTGCCAACACCTGGGAGAGCTTCTAAGGCTTCACGATTGTCTGGCACTTTGCTGTCATGAAGGTTAATAAGCATTTCACACAGTTTAATTACATTCTTTGCTTTGCTGTTAAACAGACCAATGGTCTTAATATATTCTTTCAGACCCTCTTCCCCAAGCGCATAAATGGCTTCTGGCGTGTTAGCAACGGGAAATAACTTACTGGTGGCTTTATTGACTCCCACATCTGTAGCCTGAGCAGATAAAACCACGGCCACTAACAGTTCGAACTCATTGGAGTACTCTAATTCCGTTTCCGGTTTTGGGTTTTGCTGCTGAAACCGGCGGAAAATTTCTGTTCTTTTGGCTTTATTCATTCGTTTCTACAAGTAAAAGTGGTTATTTGAGCCATCTAGTATAAAACACTTGGTACTTATCTATAAGTGCGCTATTATTCATACCGCTTGATTGACAAGCAAGATTGGCGAGTGCTCCATATGAATAATATGTAAGATACTGGTCAGAGTGGCATTTATTATTGTTATACCAGTATCGATAGAAATGCCAAGTAATAGCAATTTAAGCTAACTTGGTTAGCAATACTTTAGGAAAGAAAGCAACATGGCTGATGTAATTCAAGGCACCGTTAAATGGTTCAACGACGAAAAAGGTTTCGGCTTCATTGAACAAGAGTCTGGCAAAGACGTATTTGTTCACTTTAGCGCCATTAACGGTAGCGGCCGTAAGACCCTAACCGAAGGCCAACAAGTAACTATGGAAGTTACTCAAGGTCAAAAAGGTCCACAAGCTGAAAACGTAACTCCGGTTTAATTTTCGCTTGATAAAAAAACCCAGTGCATTGCATTGGGTTTTTTTTTGCGTGTAAGTCATCATGGTCGACCAAGGCGAATTTTTTAGCGTCCCCAGCCCCTGTCAACGTATCTGTGAGATGAACAGCAAAGGCTATTGCATTGGCTGTTTTCGTAACAGAAACGAGCGCCTACACTGGAACCAATTCACCGAGTTTCAAAAGCAACTGGTTGTTAACCTTTGCCACAAACGCAAATTAAAAGTATTACAAGCTAAGCAGATGCAGTCAGTGGCTCAAGCGCCAGAAGAAGACTTATCTGAACAGCAGCTCGACTTATTCCATGAGGCAACGCTCATGACTGAAGAGTCGCCTAAAAAGCCTAACAAGAAAACCCCTCCCCCCGCACGAGAAGAAGAGCAGCTAGACCTGTTCTAGTTCCTTTTTATTAAACACCCCATTCAAACGCTTCATCCATTTTAAGCTGTCGCTGGTATTTGTTGTTGGCTTGTATTCTGCTGCCATCCAACCGTCATAACCACTGCCCATTATCGTTTTGAAAACCTTAGCAAAGTCGAGCTCACCACTGCCAGGCTCTCCACGCTCTGGTACATCGGCAAACTGAATGTGTCCGATTTTATCGGTATGCGTCTGAATAAAACCTTCGATATTCTGCCCCATTTTGGCCATATGATAGACATCAAACTGTGCTTTTAAGTAGGGGTGATTGACTTCTTTGATGGTGGTTAAAAAGTCATCGGTAGTCGATATTAAGAAGCCCGGCATATCATCAGTATTTATGGCTTCAAAGGTGGTGTAAATTCTAAAAGGCGCAAAGGCTTCGGCGGTTTTATAGAGGTTCTGATAAAAGGTATTCAGGTATGCTGCACGCTTGCTGTTGTCATAACAGCGCCCTGCTAACACATTAACGTATTCCACTTTAAGCGCGCGTGCGTAAGCCATGCACTCCACCAATCCAGCGGCGTACTCAGCCACTTTACTGGGAACCGCAGCCAACCCCTCACCACCTTGCATTAAATCGCCTGCAGGCACGTTAATAAGGACACAGCGAAGGTTATGCTCTTTAAGCTGCTGTTGGATTTCGACAATAGGCGTGTCGTACGGAAACTGTATTTCGACAGCGCTAAAACCGTCCGCTGCAGCACAAGCGAAACGCTCTAAAAATGGTACTTCGTTATAAAGTAACGTTAGATTGGCACAAAATTTCACCCCTTTTTCTCCCTGTAGAGGTCTATTAACGTACTAGGATCATGATCAGCATGTCCTTGGCTTGCATGCAGACGCATGATTTCTGCGCCCAACCCACTCATGGGGATAGCACTCTGCATACTAGCAGACAGCGTATTGGCCATATCCAAGTCTTTGAGCAAGGTTTTCACATGCCATTTAACAGGTTCAAATTCACTGTTAGCCATGCGTGGTCCTGTTAACTGCAACGGAATAGAGTCGGCAAAACCGCCTTGTAGTGCCGTTGGAATTAAACTAGCATCCACTCCTGATTTTTCAGCCAACGCCATCATCTCGGCCATAACTAATACATTACAACTGACAATCATCTGATTGCATACTTTAGTGACTTGCCCTGATCCAACCGGTCCCATATGAGTAACGCGCTGTGATAAGTGCTCTAGCACTGGCCGAACCGTATTCAAGCTCTGTTCATCGCCACCAGCCATAATCGCTAAAGTTCCCTGCTCGGCACCGGCAACCCCACCAGATACAGGTGAGTCTATCCATTGCATACCGGTACGTTGCAATAACTCAGCCGCCATTTTCTTGGTTTCAGCAGGGTCGATACTGGAGAAGTCGACCAATATTTTTCGATTGTCGCCTTTGCTTATAATACCGCCCTCAGAAAACACAACACTTTTAACGGCATGAGTGTCGGTGACGCAAAGCATAATAATATCTGATTGTTCAACTAACTCAGCAATAGTGGCGGCAACTTGAGCACCGGCATTTTTTAGTGGCTGTGTTTTCTCAAGCGTACGATTCCAAACGGTTAAGGGGAAGCCAGCCGCTAAAATGCGCTGACACATAGGAACACCCATTAACCCTAAGCCAATAAAACCAACACGAAGTGATGTCATAACTGTTCTCTAACTACAATTTCTATTACAGAGGTGTGAGCAGCGCTTACAAAAGATTTTCTTTTTCACTGGCAAACCATTGCTGGCTTAATGCGGCACGTTGGTCGGCATCTAAACTTAGCTCTTTTTTGCTGAGCGAATCAATTTTTCTTAAACGATGCAATAAGCCTTCACCGTTGGCTAGCTGAATGGCTAAACCAGGACGGGCATTAAGCTCTAACAGCATAGGACCTCTTTTGCTATCTAATACTATATCTGTACCTAAATAGCCAAGCCCGGAAATATCATAACAACGCGCAGCGAGCTTCAGAAGTGTTTGCCAATCAGGAATGGCCAGTTCGGAAAGATTTTTTCCTGAATCTGGATGGTGGGTGACTTGCTCGCCAAATTGAACGGCGTTTAGCGGTCGGCCGGTGGCAATATCTAACCCTACCCCAACAGCGCCTTGGTGAAGGTTTGCTTTACCATCTGACGCGCGAGTCGCTAGGCGGATCATTGCCATTACTGGAAAACCCCGACAAACAATAACGCGAATGTCTGGCACGCCTTCGTAGGAATAGTCCGATAAAAAAGTATCAACTTCAATAAGGTCTTCAATCAACGCGACATCAGGGCTACCACCCAAGCTGTGTAAGCCAGCCAAGGTATTCGACACATGGCGCTGCAGTTGACGTAGGCTAACCACTGAGCCACTGCTCTTAACAAACTCACCCTCTGCATTACGCTTTAATACCATAATGCCTTTACCACCACTGCCATTAGCAGGTTTGATGGCAAAGCCATTGATGCCTTCTAAAATTTCATCAAGACGAGTGACATCGTATTGGCTTTCGACTAAACCAATGAGTTTTGGGGTATTGATACAAGCAGCCTCCGCCAACACTTTGGTTTTGAGCTTGTTATCAACCAACGGGAAAAGGCGGCGTTCGTTATAACGGCTGATATAGCTGATATTACGACGGTTCATACCCAGTATGCCGCGCTTTCTAAGTGTCCATGGCATTACAAACATGGCTAGCCAAGCTCTTTAAAGCGTTTCAATTCTAATAAGCGGTAACCTGTGTAGGAACCAATCATTAGTACCAATGCCAATACAACAAACTGTATCCCTAAGAAGTTAAAGGTTAAGTGACGTACCCAAGGGTCAGTCATTACCCAGTAAGCTAATACCGCTGTAAACAGGCTACCTGTGCCTTGTTTGAATACTTCTTTGCTGCCTTCTTCTTCCCACAAAATAGACATACGCTCAATGGTCCAAGACAGAATAATCATTGGGAAGAAAGTAATTCTTAAGCCTTCAGTCAGCCCTAACTTATAAGAGAACACACTGAAGACACCAATAATAGCAATCACCGTAATGATGACCGCGGTTATTCGGGGCACTAAGAGCAAGTTAAGCTTAGACAGATAACTCCTTAGCACTAGGCCAGTAGCAACCACTAACAAGAAGCCAATTAAGCCAGTCACTAAAGACGTTTGCACAAAGGCCAAAGCAATTAACACCGGCATAAAAGTGCCCGACGTTTTTAAACCAATCAATACTCGTAATATGCACACCACTAAGGCGCCAATTGGAATAATTAAAATGGTTTTAAACAGGGCTTGCTCTTCAATGGGTAAGCTATGGATAGAAAAGTTAAAGAAACTGTATTGGTTAGATAAGTTTTGAGCGACGTTAGCAAAGGTAGATTCTTCACGTTTAATCATAGAGAAACGCACGCTAGAATCTGTTGCACCTATGACATCGAGCACTGGGGCGCCAGTTTGTTGCCATAAGAGGACAGGCGCATCTTGTTGATCTAATACCGACTTTGACTCATCGGGGAAGTGAAATATTCTGCTGGTGCTGCCTTGCCACACGCGCAATAAAGGCAACAACGCTTGACGACGTCGACCATCTCTCAGCTCTAAGCCATACACTATACTGGCGGGTACATTAGCCTTATGCAGCATGTCGACAACAAGTTCTGGCAAACTGTTATTAAAATGAGTTTTAAGCAGCTCTACGTGCTGTCCTCTGTCGACACCCTTAAATTGTTTTAAAAGCTCTTTGGTAAGACTGTAATTGTCTGCTGAGGTCGTGTAAGCGCGTTGTAATATGGCATTAATAGCGGTTTCGTATGGTTCTTGCCAACTGACCGCTCGAATGGCAGGGGCGGGAATCACTTGGTTACTAATAGTTTGCTGGGTAGCCAAAATATCGGCACGGTAAAACAACTCTTGGCGCCCTGTAGCTGCGCGCTTAGTCCACTCTGCGGTGGGTGATGCCCCTTCCGAAAAGTTTAAGCCATACCCAGGTGATGCACCGGCTTCGTTTAATACGGCGTAACCTTCTTGCTCGCCAGGTCGTGATAACGATACTTTAACGGGCTTGCCATTGGCAGTGAACTCTACCTTAGCTTCCACCGACCAAACCGTTTGAGTTTCACCGTACAGTAAAGGCACTTCATATACTAAGTGTCTGTGCAGCGTTAACCCTATACCTATCACTAATAAGGTAACAACTAAGATAAATAGGGAGATTTTTGTGTCGAATTGCTTTTTTACAGTCATGAATCACTCTAATCGGGTTGTCGAACCCAAAGCCTGCATCAATGACTGCTACGAATGCATTCGTAGCAGGGGTTTAAATCGTTTTATCTTCGTTGGTATCAGGCTTTTGGATCTTTATCGTATTATTTACCGTTTGATTTAACTCATCACTGCTTTCCAGTGCAGGTAGAGACACAGTTTCAGGCAAAAACTTTGGCTGAACCATATTACGACCCACATCAATTAAAGTGACATCTTGTAAAAAGTTACGACCTAACAGCACGGGGTACGTCATTTTCGAACGATCGGTAAGCGTAAACTCACTGTCTTGCTGTAAACCACCTAAGTTAACCGTTAAGGTGACGACCGAGCGGCGCTCTGGTTCTTCTGCTGAGGCTTGGCGTATCAATACTGTTCGCGTTAACGGCGTTTCAACTTCGATAGGTTCTGAGTCGTCATCTTCTCTGATTTCAAAGCGAACCCATTTTTTACCATCACGCTCAAAGCGTAAGATATTATCAGCATGAATGGAGGACGTAGTAGCACCACTGTCTATACGTGCTTGATAATGATGTGCGATAGCGGGTAAATACACCCACTCTAAAGCCCCGACGATGATTCTGCCATCGTATTGAGCACCAGGAGCTGCCACAGTTGGGCAAAACTCGCCGCCAAAGGAAGGGTTTTCTGCAGTCAATACTGTCACCTTTTTATTAATGGCCTCTAATTGGCTATTTTGTTGTTCAAGCTGAAGACTCACATCGCCCATACGGTCGCACTCCAATGCTTCAAGTTGCGCTTTTTGAACTTGCTCGCTATTTTCTTCATGCTCGTTAATCAAGTTTCGTATGCTCTCTAAAGTAACGGCTCTATGCTCTACACTGGGCCAATGGGCACAGCCAGATAAAAAAAACGCCATTAATACAGTACAACTTTTCGCCCAGATAGGCATAAACTAGTTCCTATTGAGGCTATTATATTTGCCTCAGTTTATCTGAAAACTTTAACTTTAATTTAAATGTAACTAAATTACTGCATTATCAAATAATAATAACTGTTCCAGTCTTATTGCAGCCAACCACAGCATATATTCAGTTAAATCATCTTGCATCTGCTTAACGCATAAGCCCCTACAACTTAACCAATTATTCATTTTTAGTTATAGCGCCACATCATTTTTCGAACAAATGACTTGGTTTATCTGACATTTATTCTGTAATAAGTTCCTACTTTAGAAAGCGTTAGGACGAAAAAAACGGTAAGCAATATTATCTGTCATTGGGTTTAAAACCTATAGGGTTTTATAGGTCTCTTTTTATTATTATATTTTATAACGACTCACTTTTGTCAAAAAGGCGCCGATTGGCGCCCTCTTACTTTAAAAACAATGCTTAGTCTTTAAAGGTGTGATCAGCAATAAACTGATGGATCGTTTTAAGATCGGCAGGCAGTTCCACCAGACGCTCTTCACGCTCCATTAAGTCTGTTAAGTGGTGTGGCAGTTTTGGTAATTCGTAACCTGCACGCTTAACTGCTTCTTCAAACTTCACTGGATGCGCTGTACCTAAAGTAATCATAGGAATATCAGCATAACGACGACAAGCACGTGCCGCTTGAACACCAACCGCAGTGTGTGGGTCTAGCAAATAGCCAGTTTCGCCAAACACTTCTTGCATCATGGCAACTGTACCCTCTTCGTCTACCGCATGGCTATCGAATAGTTCACGAGCTTTGGCAAGCTTGTCTTCTTCTAAACTAACAACTTCTTTTTTAGCGCTCATCTTCGCCATTAAGTCGGCCAGTTTTGCGCCGTCACGGTCATATAAGTCAAACAGTAAGCGCTCAAAGTTACTCGATACGGCAATATCCATAGAAGGTGTAATAGTGTGCTGCAACGGCAGAACTTCGTATTGGTTTTTGCTCATTAGGCGGTGTAGTACGTCGTTGCTGTTAGTAGCAATAATTAACTGCTTAATAGGTAGGCCCATTTTATACGCCATGTAACCGGCAAAAATATCACCGAAGTTACCAGTAGGCACTGAGTACGCCATCGGACGTAATGGACCACCTAGGTTGAGTGCAGAGTAGAAGTAGTAAACAATCTGCGACATGATACGTGCCCAGTTAATACTGTTTACTGCTACCAGTTTACGTTCACCACGTAGGAATGATTGGTCTGAGAAGCTGGCTTTAACCATTTCTTGTGCTTGGTCAAAGTTACCATCGATTGCAATATTATAAATATTGTCGCCAGCAACAGTGGTCATTTGTTTACGCTGAACATCAGACACTTTACCGCTTGGGTGAAGAATAAAGATATCGACGTTTTTACAACGCTTAGTCCCTTCAATGGCTGCTGACCCAGTATCACCTGAGGTTGCCCCCATAATAACGACTTTCTCTTGGCGTTTTTCTAGAACGTAATCAAGCAACTGCCCCAACATTTGTAGCGCAAAGTCTTTAAATGCCAAGGTTGGGCCGTGGAATAATTCTAATACGTATTCGTTATGGTCAATTTGCTGTAATGGCGCAATAGCCTTATGACCAAACACGCTGTTGTTATAAACAGAGGCTAGCATTCTCTTAAGTGATTCAGCATCAACACTGCCTTCCACAAAAGGATAAATAACTTTAAATGCTAATTCTGTGTATGGCAGGTCACGCCAAGATTCAATTTCTTCCAAGCTAAACTGGGGAAGCTCTTTAGGTACGTATAGACCACCATCAGAGGCTAGACCTGTTAGCAGTACGTCTTCAAAACTTAATTCCGGGGCATTACCACGGGTAGAGATGTATTTCATCATGGGCGAAAGCCTAACTATTCATCAAAGAAAATGTGGTTAGTTTACATGTTTCAACAGCAAATGTTGAATACTATATTCAATACAGAATATGGTTGACAGGCTTTATAAGCGCTGGCGGTATTTAGCTAAGAGCTTCGTTAATGAATATTTCATTCACTCGGCATAACGCATCAAACTACGGTGCCGCACGACTGGCAGTTTTTGCTGCTGTAAAACATAAAGAAAGCCCCTAACAAGTGACTTATTAGAGGCTTATAAATGTTCACAAATGCGTTAGCGCATAGGAGGCATACCGCCACCGAAAGGACCACCGCCGCCAAACGGGTTGCCACCCTTAGCAGCACCGCCTAAAGCACGCATCATTTTTTGCATGCCGCCTTTAGAGGTCATCTTCCTCATCATCTTTTGCATTTGATTGTGTTGCTTTAATACGCGGTTAACGTCTTGTATCTGATTGCCCGAACCCGCAGCAATACGACGCTTGCGAGAACCGTTAATTTTATCTGGGAAGCGACGCTCTTCTGGCGTCATGGAATAAATAATAGCTTCCATTTGCTTGAAGTTTTTCTCGGCTGCATCGGTCTGCTTAGCCATATTGCCTAAGTTACCCATGCCCGGCAGTTTGTCTAACATAGAGGTAATACCGCCCATGTTTTTCATTTGCTGGATTTGATCAAGGAAGTCTTCTAGATCAAAGCCTTTGCCCGATTTGATTTTCTTGGCAAGTTTATCGGCTTTTTTCTTATCGACGTTACGCTCTGCCTGTTCGATTAACGACAGTACGTCACCTAAGTCTAAAATACGTGAAGCCACACGATCTGGGTGGAAAGGCTCTAGAGCATCGATTTTCTCGCCCATACCCATAAACTTAATGGGCTTGCCAGTAATATGACGTACCGATAACGCAGCACCACCACGCGCATCACCGTCTGCTTTCGTTAATACCACACCGGTTAACGGTAGAGCATCACTGAACGCCTTGGCTGTATTGGCCGCGTCTTGCCCTGTCATGGCATCGACCACAAACAAGGTTTCAATTGGATTTAACGCTTTATGCAGCGCTTGAATTTCCGCCATCATGTCGGCATCAACGGCTAAACGACCCGCGGTATCGACGATTAACACATCGGCGCCAGCACGTTTAGCAGCATCCACTGCGTTATTAGCAATATCAACAGGCTTCTGGTTTAAATCGGATGGGCAGAAGGTAGCACCTACTTCTGAGGCCAGTGTTTCTAACTGCTTGATTGCTGCAGGACGGTAAACGTCAGCAGACACCACCATTACTTTTTTCTTTTCACGCTCTTGTAAGTATTTAGCCAGTTTTGCAACGGTGGTGGTTTTACCCGCACCCTGTAAACCTGCCATTAATACGATGGCCGGTGGCTGTGTGGCTAGGTTAAGCTTTTCATTAGCTTCACCCATGACGCTTTGCAGCTCTTCATGAACAATCTTAAGAAAAACTTGCCCAGGGTTTAAACTTTTTAAAACATCGGCACCAATAGCACGCTCTTTTACTTGGTCGGTAAAGGCTTTTACTACGGGTAAGGCAACATCTGCTTCTAATAGCGCCATGCGCACTTCGCGCACAGTGCCTTTAATGTTTTCTTCGGTGAGCTTAGATTGGCCGCTAATACTCTTTAACGCACCACCTAAGCGGTCGGTTAAGCTCTCAAACATAACAATAAACTCAAAAATATAAATAATTGGGCGAAGTATAACCTGCTTATAGTGTTAGCCAAAATTTATACGGCTTTCATTTGCTCTCTGCATTATGATTATGCTTACTCTGTATCAATAAATATGTTCAATCTAAAAAACAGAACACTTAAAACTTTTTTGCGCTTGTGCGAAACTAAGTCATTCTTTGGAGAAATATTGTTATGTCTGGTTTAGTGTTTGCAATTCCTGCCATCGGTTTTTATCTATGGGCAGCTTATCGCCAGTGGCAAGGTCTTTCCGGCCACGCACCTAAAAATCGCTCGTTGGTACTGATGAGCACCATGATCGGCGCTCTGTTGCATTTTGGCAGCATGGGAATGAGCATTTTTGGTGAGCAACACATTAACTTTGCTACCTTTGAAGTAGGCTCTCTAATTAGCTTAGTTATCGTTTTATTACTGTTATTTTCAAGTTGGCGCAAACCGATCGACAATTTATTTATTGGTTTGCTGCCCATGGCGTCGCTTATCATATTAGTTACTGCCCTTACCGACACATACAGCCCCTTAACTAATATTCAATATGGCTTAGCTTGGCATATTCTTTTGTCTATTCTTGCCTACAGCGTACTGACCATTGCCGCCGTGCAATCGGTTTTGCTTTACCTACAAGATAACGCTTTAAAAAACCGACAAACTAAAGGTTTTATTAAATCATTACCGCCTTTACAGCTCATGGATAGGCTACTGTTTGAAATGATTTGGCTGGGCATGATTTTACTCACCGCAAGCTATGTTATTGGTTGGCCCTATGTCTTCGATCTTAAAGGTCAGCACTTAAGTCATAAGGTTGTCTTTGCTTTAATTAGCTGGCTTATTTTTGCAGGCTTATTATTTGGTCGTTACCGCTTTGGTTGGCGCGGTATAGTGGCAAGCCGTTGGACCCTAATAGGTACCGGCTTTATGATTCTGTCGTATTTCGGCAGTAAATTTGTCTTAGAGATACTACTTAGCCGAGCTGCCTAGCCATTGCTCGGCGGTTTCTTACGCTGCTTTCCAGAGTCTGCTCTACCCTAGAGTCATCATCTTCGCTACAATGCTGGACTTCATTAAATCCATATAACTTGTAGCGAATTGTCATGACCGCACAGAACCCCCGTAAAATTTTAGTCACAAGCGCCCTTCCTTATGCCAATGGTTCTATCCATTTAGGACACTTATTAGAATATATCCAAACCGATATTTGGGTGCGCTTTCAGAAGTCTCGCGGTAACGAATGTTACTATGTGTGCGCCGATGACGCCCACGGCACGGCCATTATGTTGCGTGCACAGCAAGAGGGCATTACCTCTGAAGAATTAATTGCTCGTGTAAAAAAAGAACACGAAACCGACTTTGCTGATTTCCATATAGCCTTTGATAACTATCACAGCACGCACAGCGAAGAAAACCGTATTTTCTCTGAAGAAATTTATAAGGCCTGTCGTGATAACGGCCATATTGCTGTACGCAAAATCAAACAGCTTTTTGACCCGGTTAAGGAAATATTTTTAGCCGACCGTTATATCAAAGGTGAGTGCCCCAAATGTAACGCTGCTGACCAGTACGGTGATAACTGTGAAGCTTGTGGTGCAACTTATACACCGGCAGAGTTAATCAACCCGTTTTCTACCATTTCTGGTGCCACACCGGTTGAAAAAGAATCTGAGCACTACTTCTTTAAATTGCCTGAATTTGAAGGCTTTTTAAAAGAGTGGACACGCTCTGGTGCATTGCAAGACGAAGTTGCTAACAAACTTTCTGAATGGTTAGACAGCGGCTTACAAGAGTGGGATATTTCTCGTGATGCTCCCTACTTTGGTTTTGAAATCCCTGATGCGCCGGGCAAATATTTCTATGTATGGCTAGATGCTCCTATTGGTTACATGGCGAGCTTTAAAAACTTATGTGACCGTCGTGGCGACCTAAGCTTTGATGAATTCTGGAATAAAGACTCAACCGCTGAGCTTTATCACTTTATCGGTAAAGACATCATTAACTTCCACGCCCTATTCTGGCCTGCCATGTTAAAAACGGCTGGTTACCGCACACCTACTGCCATCAATGCACACGGTTTTGTGACAGTTAATGGCGCTAAGATGTCTAAGTCTCGCGGTACCTTTATTAAAGCGCGCACCTTCTTAAATCATCTAAATCCAACTTACTTGCGCTATTACTTTGCGGCCAAGTTAAACTCTGGTGTGGATGACTTCGACTTAAACTTAGAAGACTTTGTTCAGCGTGTAAACACAGACCTAGTAAACAAACTGGTTAATATTGCTAGTCGTACGGCCAGCTTTGTTGCTAAAGCCGGTGGCAAACTAAGCACTGAATGTGCCGAACCTGCCATGCTGCAAGACTTTGTTGATGCTGGTGATAACATTGCCCAAATGTATGAGAAGCGTGAATTTGGTCGTGCCATGAAAGAAGTCATGGCATTAGCAGATCGTGCTAACGAATACATTCAGCATAAAGCCCCCTGGGCAATGAACAAAGAAGAAGGACGTCAGCAGGAAGTTCTGGAAGTCTGCTCTGTTGCGCTAAATTTGTTCCACCAACTTGCAACCTATCTGGCGCCTGTATTACCTGAAATCGCCGATAAAACCTGTGCCTTCTTGAACATTGACAACCTTAATTGGGAAAGCCGCAAGCAGCACCTACTTGGCCATGAAATCAATAAATTCAAGCCAATGTTGGCGCGCGCTGAAATGGATAAGATCACGGCCATTTTAGAAGAAACGAAAGAAGAGCTTGCCAAAGAAGTCGGTATTAGCACTAAAAAAGACAGCGCAGCTAAAGACAGCAAAAAACAGCAAAAAAACACCAAGAAGAAAGGCCCAGCCCTTCGTGAAGATGGCTCTGAAGAGATTGCAGAGACCATTGAATTTGGTGATTTCGCCAAAGTTGATTTGCGCGTGGCTAAAATTGTTGATGCCCAGCACGTTGAAGGTGCAGACAAACTACTGCAACTGACCCTAGATATAGGTAACGGTGAAACTCGTAACGTATTCTCTGGTATTAAAGCCGCCTACGCACCTGAAGATTTGGTAGGCAAGCTGACCATTATGGTCGCCAACTTAGCCGCCCGTAAGATGAAGTTTGGTCTATCGGAAGGCATGGTCTTGGCTGCTGGCCCTGGCGATAAAGATATTTTCTTATTAGAGCCACACGATGGTGCCGTACCAGGCATGCGTGTTATGTAATAAGTCTTTACGCATTACTAAAGGAGCTTCGGCTCCTTTTTTATTGTCTGCAAAATGTCAGTCAGACTTACGTCTAAGCATATACCACCTTGATTGCCATACTGTCTGTGGGTAATCTACTTTAAATAACCATCCATCTTTACAGATTTGAGCTAACACGCACTTTTATTTTTAGCTTCACTTATAGCACATTCTTTTTTCTTCTCTGGGGCTAAACTTATGTTAACGACACCTTCATCTCAGAACACAAAGAATAAAGTTCTTATTGCCGATATTGTTCTATTTGTTTTACTGCTTAACCTGCTGCCCTTCGACGAGCCTATTACCAAAGGATTAAGCATTTTAATCTTTGTCGCCGTTCTTTGGTTAACCGAAGTGATACACATCAGTATTACCGCCCTGCTTGTACCTATATTGGCAGTAAGTCTTAATGTATTTAATACAACAGTCGCTTTTGGGAGCTTTGCGCACCCTATTATTTTCTTATTCTTAGGTGGCTTTGCTTTGGCCTCTGCGCTACATAAGCAAGGGCTCGATCAGGCAATTGCCGCTCATGTATTAGCATTAGCTAAAGGCAAATTATCCATCGCGCTGCTTTTACTCTTTGCTGTCACCGCCATTCTTTCGATGTGGATAAGCAATACCGCCACCGCCGCTATGATGCTGCCTTTAACCATTGGTATGCTGTACCAAGTTAGGGATGAACACGATAAACGCTTGTGGATATTTACTTTATTGGGCGTTGCTTATTGCGCTAACATCGGCGGCATTGCCACTTTAGTGGGCAGCCCGCCTAATGCAATTGCGGCCGCTGTAACCGGTTTAACGTTTTCACAATGGCTAATTAAAGCGTTGCCACTCACACTGATGCTATTACCGGCAGCTATTGGCAGCTTATATTTAATATTTAAGCCTGATTTGAGTCATAGCGTTCGCTATAAACAAGAGAAGACACAGTGGAATTATCATAAAAAAGCCACCATCGGCATTTTCTTATTCGCTGTTGTGTTCTGGATATTTAGCTCGCCCATCAATGCTCTTTTAGGTGGCTTTTCATCATTCGATACATTAGTAGCCATGAGTGCACTGATCGCTTTAGTGGTTAGTGGTGCGGTTGGTTGGAAAGATATAGAAAAGAGTACCGACTGGGGTGTACTTATTTTGTTCGGTGGTGGCTTATGTTTAAGTGCTATTTTGAAAGAAACAGGCACTAGTTTGTTCTTAGCTCAAAACCTGAGCAATTGGCTAGGTGGCGTGTCACCCTTTATGGTCATTCTAGTCATTGTGGCCTTCGTGGTGTTCTTAACTGAACTTGCCAGTAACACTGCCAGTGCTGCGCTGCTTATCCCTGTCTTTGCGGCTGTGGCACCCGCGTTAGGATTAGACCCTGTTATCTTAGCTGCATTAATTGCTGTCAGTGCCTCTTGCGCCTTTATGCTGCCTGTTGCCACACCACCGAATGCCTTAGTGTTTGCCACAGGACATATTCCACAAAGAGCCATGATGAGCGCAGGCCTTGTACTCAACCTAAGCTGTATTGTGCTTATTAGTATTTATTCTTGGTTATTTTGGTAAGACTTTGGCTGCAGTTCTAGGTTTGGCTGACGTAAAATATAAATGCTAACCAACACCCCTATGATGGGCAAAATGACTCTAACAATAGGGCTGTCTAATAAGACAAAGGCGCTCACTAGCATGGTCGTCCATATCATCGCTAAAGTATAAAACTTTGCCTTTTTAGGAATACCCCGACCGTGCAAATAATACACAATGTATTTCCCTAACCTAGGGTGAGCGACCAACCAGTCATAAAACTTAGGCGACGTACGAGTAAAGCAAGCAGCAGATAATAATAAGAAAGGTGTAGTGGGCAGCAAAGGTAGAAATATACCTATGACGCCTAACGCCACACTTAAAAAGCCGATACCTATTAACAGTATTCTAAGTGCAGTATTTTGAACCAACTGAGGGTTGTGTTTAGGTAGCGTTAACTGATTTGTAGCCATAGCTCGTATAAAAAAAGTCGATGTGCTTTAATCCTGACAATTTTAATCGGGTATTACAAGCATAAATACTTACCTCTTTAGTAGTAACTATTAAGAAAGCTAAAGAATTTAAGTACTTAGTAAAAATAAAGATGTCATTTTAAGTTCTTTTTTCACTGACAGTGAATATTTTTAACGTTAAAATACGCTCCCTTCTTATGCTGTGTATCAGAAGCTTTCCGCCCTTAGCTCAGTTGGATAGAGCGGCTCCCTCCTAAGGAGCAGGCCGCAGGTTCGATTCCTGCAGGGTGGGCCATTTAAACCCCTTCCCTGGCTGGCATATATTTAAGGCTTAGGGCTGCCCATTATTTCAATCAGCTCATCTCCCTGAGGCAGACCTTGCTTCACACCAAACAGACCGGTTTTGTTTTCATAAACAATGGCGGGGGTTGCAAAATAGCCTAATGATTTCATCAGCGCATTATTTTCAACCACTTGTTCTTTAGCTTTGCGTGGTATGTTGTTGGCAATTTCAGCACCACCACGGTTATAGCGTTCGTGAGAGCGGGCAAAAGCTTCACTGGGATTATCGGCTGCTAGAATAGAGGCGGCTTTATGAGGGCTATCGGGTCTTATGATGCCGACCATAACGTGGCGAATCTGCACCTTACCTGCATCAACCCAAGGGCGTGTAGCTTGCCAAAACTTATGGCAAAAGGGACAGTTTGGGTCAGTAAATTCATACACTATAACCTCTGCATCGGCGTTACCATCTAATACCCAATGGCTTTTTTCTAACAAATCCCATGCTTTTTCTGCACCTGGAGCTGCAACAATGCGTTCCAGTGTTTTTTCAGTAAGATCGTGCCCTTGGCTATCAAATAACTTGCCTACTATGGCGTGCTTACCATCTTCGGTTAAGTAAATAGCCAATGGTCGGCCTTCATAGGTGGCGCCGTATCCGGTTAAGCCAGAAGGCGCCTCAAACTGCTCAACCACCTCAATACCAATATCGAGCAATGCAGTGACCGGCGCAGGCAGCTTGTCTGATTGTTTGTCTGCCCAAGCGTTCACCATCAAAGCACCCACCGCGATGACTGCTGCTGATACTGCTAATAATAATTTCTTCATCACATGCTCTCAGTTACATACTGTTTTAAAATAACGCACTGTTTTGAATGCTTTGTATTATATAAGTTCTTTTTTACTTTCTTACACGCATAAAAAAAGGGCAAGTCGTTAGACTTACCCTTTTGTTCGTAACTATTTAATTAAAT
>CALJVD010000134.1 GCA_937974825.1 uncultured Oceanospirillaceae bacterium | reverse complement strand
ATTCGCTAAACAAATCGAGAAATCCTGCGTATACTAAGTACCTTAAAAAGTATCGGCAACGGAGTTCTTATGAGCCAGCAAGACCGCTTAGTAATTTTTGATACCACCTTGCGCGATGGCGAGCAAAGCCCTGGCGCATCTATGACCAAAGACGAAAAAGTACGTATCGCCAAAGCGCTTGAGAAAATGCGCGTTGATGTGATTGAAGCCGGTTTTGCCGCCGCATCACCCGGTGATTTTGACTCTATCTCAGCAGTCGCTAATGCTGTTCGCGAAAGTACTATTTGTAGTCTTGCGCGTGCAGTGGATCGTGACATCGAACAAGCTGCTGCAGCGTTAGCAAACGCAGAGCGTGCTCGTATTCATACCTTTATTGCAACGTCTCCAATTCATATGCAGCACAAGTTGCGTATGGAGCCAGACGCCGTTATTGAGCAAGCCGTACGTGCAATTACAAAAGCACGCGGTCTTGTATCTGATGTTGAGTTTTCTTGTGAAGATGCCGGCCGTTCTGAAGATGATTTCTTATGTCGTATTATCGAACAAGCCATTAATGCTGGCGCGACAACCATTAACATTCCCGATACAGTGGGTTACGCCATTCCTGAAGAATTTGGTTATAAAATAAAAACCCTATTAGAGCGTATTCCAAACTCTGACAAAGCTATATTTTCTGTGCATTGCCACAACGATTTAGGCCTAGCGGTGGCTAACTCTTTGGCCGCGGTTACCAACGGTGCTCGTCAGATTGAATGCACTATTAACGGTTTAGGTGAGCGTGCTGGTAACGCTTCGTTGGAAGAAGTTGTAATGGCATTACGTACCCGTAACGACTTTTTTGGCCTAGAAACAAACATTGATGCGACACATATTGTGCCAACATCACGCCTAGTATCTTCCATCACTGGCTTCCCTGTACAACCAAACAAGGCCATTGTGGGTGCAAACGCGTTTGCGCATGAATCTGGTATTCACCAAGACGGTGTTTTAAAACACCGTGAAACTTACGAAATCATGAAAGCCGAAGACGTAGGTTGGGGTGCCAATAAAATGGTGATGGGTAAACACTCAGGCCGTGCAGCATTCCGCAGTCGCTTAAATGAATTAGGCGTTACCTTTGAAACCGATGCAGCGTTAAACGAAGCCTTTGCTCGTTTTAAAGAGTTGGCAGATAAGAAACACGAGATTTTCGATGAAGACTTACAAGCGCTTGCTACCGAAGCTGCCAGTGAAACAGCCGCTGACGTTTATCGCTTAGTGGCTTTAGAAAGTCATTCCATCATTGGTGAAACACCGGCCGCAGAAGTGGTGGTTAGTGTGCATGGTGAAGAAAAACGCTGTAAAGCAGAAGGCAGTGGTCCTGTTGATGCTACCTTTAAAGCCATTGAAGAAGTGGCGAACTCTAACAGCGACTTACTATTGTACTCAGTGAACGCCATTACTAAAGGCACAGATTCACAGGGTGAAGTCACTGTTCGCCTTGAAAAAGGAGGGCGCATTGTGAATGGCAGTGGCGCAGATACCGATATTATTGTCGCTTCAGCTAAGGCTTACATTCATGCGTTAAACTTATTGGTGTCTGATGCCAACCGTAAACACCCACAAGGTGCGGACATCTAATCCATGCTAGAGCAAACGCGTCTCGATTATCTGCAAGCAATGGGCGTGGCACAGTGGATGCCGCGTCGTCCGTTGCCCTTTGCTCCTGAACCTCGCTGGTTAGCCACTAGTGCTAATCTGGCAGGACAGGCGCAAGGTGAAGAGGAGACAGACGTCAATGAGTTACTAGATGTCGATGCGCTGCTTGATGAACAAGCCTCTCAAGTGGAAGCCGACAACAAAGCGGTATCGCCTAAAGCGGATATCGCTTCTGTTGCACCAAAAGCTCCTGAGCTAGATCCCGACAGAAACATTATTCCTAATTTTCATTTGTCATTTATTGGCTCAACCCTTCCTGTGGTTTGGGTATGCGATAACCTTGAAGAAATAGAAATATTGCAACGCTTTATTTTTAGCGTGCAAAAAGCATTGATAGGGCGTAATGATTTTGTTGGTAAAGGCTTTGAGTTTCGTTGGCCATTTTTGCAATCGAATCAGCAAGATCAAGGCTTGCCGGTGGCGTTACAAGCGTTAAAAGCGCATTGGTTATTTATGCAACAAACGCACAACGCTCAAGGGGTGATAACCTTCGGTGAAAGTAGCCAACATTGGTTGCAGCAAGTAGGTGTTAAACAAATCTTTGCAGCACCGTCTGTTACAGAACTGCTGCACACCGCCGATCAGAAACGTCAACTATGGCATAGCCTACTTCCCTTGTTATGACCGTTCGCTTCGCTTCAATGGATGACTTGCCAGCTATTCTAGACATTGAGCAAGCGTCTCACTTCCATCCCTGGCCAGAATCAGTTCTGCGCCGCTATCTTGCAAAAGAAAAAACGTGCTGGGTGCTAGAAAGCAACAACCTGGTGGTCGCTTACGCAGTTAACACTCTGATTGCAGGCGAAGCTGAGCTGTTGATGATTGCGGTATCTCCTAAGCAGCAGGGCAAAGGCTTTGGTCGTCAACTGATGTTGGCTATCTATCAGTATTTGCAGCAGCAACAGGCTGAGCAATGGTTTTTAGATGTACGTGAAAGTAACGAAAAAGCTATTCATTTGTACGAATCTTTAGGGTTTGCTCAAGCTGGGGTGCGTCCTAATTACTATCCTACTGCTAATGGCAATGAAGATGCGCTGCTCTATGCGTTAGCCATTACTAGTGATTATTAAACATCCACCAGCATTCACGTCGACAGGTGCTTGGTTTATCTCGATGGATAACGACCTGCTCGCCCAGTCTGATGATGACTACACTAATGGCTTACAGGCGGGGTGGGTATCAGGTTATCTTGCTCGTTATACCGATGGGCAGACAGGTTCAAAATAGTGTTCATAAAGTGATTGGCTCAGATCATGTGAATGGCTGGGAAAACCCAACGAACAAGTCCATACAAACATACGGTAAGCTTAACTTTAGTTATAACTACTAGACCGATACAT
>CALJVD010000133.1 GCA_937974825.1 uncultured Oceanospirillaceae bacterium | reverse complement strand
CCCCGTAATAATCGCTGAGCTTTTTTCGCAGCACCAGGATTGCCGCCGCCTCCGCCAGCGCTTTTTCTTTACGGGCAAGCTCACGCTTTAACTGTTTGTTTTCCTTCTGGCTTTGTTTCAGTGCGGCTTTATCTCCAGGGGAGGATACCTGCAGAAAACACTGTTTCCACTGTACCAGTTGCTCCGGATAGAGCCCTTTTTTACGGCAGTATTCTGCCACTTCCGTCTCACTGAGTGTGGCGGTTTCCACGATGGCGGCAAAGCGGGCTTCCGCCGGCCATTGCTCACTGTTTTTATCTGCACCGGGCACGGGTTTTCCTTCTGATTTAGCTTGATTACGCCAATTATACAGCGTAGCTTCAGATATTCCTTCCGTTTGTGCAACTGAAGAAACGTAAGCGGTTAATGAACCAGTAAAGCTTTACTCAACCTCACTGATTTCTACGTTCCATGGCATGAGATCCGACACATCATCTTTCGGACTTCGTTTTGGTAACTCGGTAAACAGGTGTTGGAAGTAATAATAAGGGTTCATGTCATTAGCTCGGCAAGTCATCACGAGGCTATACAAGTTTGCACTCGCCTTTGCTCCGCCTACCGAAGTTGAGAACATCCAATTTTTGCGACCTGTCGTGAACGGCCTTATATCTCGTTCGGTCACATTGTTGTCGATACTTATATCGCCGTCTTCAAGGTAGGTAAGCAGCTTAGGCCACTGGTTTTGCGTATAAGTGATGGCTTTGCCAAGTAATCCTTTAGGGAGAACGTTTTGACTGTCAAGCCATTGCTTGAACTCATCTAAAATAGGTTTGGCTTCTTCTTGTCGTAGTTGGTGTCGAGATTTTGCGTCAAGCCCTTTGGCTTTCTTTTCAATACCGTATAGTTTGCTAATAAAGTTCAGTGCTTTTTCTGGCTTGCCCGCTTTTTTTGATGGTGAAGCTTTTTGAGCATCAGTGAACTTTCTGCGTACATGCGCCATGCAAGCAGCTTGAGTCACGTCCTCAAGTTTGTCGTATGCACTGTAGCCATCCGATAGCAAGTAACCAGAGTAACCACCTAAAAAGTCTTGTACGCACTCTGCTCTGCGGCTGGCTTGATAGTCGTAGATAACCATTGGGTTATTGACGAACTCACCGCTACGATAGACCCACATATATGACTTAGATTGTGCTTTCTTATCTTCTTCACGTAATACTTGAACAGTGGTTTCGTCCGCGCAGATGAGCTTTTCTTTCAATAACTCACTTTTCATTGCATCAATAATGACTTGCACTTTGCTTCCTAACTGAACGCACCAGTTAGCCAGTGTAGCGCGGCTAATATCTATACCAGAACGATTGAGAATATCCACTTGGCGATAGAGTGGCAGAGCATCAACGTATTTTGCTGTGACTACAGCGGCGAATGCATCTGCACTCCCTAGGCTTTTAGGGATCATACTTGCGGGTTTTGGTGCTGTGATAATCTTTGTTTCAGTCTGTGTTTTTTCACACTGCCGGCAAGCGTACTTGGTTCGCTCGTGACGTATAACACTAACCTTCTGTGGGATGATTTTCAGCTCTTCAGAAGTTTCAACACCACATTGATGTAAAGGCTCGTCGCAGCAGTCGCAATAAGGGGCATTGAGTTCATGTTTATGAACTTCACGCTCGAGCTCTTTTGGAAAAGGCTTACGGCCTGTTTTTTTCTTGTCGTCGTCGGATTTAGCCGTACTCTTTTGTTGCTCCGCTTCGTTAAACGTACCTTTGGGTATTTTTTCACTTTGTGATGAGAAGCGCTTTGACTTACTTAAATTGAGCTGTTCAATCAACAACTCAATTTTGGTTTTGAGCTCGGCAACCTCCTCTTGCTTTGCCGCAAGGAGTTTATCTTTTGCTTCGTTCTGTTGGTGAAGCTCAAGCAGCATAGCTTTTAGCTGGTCGATATCATCAGGGAGGTCGGTCATGTCTGGGCTCTGGTCATCTCAATGACTTAAGTATGACAGCAAAAAAGGATCGTTCAAGCCCAACGTGACGATCAGTATCAGCGGTCACACTTCTAGATTATGAAGTGGACGATGAGCTTTGGCATGTTCGAGCGTTAACCCCGAAAGAAGCCAACCCAGTTGTTGCTTAGTAATATGAATGGCTCCGTCCTCACTGGGTCTTGGCCACTTGAAGGTCCCTTTTTCTAAGCGACGATAGTACAGCCAGAAGCCATTAGTATCCCAAAACAAGATTTTCAATTTATCTCGGGTACGATTGCAGAAAATGAACCAAGACTCACTAAACGGATCCATCTCAAGAGTCTCCGCGACAATCAACGATAGTCCATCAATGGACTTACGCATGTCCGTGACTCCAGAGATGAGGAAAACCTTACCTGTTGGTATCATTGTAGCGCTTCAAACCAAGTCTTAATTTGTTGCGAGCTAAGCGTTGCCGGCAGTTCTGCTCGAATGCCATTATTGAGAATTAACACAACACAACTCGTGCTCACGGTAGGCTCTGTCACCACGATAGGTTGAACCCTGGTTTCAGGCTCGGATTGCGTGAGCTTTTTCGACCAATAGTGAAAAGTCTGATAGCTTATGTTTTGCTCCGAGCAAAACTGCTTAATGCCTAAATTACTTTGTCGTTGCTGCTCTAGAATTGCAGCCCAGTATTCTCGTTTACTTTGTTGTTCCATAGTCCCTCCAATGAAAAAGCTACTATGGCAAATGACGAGTTTGTTTAGTATGTGTGGTTCATTAACCGCTTACCGAGATAACGTATTAATCGCCCCAGTTGACTGAGGCAATAAATCACGCATTAGCTTGATTAACGAGCTGTATAATTAACTGTGCTTGTTCAATCTTGACGACTACTTTTTTCCCTCGACAAAATCCGAACTCCTCTAACCAGCGACCGCTAAGTGTGAGTTGTGGTTTAGGATTTGGCTTCGCACCTTGTGGTGCATACCCTATGGTATAAAACCGCTCTGTAGTCAAAGCTTTAGTTTGCCTCACTGGATCGGAAGAGCACACGTCTGAACTCCAGTCACCAGATCTGATCTCGTA
>CALJVD010000132.1 GCA_937974825.1 uncultured Oceanospirillaceae bacterium | reverse complement strand
TCCATACAAACATACGGTAAGCTTAACTTTAGTTATAACTACTAGACCGATACATATTAACGTGGCGCATACTTCTGTAGTTTGCGCTGCAACGTCCGTCTATGCATGTTTAAAGCCCGGGCTGTGGCCGATACATTGCCGTCGTTTTCAGCCAATACTCGTTGTATATGCTCCCATTCTAAACGTTGCATGCTCATGACTTCAGTGTCTGGGCTGGGCTGAGGATCATTGCTATTAGTGTCGCCATCATCAGCAAAAGCGGCAATTAAGTCTTGTAGACTGACAGGTTTATGTAGGTAGTTATGCGCCCCTAGTTTGATAGCCTCAACCGCTGTTGGAATGCTGGCATAACCGGTCAACACGACAATGCGGCAAGGTAATTTTTTTAAAATCTTAGGGATTAATGATAAGCCTGATTTATGTTCAAGACGTAAATCTAACACCACCCAGTCAGGCTTAAATTCTGTACATTGTGCTAAAGCTTCAGTGTCATCCTGTGCAATGGCGGTGCTGTATTGTTGACGCTCTAGGCTGCGGCTTAATACCTGAGTAAAGTGCACATCATCATCAATAATTAAAATACGCTTCATTGATTACATTCGCTATTACTGCATAAAGGGAGTGATAAAAGACATAAAGTGCTGCCATCGGGCTGTGCTTGCAGAAGAATTTTACCACCAAACTGTTCAACACTGGCGTTACTTAAGTACAGACCTAAGCCTAACCCATGCTCTTTACTGCTGGTGAAATTATGCTGCTTGTTTAAATTGTCTGCCGCTTGACTGTCGGGTTGAATGATATGCAGGTTCCAGAAACCATCGCTAACAGTGCAATGTAGTTCGATGTCACTGTTGCCAGCTTCGGCCGCATTATCCAGTAAATTCAATAAGGCTTGATCCAGTAAAGGGGAGGTCACAATGCAGGCGGGTGTTTTCATGCCTTTATCTTGCCATTGAGCCTTAGGGTGGCTTAGACGCCATCGTTCTAGTAAGTTTTCTAGCCAGTCTGTTGCGTTTTGTGCGCTAACCTTTTGGGCATTACGACCAGAGGTCGATAAGCGTTTTAATGAGGTTTGGCAGCGCTCTACCTGGGTTAATAAAATGGATAAGTCGGCTTTGTTTATCTCAGAATTGGCGGCTAATTCATTCAATAGCATTTGCATGGTCATTAAAGGGGTGCCCATTTCATGTGCCGTTCCTGCTGCTAGTGTCGCGATACCAATCAATTGTTCGTTTTTAAGCTGTTGTTCCCTCAGACGTTGGATCTCTTGTCGCTGCCTCATAATGCCCTGCACCATCAAAGGAATAAGAGCGGCAAAAATAACAGCACTCACAACAAAATTAAGCCACATGCCGATTAAATGTAGATCAAAAAAGTTTTTATCGTTACTGATGCCGTGACTGGCTAGTGGTTTGTGCCATAGCATCAATAAAGAATAATCAAGAATACTAAGTGCAGTGATGGCGATGGCGTGCTTAAGTGGCAGGCTGTATGCAGCAATAACCAACAAAATAAAAAAGTATGAAATTAACGGGTTTGCTGCGCCACCACTATAAAAAAGCATGCAAGTTAGCAGTTGGCATTCGAGCACTAAGTGTATGGTTAAGTGTTTTGAATAGACCTGACTTCGCCATGCTTGCCAAGCTCCTACTGAAAACAAACCGACATAGGGTGCAATCATTAGGCTGGTATAAGACAAGATGATTGCGTGCTGGAAAACGAAATAAAAAACAAATGCTATCCAGGTGCCAATGCTGGCCACACGTAATAAAGATAAGCGTTGTAATGCTTGTTGATGAAGCGAACTGGGTGGCATGGCTGTATCCTAAAAGGTCAAAGCGACAGAGTACTACCTCTTTTATAGCAAATCACATAAAGGCAGCTACACTATAACTTTACAAGGTTTACTATCACTTAGTAGGTATATGATCAGGGTTAAAGTACCACCTTTAACGGTTGTATATATCCCACAGAGGGGCGGTTTCTGCAACCAAGTGGTAGTGAAGCCTAAGAGTTGATCTAGGTCATATTAAGTTGATGATTAATGCTAGATATTGAACCCAGAACAAATTTAACCCTTTAGAGGAAGTATCTATGAATGCATTTAAAACCAGCCTGTTAGCCGCTGCCATTGCGTTGTCAGCTTCTCCAATGATGTCGATGACGGCTCACGCAGTCGATTCACACAAACTTGTGGTAGACACCCTTGATCAGGCGCCTGACTTGTCAAAGTTAGAAGTAGTCGAGGTTGATCTTAAAGCACCACCTTTTGTGCATGACTTTGACCAAGTTGCTAAAGGCGGTCCTAAAATTGTTAAATTTACGATGCCCATCGTAGAGAAAGAAATCGAAGTAGAAAAAGGCGTAAAAATGCGCGCCATGACCTTTGGTGGCACCATTCCTGGCCCAATGATGGTTGTGCACGAAGGTGACTATATTGAGTTAACCATCGTTAACCCAAGCACCAACGAACAAGTGCATAACATCGACTTCCACGCCTCAACCGGTGCCATGGGGGGTGGTGACATCACTATGGTTGCTCCTGGCGAAGAAGTAACTATGCGTTTTAAAGCGGACCGTGCTGGTACATTCGTATATCACTGTGCACCTGGTGGCGCCATGACTCCATGGCACATGGTTAACGGCATGAACGGTGCAATCATGGTATTGCCACGTAAAGGCTTAAAAGACGAGCGTGGTAAAAAGTTACGCTTTGATAAAGTGATGTACATCGGTGAAAGTGATTTCTACATCCCTAAAGATGAGAAAGGTAACTACAAACAGTACGATTCATTAAATGCGTCATTGATGGATTCAATCAATGCCATGAAAGGCCTAGTACCTAGTCATGTAGTATTTAATGGCTCTGTTGGCTCGTTAACCGGTAAAAACGCACTGAAAAGTAAAGTGGGTGAGACCGTTCTTATTGTGCATTCTCAAGCGAACCGCGACACCCGTCCACACCTAATTGGCGGACACGCAGACTATGTTTGGGAAACTGGTAAGTTTAATAACCCACCAGAGAAAGACTTAGAAACTTGGTTTATCCGTGGTGGTTCAGCAGGTGCAGCTTTATATACCTTCAAACAGCCCGGTCTATACGCTTATGTAAACCACAACCTGATTGAAGCAATATTACTGGGTGCAGCCGCACACGTAATGGTAGAAGGTGATAAGTGGGATCATGACTTGATGACTTTACCGTCACCAACCGGTCCTATCAAAGCCGATACTAAGTTAGACTTACCTAAGTAAGTAAGACTTAAAAACAAAAAACCCCGACTGGTTCGGGGTTTTTTTATTCTGTCTGTTCTAATTTACGGCTATTAATTCCAGTGAATAAAAGCATCGATTGTGTATCGTGCGTATATCAGCGAAAATAGCCGCCCACAAATTGATATTACTCATATATACGCAGCCTGCAGTAGAGAAAGCTACCCGCTACTAAAAATGGACTGATGCGTATATCAGCAGAAAAGAAACTTCTAATGGCCGATAATTTACTTTCCGAAATTCAAAAGCGTAGAACCTTCGCAATTATCTCGCATCCAGACGCTGGTAAAACCACCGTCACCGAAAAGCTACTTTTGCATGGGCAAGCCATTCAGAGCGCTGGTACGGTGAAAGGCCGTGGTTCTAATCAGCATGCAAAGTCTGACTGGATGGAAATGGAAAAGGAGCGTGGTATTTCGGTGACGACATCGGTGATGCAGTTCCCATATAACGGTGCCTTAGTAAACCTGCTAGACACCCCAGGACACGAAGACTTCTCGGAAGATACCTATCGTACATTAACCGCCGTTGACTCCTGCTTGATGATGATTGACTCCGGTAAAGGGGTGGAAGATCGTACTCGAAAACTGATGGAGGTAACGCGTTTACGTACCACGCCTATTGTTACTTTTATGAACAAGCTTGACCGTGAAATTCGTGATCCCATGGAGCTGCTCGACGAAGTTGAAAAAGAGCTGGATATATTATGTGCGCCCATCACTTGGCCAATAGGCAGTGGTAAGCATTTTAAAGGCGTTTATCATATTCATCGTGACGAAACGATTTTATATCAGTCAGGGTTGGGGCATACCATTCAGCCGGTACGTATTATTAAAGGCTTAGATAACCCTGAGTTAGATGCAACCATAGGCGAGGATTACGCAGAGCAATTGCGAGAAGAGCTAGAGTTGGTGATTGGTGCTGCAGCCGAGTTTGATTTAGAGCTGTTTCTTGAAGGTGAATTAACCCCTGTATACTTCGGTACGGCATTGGGTAACTTTGGTGTAGACCATGTATTAGATGGCTTAACTGAATGGGCGCCGGCGCCATTATCTCGTCAAACTAAAGACAGAGAAGTGCTACCTACAGAGAAAGGATTCACCGGCTTTGTCTTTAAAATCCAGGCAAACATGGACCCAAGACACCGTGACCGCATCGCATTTATGCGTATTGTGTCAGGCAAATACACTCAGAGTATGAAGATGCGCCATGTGCGCATTGGTAAAAATATCAGTATTGCCGATGCAGTGACTTTTATGGCCGGCGATCGTGAGCGCGCAGCAGAGGCGTACGCTGGAGACATTATTGGGTTGCATAACCACGGAACCATTCAGATCGGTGACACCTTTACAGAAGGTGAAGAGTTAAACTTCACTGGTATTCCACACTTTGCCCCAGAACTGTTTAAACGTGTGCGTTTAAAAGACCCGCTAAAGATGAAGCAGTTACAAAAAGGGTTGCAGCAGTTAGCAGAAGAAGGCGCAACCCAGTTGTTTATGCCACTTAATAATAACGACCTTATATTAGGTGCGGTGGGTACGCTGCAGTTTGATGTGGTTCAGCAACGTCTACGAGACGAATATAAGGTCGAATGTATTTATGAGCCTATTGCCGTATACAGCGCACGTTGGGTGCATTGCGATGACCTAAGAAAACTAGAAGAGTTTAAGCGTAAAACGGGTGAAAACCTCGCCATTGATGGCGGTGGTTTCCTGACCTACGTTGCGCCAACACGAGTCAACTTAAGCTTAACGGAAGAGCGTTGGCCTGACATTCGTTTTGATAATACGCGTGAACTTTAAAATTAATAGAACTAACTGAAGCTATGGATGGCTTTAAACAATTATTTCGATATAATAACGCCACTATTTAGTGCTTACTTAGATTCATTGATGCTTGGTGAATCTTCGCACTATTAACAAGTAGGATAGGCGGTTAAAACAGCTAAGACGATTAAGACAGCGCAGCAAAAGCATAATACCTAAATAAGTACAATAAACCTTTTTAGATGAGGCTTTATCGTAAAAACTTTTTAGGGATGCCTTATTGAATTTAATGTTCTTGAGGTGAAGTGGTGTTTATTTGCTTGCCATAGTTGATTTGCTCTTATACAATGCCGCCCTCTTTATAAATCACTGCCCGTAGATAGGCGAGAATTTTGATGAAAACTTACAGCGCGAAACCCGAAACAGTAAAGCGTGAGTGGTTTGTTGTTGATGCAGCAGATCAGACTCTGGGTCGCCTGGCCACTGAGGTTGCTCTCCGCCTAAAAGGCAAGCACAAGCCAGAATATACCCCTCACGTTGATACCGGCGATTACATCGTAGTAATCAATGCCGACAAAGTCCAAGTGACTGGAAAAAAAGCAACTGACAAGATGTACTATCGTCACACTGGATACCCAGGTGGCCTTAAGTCTATGTCTTTCGAGAAGCTATTAGATTACAAGCCAGAACAAGTAATTGAATTGGCTGTAAAAGGCATGTTACCTAAGAATCCATTAGGTCGTGCTATGTACAAGAAAATGAAAGTGTACGCTGGTGCAGAGCATCCACATGCAGCACAGCAGCCACAAGAACTTAAGCTGGGATAAGATTATGGCAGTTACTCAATATTATGGTACTGGTCGCCGTAAGACCTCTACAGCTCGCGTATTCTTACGTCCAGGTACTGGTTCGATTGTTGTAAACAATCGTGACCTAGAAACATACTTTGGTCGTGATACTAACCGCATGGTGGTACGTCAGCCTTTAGTGCTTACTGAAAACTTAGACAAGTTCGATGTTTTCGTAAACGTAAGTGGTGGTGGTGACAACGGTCAAGCCGGTGCTATCCGCCACGGTATTACTCGTGCTTTAATGCAGTACGATGAAACTCTACGTTCACCTTTGCGTGAAGCTGGTTACGTTACACGTGACGCTCGTGCTGTTGAACGTAAGAAAGTTGGTCTACGTAAAGCTCGTAAGAAGCCACAATTCTCTAAACGTTAATACGTTCCGAGAGTGGAAGAATGAAAGCGCCTGTTGTCTTAAGTCAATAGGCGCTTTTTTTATGGGTAAAACCTAATCCCTTCTGGGTATTACAGGTTGTTTCAGGCGTGTAAATTCTTTACTATTACGCCGCTGTGATTGTAATGCTTTTTTTTGTATAAAAAACACACAGAATGCAAAATCAAGTACTGAAAGTTTATTTGATGGGAGAGTATGGTAATGAGTCAAGACGGCGTTAATAAGAGTCGACGCACTCTGCTCGTGGGCACAACGACTGCCCTCGGTGCTGTCGGTGCTGGCTTTGTTGCTGTTCCCTTCGTGAAATCTTGGAACCCCAGTGAACGCGCAAAAGCGGCTGGTGCTCCGGCGAAGGTGGATGTTAGCAAGCTAGAGTCAGGCGCAATGATAGTGGTTGAATGGCGCGGTAAGCCTGTTTACGTCACTAGACGCACAGAAGAAACATTAGGATTGCTAGAGAGCCTAAATCCTAAGCTTAAAGATCCTGACAATGGCAATAAAGAACAGCAGCCTGCTTATGCTGATAACTTGTACCGTTCTCGTGATCCTGAGCTATCAGTTATCTTAGGCGTATGCACACACTTAGGGTGTGCGCCAACTTACTTCCCTGAAGTAAAACCAGAAACGTTCGACAACGATTGGAAAGGTGGTTACTACTGCCCATGTCACGGTTCTAGGTTTGACTTGTCAGGTCGTGTATACAACGGTTCGCCTGCTGCGGATAACTTGGTGATTCCACCTTATTCCTATGAAAGCGACAATGTTGTCATCATAGGCGTAGATGAGGAGAACGCTTAATGAGTAATAAACTTACTGCACTAATGGGCTGGATTGATGACCGCTTACCGGTTACCCAGACCTATGAAAAGCATATGTCAAAGTACTATGCTCCCAAAAACTTTAACTTTTGGTACTTCTTCGGCGTACTATCGATGCTGATGCTGGTGAACCAAATCCTTACTGGTATTTGGTTGACAATGAACTACGTTCCTTCAGCAGAAGGCGCGTTTGCCTCTGTTGAATACATCATGCGTGATGTTGAGTGGGGCTGGTTGCTGCGTTATTTACACTCTACGGGTGCAACATTCTTCTTCTTAGCAATTTACTTGCACATGTTCCGTGCGATTCTATACGGGTCATACCAGAAGCCACGTGAATTAATTTGGCTATTTGGTATGGGTATTTACCTTGCTCTAATGGCGGAAGCCTTTATGGGTTATGTACTACCATGGGGACAAATGTCTTACTGGGGTGCGCAGGTAATTATTTCTCTATTCTCGGTTATTCCATTTGGTCTAGGTGATGCCTTAACAGAATGGATCCGTGGTGACTTCTTGATTTCAGGTGCCACATTAAACCGTTTCTTTGCTCTGCACGTTATTGCTGTACCACTAGTAATTGTAATGCTTGTTGTATTGCACTTGTTAGCATTACACGAAGTAGGTTCAAACAACCCTGATGGCGTAGACATCAAGAAAAACCTAGATGAAAACGGTAAGCCAGTAGACGGTGTTCCTTTCCATCCTTTCTACACTGTGCATGACATGGTTGGTATCGTTGTATTCTTAATGGTATTCAGTGCAGTACTGTTCTTCTTCCCAGAAGGCGGTGGTTTTATGCTTGAGTATCCAAACTTTGAACCTGCAAATGGTTTGAAAACGCCTGATCACATTGCACCTGTATGGTACTTCGGTGCGTTCTACGCAATCCTACGTGCTGTACCTGATAAACTATTAGGTGTAGTGGCAATGGGCGGTGCTATTGCAGTGTTATTCGTACTACCATGGTTAGACCGCAGCCCAGTTAAGAGCTGGCGCTATAAAGGCTGGATCAGCAAAGTATTTATCCTAGTATTTGCAGTAGCCTTTGTATTGTTAACTTGGTTAGGTACACAGCCTGCAACAGCTGTTAACACCTTATTAGCTCGTATTGGCTCAGTAGTTTACTTTGGTTTCTTCTTGACCATGCCGTTCTACACTCGAATGGAAAAAACTAAACCAGTTCCAGAGCGTGTAACGGGAGGCCACTAAGATGAAAAAGTTATTAGTTTTAATTACCGGTTTAATTCCGATGATGGCATTAGCTGCCGGTGGTGGTGTTAAGCTTGATAAGCATATGACTGACCTGCGTGACGAAGCGTCTTTGCAGCGCGGTGCTAAAACTTACATGAACTACTGTATGGGTTGTCACTCTTTAGAGTACGCGCGTTATAACCGTGTTGCTAAAGACTTAAATATCCCAGAAGACTTGATGATGGAAAACTTAGTGTTCGCTGATAAAAAGTTCGGTGACCTAATGACCAACGCCATGCGTAAAGAAGATTCAACCAAATGGTTTGGTGCTGCGCCACCCGATTTAACTCTGGTGGCTCGCGTTCGTCGCCCAGACTGGTTGTACACTTATTTACGTAGCTTCTATGCAGACGAAACTCGTCCTTACGGTGTGAATAACGAAGTCTTTAAAGACGTTGGCATGCCACACGTACTTGCAGAGCTTCAAGGTCTGCAGGCAAAAGGTAAGGCACAAGTTAAAGTAGGTTATGATACGTTAACCGGTCAGGAAGTTACTGAAGAGCGTGATGACGTTCTGTACTTAGTAGAAGAAGGTAAGCTATCTCCTGAAGAGTACGACAATCTTGTCTCTGATCTGGTAAACTTCTTAGTCTACGTGGCTGAGCCAATAGCACTAGAACGTCAACGTTTAGGTTGGTGGGTGCTATTATTCTTAGCGATCTTCTTTGTTCCTGTATACCTACTGAACAAAGAATATTGGAAAGATGTTAAGTAAATTTTAAATTAACTTAGCTTATCAGCCTGCCCGCTTTTAGCGGTCAGGCTGTATTCGTTTAATGGGTTTTAACTAAAGGTGATAAAACTATGGCTGTTGTTGCCAAACGCTCTTCAATGACATTCTATTCTGATGGTACTGATCATTACAGCCATCGTGTGCGTATTGTTTTGGCGGAAAAAGGCGTTGCGGTCGATATTATAAATGTTGATCCCAATAATAAACCTGAAGATTTAGCCAGCCTAAACCCTTATAACAGTTTGCCAACTTTGGTCGACCGTGATTTGGTGCTTTATGAAGCAAACGTGATGATGGAATACTTAGATGAACGCTTCCCTCATCCACCACTACTACCTGTTTATCCTGTTACCCGTGCACAGAGCCGTTTATGGATGCACCGTATTGAGAAAGACTGGGGTGGTTTAATTCAGACAATCTTAACAACAGACGGTAAAAAAGCCGACGCCGCTCGTAAAGAGTTAACAGAAAGCTTAATCAGCACTTCTCCGATTTTTGCCGAACTGCCGTATTTTATGAGTGAAGACTACTCTATTGTTGATTGCTGCTTAGCTCCAATTTTATGGCGTTTACCTGTTTTAGGTATTGAGCTGCCTGAAAAACAGTGCAAACCGTTATTGCAATATATGGAACGTTTATTCGAGCGTGAAGCATTCCAAGCAAGCTTGTCGGATGCAGAGCGTGAGATGCACGAAAAGTAATGAGTGTAATGTCACCCAGTCGTCCGTACTTAGTACGGGCGTTACATCAATGGATTTTAGATAATCAGTGCACACCCTATATTTTGGTAGATACTACTATGCCAAATGTTTCAGTGCCTGAAGAGTATGTTGAAAATGGGCAGATTGTTTTAAATATCAGCCCGTCAGCTATCCAAGATTTATTGATGGATGATGATGGTATTTCTTTTAATGCGCGTTTTGGTGGTGTACCTATGGCAGTCTTTGTGCCTACTGTGGGTGTGCTGGCTATCTACGCAAAAGAAAACGGACAAGGCATGATGTTTGGTACTGAGCCTGGTGCGCCAAGCCCAGATGAGCCGCCAACACCTCCGGAGCCTCCTAAGCCTTCTCAGGGTGGCAAGCCTAGCTTAAAAATTGTTAAGTAAGGCTTAAAAAAAGCGGCTATAAAGCCGCTTTTTTACGTTTAGAGTAAGCCGTTATAGCTCGGAAAGTTTCTTCTTCAGAACTTCCATAACAACCTGCGGGTTAACCCCTTTAGCGGCCTTACGAACTTGTCCAATAAATGGACCAATTGCTTTAGCACGCTTGTCTTCAGGAGTTGCTAAGTAGCTTTCCACTAACTTGGTGTTATTGGCTAGTACTTCATCAACGATGGCTTCAATAGCACCGGTATCAGACACTTGTTTTAAACCAAGTTGATCAACCAATGTATCGATGCAAGCAACAGTGTCATCGCCTTTGCCTTCTAATAAAGCATTAAAGACTTCTTTGGCACCGCCATTGTTGAGGGTGTTGTCTTTAATTAATTTTAAGATATAGGCTAGCTGTTCAGCTGACACTGCTAGTTCTTCAATGCTTACCTCAAGACGATTAAGTGCGGCAGATACATCCCCTTGCACCCAGTTAGCGGCAAGTTTGTAGTCGTTAATAGTTTCAGCGACGGTTTCAAAATAGTCGGCTAAGCTACGGTTGGCAGAAAGTACACCTGCATCGATAGCAGATAAGCCTTGTTCTGAAATATACCGTTGACGTTTAGCGTCAGGTAACTCAGGCAGTGTTTGACGAACCGCTTCAATGTAGTCTTCATCGATAAGAACCGGCAGTAAGTCTGGGCAAGGGAAGTAACGATAGTCGTTTTCTTCTTCTTTTGAGCGCATGCTGCGTGTTTCGTTTTTATCAGCATCGTACAAGCGTGTTTCTTGCACAATGGTGCCGCCGTCTTCAAGAATATCCATTTGGCGCTCAATTTCAGCGTCAATAGCTCGTTCAACGTTACGGAACGAGTTAACGTTTTTAATTTCAGCACGGGTGCCAAACTCTTCCTGTCCTTTTGGACGTAAAGAAACGTTACAGTCACAACGCATTGAGCCCTGTGAAAGGTCGCCATCACAAATACCTAAATAGGTAACAATGCTGTGCATCTTACGGAAATATGCGGCGGCTTCTTTGGCGCTGCGTAGCTCAGGCTCAGAAACAATTTCAATAAGTGGTGTGCCGGCACGGTTAAGGTCGATACCAGAAGAACTACCAAAGCCTTCGTGCACAGACTTACCCGCGTCTTCTTCAAGGTGGGCACGAGTAACGTTAATACGCTTAGTGCTACCATCTTCAAGTTCAATTTCAATATGACCCATGCCTACTGTTGGATAGTAGAGCTGAGTGGTCTGATACCCTTTAGGCGAGTCAGGGTAAAAATAGTTTTTACGATCAAAAACAGATTTATGATGAATTTCAGCATCAATCGCTAAACCAAATTTAACCGCCATTTGTAATGCTTCTTTGTTAAAGACGGGCAAGACACCGGGCATGCCTAGGTCAACAACATCTGCTTGGGTGTTAGCATCAGCACCGTAAGCAGTAGAGCTGCCTGAGAAAATTTTGGTTTTAGTGGCCAGCTGAACGTGAATTTCTAGGCCGATAACAACTTCCCATTGCATGGAATATCTCCTTAAAGACCAGCTGGTGATTTTAAATGCCAATCAGTCACTTGTTGAAACTGATGGGCAGCGTTAAGTAAGCGTGCTTCTTCAAAGTAATTACCGATCAACTGCAAACCAACCGGTAAATTGTTGATTTGGCCACAGTTAATAGACATACCAGGTAAGCCTGCTAGGTTCAGTGCGACAGTAAATACATCGCCTAATGCCATAGCCACAGGGTCATGGTTTTTTTCGTTTTTATTAAAGGCAGTGGTCGGGGTGACAGGCCCTGCAATAATATCAACTTCTTTAAAGGCATTAACAAAGTCATTTTTAATTAAACGACGCGCTTGTTGTGCTTTTTTATAATAAGCATCGTAGTAACCAGCTGATAATGCATAAGCACCAATCATAATGCGACGCTTAACTTCACTGCCTAAGCCTTCACTGCGTGAGCGTACATAAAGGTCATGAATATCGGTCGGGTTGTCGCAGCGGTAACCGAAGCGAACGCCGTCCATACGTGACATGTTGGCAGAACATTCAGCAGCAGAAATTAAGTAGTAGCTTGGAATGACTAGGTGGCTGTGAGGCAAAGAAATTTCTTTTACCTTGGCACCAAGTTTTTCGTACTCTTTAACAGCATCGCTCACTGCTTGTTGCATGGCAGGGTCTAAGTCGGCACTGAAGTATTCTTTAGGTAAGCCAATGGTTAGACCGGCCAAGCCGTTGTTTAGATCAGCGGTAAAGTCAGGTACTTCTAACTGCATAGATGTTGAATCTTTTTCATCGAAACCTGACATGACGTTTAGCATTAATGCTGCGTCTTCAGCCGTGTGAGTGATAACCCCAGCCTGGTCTAGGCTTGATGCATAGGCAACAATTCCCCAGCGTGAAACACGGCCGTAAGTTGGCTTAATACCGGTTAAACCACAGAAAGCGGCAGGTTGACGAATAGAGCCGCCCGTATCTGATGCAGTAGCGCCAGGAATCAAGTTTGCAGCAACAGCCGCAGCTGAACCACCTGAAGAGCCACCGGCGACACGGTTAGAATCCCAAGGGTTAGAAACAGCACCATAAAATGAGCTTTCGCTGGACGATCCCATAGCGAACTCATCCATGTTCAGTTTGCCAAGGCTAACAGTGCCGGCTTCGTTAAACTTCTCAACAACAGTGGCGTTATAGGGAGCAACAAAGTTGCTTAGCATTTTTGAGCCACAAGAAGTTAAAACACCATCGGTGCAATAGTTATCTTTATGCGCAATAGGAACGCCTGTTAATACAGAAGCGTTACCATTTTGACGTTGTTCGTCAGCCGCCTTTGCTTGGGCTAAAGCCTGCTCTTCGGTGACAGTGATAAAACTATTAATGGCTTTATCGTTTTGTTTAATACGTTGTAAGAAATCTTGAGTGATTTCTACACTGCTGTACTTGCCAGAAGCTAGGTTTTTACTAATTTCAGCAATAGTAATGTTTGACATGGTAGGTCCTATTATTCGACGACTCGTGGAACCAAGTAATAGCCTTGCTCGGTTTGTGGAGCGATGCTCTGGAAAAGATCACGTTTATTCACTGCTGTCACTTCATCAGCACGCAGTCTTTGAGCTATTTCTATTGGGTTGGCTAGTGGCTCAATGTTATCGGTTTCAAAGCTAGTTAGCTGGTTTACCATTTCTAAAATGTTGCTCAGGTTTTCTTGATATTCTTGTACCTGATCGTCTTCGATTTGTAGACGAACAAGCTCGGCAATATCGTGAACCTGCTTTGGATCTAACGCCATGATGAACTCCAGATTAATGCTGGCGGGAAAGGCATGAAGAGTAGCACAAAAGCGTCTTGCTCTAAATCCCCTAGATTGTTAGAGTTAGCGACAATTTACACCTGTAAACAGGAAATATTTGGATGTTCAAGAAAATACGCGGTTTTTTCTCTAGTGATTTGTCGATAGACCTTGGTACAGCTAACACTTTAATTTATATGCGTGATAAAGGTGTAGTGTTAAATGAGCCATCTGTAGTTGCAATTCGTATTCAAGGTTACCAAAAAAGTGTTGCTGCTGTTGGTACAGAAGCAAAACGTATGCTGGGGCGTACGCCAGGTAACATCCAAGCCATTCGCCCTATGAAAGACGGCGTTATTGCTGACTTCGAAGTCACAGAGAAAATGCTGCAGCACTTTATTAAAAAAGTGCATGAAAACAGTTTTTTACCACCAAGCCCTCGCGTTATGGTTTGTGTCCCTTACCAAGCAACGAAAGTTGAGCGCAAAGCTATTCGTGACTCTGTATTAGGCGCTGGTGCTAGCCAAGTGTATTTAATTCATGAGCCAATGGCGGCAGCGATTGGTGCTGGCCTGCCAGTAGATGAAGCTCGTGGTTCGATGGTTGTTGATATCGGTGGTGGTACGACAGAAATCGCCATTATCTCGCTTAGTGGCGTCGTTTATGCTGAGTCAGTAAAAGTAGGTGGTGACCGTTTTGATGAAGCAATTATTGCTTATATTCGTCGTCACTACGGCAGCATTATTGGTGAAGCGACGGCTGAACGCATTAAAGAAGAAATAGGTACCGCTTTCCCTGGTGATGAACTACGTGAAATCGATGTACGTGGGCGTAACGTTGCTGAAGGTATCCCTCGTAGCTTTGTACTTAATTCAAATGAAATTCTTGAAGCCTTGCAAGAGTCGTTAGCGGCTATCGTACATGCCGTGAAAGGTGCCTTAGAGAAGTCGCCACCCGAATTAGCTTCCGATATTGTTCAAAACGGTATGGTTCTAACCGGTGGTGGTGCGTTATTACGCGGCTTCGATAAGTTACTTAGCGAAGAAACCGGTCTGCCAGTGACTATAGCCGATGATCCACTTATTTGCGTGGCAAAAGGTGGTGGTATTTTCTTAGAAAATGCCAGCGAGCAACAGCTTGCACTATTAACGTCTGATTAGAAATAATTGGTTTTTTGTTTGTAAATATAGATAGGCCCTAGGAGATTGTGCTCATAGGGTCTTAATCCTTACTAGATTAAGGTGTTAGCCATTAACGTTAACGCACCGACACATACCTTAATTGTTCATCCTCCGCGCATAATTGCGCTCGTGGTACTTTCTTTGTCTCTGATGTGGGTGGATGCTCATTACTCACTGCTGCAGTCTGTTCGCTATCAACTAGGCTATTTAATGCTACCCTCGCAAACGTTAGGGCAAATCCCAGGTTCTATTGGGCGTTGGCTTGAGGATTCTGGTGCTAGCAAACAGCAACTACAAACGCAGAACCAGCAACTGATTGCACGCAACTTAGTATTGGAATTAAAAACCCAACGATTAGCAGCACTTGAAGCCGAAAATGCCAACTTGCGTGAATTGTTAAGTGCCTCTGAACAAGTAGATGACCGAGTGTTGGTCACCTCAGTGATCGCTTTAGATCCAGACCCATTTAGTCAGCAAGTCCTCATTAATAAAGGTGGTGAGGACGGTGTGTTTATTGGTCAACCAGTATTAGATGCACACGGGCTATTAGGGCAAGTGGTTGATGTGTTGCCACACTCGTCGCTAGTGATGATGATTGCCGATGCTAACCACGCTATTCCGGTACAGGTAAATCGTAATGGTGTGCGCAGTATAGCGCTTGGAACTGGATCCTTATCCGAACTAGAGCTTGCGCATGTGGCGACGACAGCAGATATAGTACCCGGAGATTTATTAGTGAGCTCTGGATTGGGTGAACGCTATCCTAAAGGGTATCCGGTAGCGACCGTTACCTCGGTTGAGATTATTCCTGGACAATCATTTGCGGTGGTAAAAGCCAAGCCTAGTGCCAGTTTAGATCGCAGTCGTTACCTCTTGCTTGTATTTAACCAAGGTGCCGGACGCGTACCTTCGAAAGACATTTGGCGGCCAGAGAAATGACCCTAAGAGCCGTAAGTTCCACCTTACTATTTTTTGGCTTAGGTTTTGTACTAGAGCACTTGCCGATGCCAGAGATGCTATCTTGGTTTCAGCCGCCATGGATGCTGTTATTTATAACCTTGTTGGTCTTACATTCACCGCATTGGTTCGGTGTATGGGTTGCCCTCCCCATTGGCTTGCTACTTGATGTTGAACATCACCAATTGCTGGGGTATCACGTACTAACACTCACTATTTATATTGCCTTGCTGCAAGCGCTTTGGCGTAAACTCAAGCGGTTTAATGATTTATTGTTAAGCCTAGTCGTCATTGCTTTAGTCGTTGTCAACCAACTGGTTGGCAACCTGGCGTTATGGGCCGTATCCAGTGATTCCTTTGTGCCTATTTGGCAGCCAGTAGTGAGCACCGCCTTAATTTGGATTTGGTTGCGCGCACTGTTTTCTATTATTACCAGTAAATTTAGTTTTAAATGACGTTAATTCTAGCGTCGGCCTCACCACGACGAAGAGAGCTCTTAGAGCAAATTGGTGTACCTTTTGAGGTGGTTGTCAGGTCCATCGACGAAACCCCTTGTGACGATGAGCAGGCGACTACCTATGTAGCCCGTATGGCGAAAGAGAAAGCTTTAGCCGTTGCCAAAGAATACCCACAAAGATCTATTCTAGCGTCCGATACCTGCATTAGTTTTAATGATACTATTTTAACCAAGCCCGTTGATGCTGCGGATGCTAAAACTATGTTAGCGATGCTGTCAGGTCAGAAGCATCAGGTATTAACTTCTGTGGCTATTGTCTGTGCTCAAAAGCTACAGGTTAAAACGGTTGCAACTGATGTGTGGTTTAAGCATCTAACCGATAAGCAGATTGCCAACTATGTGGCCACACAAGAACCCCTCGATAAAGCAGGTTCTTACGCCATACAAGGCTTTGGTGCTATCTTAGTTGAGCGTATCAGTGGCAGTTATTCTAATGTGGTAGGCTTACCGTTAACTGAAACTGCCGAAATGCTAGAGCAGTTTAATGTTCCTATATGGCAGAAATAGTAATGGATGCTGAAATTCTAATGAACGTGACACCTACTGAAACCCGTGTGGCAGTAGTTGAGAACGGTGTATTACAAGAAATCTTTATTGAACGTACGAATCATCTGGGTATTGTCGGTAATATTTATAAGGGCAAAATCGTACGTGTATTGCCTGGCATGCAAGCCGCATTTGTTGAAATAGGTTTAGAGCGAACAGCGTTTATTCATGTTAATGAACTAGGCGGAGATGCCAATACGCCCATCAGTCAATTAGTGCACGAAGGCCAAAGCATTATTGTGCAGGTGACTAAAGACCCTATTAATACCAAAGGAGCCAGACTGACCTCACAGCTTTCTATTCCTTCCCGTTACTTAGTATACATGCCCAAAACAGATCATATTGGCGTGTCGCAGCGAATTGAGGGTGAAGAAGAGCGCGAGCGCTTAAAGGCGCTAGTGAATAAGTGTTTAGAAGATGAAGGTTTTGCTGACCAAGGGGCGGGCTACATACTGCGAACAGCGGCTGAAGGTGTGGGTGAAGAAGAAATTCTTGCCGATATCCGCTATTTACAACGCCTGTGGCGCAAGCTTGAAGAGCGCATGAAGGAAAGCCCTAATGCCACCCTGATTTACTCAGAGCTGCCCTTATCGTTGCGTACACTGCGTGACAATGTACGGCCAGAAGTCAGCAAGGTGTTGGTCGACTCGCGTGAGACTTATCAAAAGCTGTCTCAGTTTACTGAGCAATATATTCCTGAGATCGGCGATCGTATTGAATATTATCAAGGTCCGCGCCCTATTTTTGAACTGTACAGTGTTGAAGATGAAATTCAGCGAGCATTAGAGCAAAAAGTACCGCTAAAGTCGGGCGGCTATTTGGTGATTGATCAAACTGAAGCCATGACAACCATTGATGTTAATACCGGAGGCTTTGTCGGACGCAAAAATCTAGAAGAAACGATTTTTAAAACCAATTTAGAAGCGGCTACCGCAATTGGTCGTCAACTGCGACTGCGCAACTTAGGTGGCATTATCATTCTAGACTTTATTGACATGACCGATGCTGAACATCAGCGACAAGTATTGCGCATGTTAGAAAAAGTGCTAGAGAAGGATCATACTAAAACTAAGATAAGCGGAGTATCAGGTCTAGGCTTGGTAGAGATGACGCGTAAACGCACACGCGAGAGCTTAGAGCACATGTTGATGGAGTGCTGCCCACATTGTGATGGGCGGGGCTCTGTAAAAACCGTAGAAACCGTGTGCTATGAAATTTTTAGAGAGTTATTGCGTGAAGAGCGTGCCTACGGAGCGGGTACTTATTTAATCTTAGCCAGCCAAGCGGTGGTCGATCGTTTGCTTGATGAAGATGGTAATGCACTGGCAGACTTAGAGGCCTTTATGGGAAAAGCCATTAAGTTACAGGTGGAAGAGCAATATGTTCAAGATCAGTACGATATTATCCTGCAATGAGGTGATATGAGCCTCTTACGTTGGTTTTGGCGGCAGTTATGGGTCACTGTCGTTATGGCATTGGTTTTATTAGCGCTCTACACCAGTGTGGGGCGCCAGTTGATGCCGCTTTTAGAAACCAAACAAACCGATATTGAGCAATGGCTCAGTGAGCGCTTACGTCAGCCTGTTACCATGAGTTCTATTCAGGGTGGTTGGCAAGGGTTATCACCTGTCTTAGAGATAGAAGGTCTACAAATCGGTGGTGAGCAAGGACTCACTTTTAGCTACGTTAGTGCCGAATTGAACCTTAGCGCCACAGTGTTTTATCGTACACCAGTCTTTGAACGTATCGTTGTCAGCGGCACTTACGGTCAAGTAACTCAAATCTCAGAAAGCGATTGGGAAATTACCCCCGATTGGATCTTTCATTTAGACGATAAGAAAAACAGAGAAGAAAACAATAACGCACAAGTTATTGCCGATTGGCTGTTGTTACAGCAATACATCTTACTGAACGATATTGAAGCACAAATCGTAACCCTCGATCGTGCCGCCGACAGCTTCGACTTACATCAATTGCGTTGGCGCAGTCAGGGTGGACAGCATGAATTAAATGTTGATTTAGCCTGGGGGCATGAAACAACTTCTAATATTCGCGTACAAGCATTCTTAGACGGCGATTTATGGCCCTGGAAAAATCAGCATGGGCGCGTATACGTTAATCTGGAAGAGCAAGATTGGTCGAGCTGGTTGGCCACTGACAACATTGATGGTGTGCGCATTAAGCACTTACAAGGAGCGGCTCAAGGTTGGTTGAATGTTCGCAATGGCAACCTAGAGTCTGTGTATCTCAACAGCAATGTGACTAAGTTAGTGTTAGGTGTCGCAGACGATGAGTTTACCCTAAGTGACGGCACTCTATTGATGGCCGGTAAACACAGTAATAATGACTGGCACTTACAGATGCTACCGCGCTTTGCTGAATCCTTACCGCTTAATAGTATTCAGTTAAGCGAGATCAGTTTAGCTTCACAAAAAGCTTGGCAGGTCGGTATTAAAGAGCTGGATGTGCAGCAAGCTCGAGAGTTATTAGAGCGTTACAAAGTTCTGCCTGAGAAAATTGCTTATTTTATTGATGGTACGGCGCCAACCGGAATAGCGAAAGATGTACGGTTTTCGATTTTAAAGGATCAAACAGAAGATCGCTGGAAGTTTGATGTACGGGCCTCTTTAGAAAATATTCATGCTAAAGCGTTTGCTGGTATTCCTAAAATTTCTGGAATAAACGCTCAGCTTCATCTACAGCCCCAAGCCGGGTTGGTTACCATTCAAAACCAAGATGTAGGGCTGCACCTACCTCATGTGTTTACTCCTACTTGGCAAGTCAATAGTTTGCAGGGGGATTTGCGTTGGCAAATATTCCCTGACCATGCCGAGCTGCAACTGGAAAACGCTCAAGCCAGTCTTCAAGATAACGTAGATACCAATTTATCTTGGCCTTTTAGTCTTGAGCTGAATATGCTGTTTCCACGTCAGAGTGACACGGAAATGAGTCTTGGGCTATTAGTTGCCTTGCCCGAAGCGCCTATTCGATTGCATACCCAGTTGGTACCTGACCTTGTTGGCGATGGTGTTTTTAACTGGTTAAGCAGTGCTAACTTACAGGGTAAAATTAGCGATGTCGTTTACCTCTTGAAAACGGGTATAGGTGCGGACGCACAAGACACCAGTCTAAGCTCATTACTCTCATTAAATTACGATCAAGCAGCTGTTACCTATCTGGAAGAATGGCCAAGGGTGACCGATCTGCAAGGTTCGTTATATCTCGATACAGCAGACCTTAAAGCGAACATAACTTCAGGGACGACACTAGGAGGAAAGATTCGCCAAGGACAGGCTGTTTTGCAGGACGGACATTTAAAAGTAAAGGCTAATATTCAAGGCGATACTACCGCGGGCTTTCGTTACTTTACCGAAACTCCTTTGCAAGATGCAGTTGGTCATGCCTTGGATGGTTGGAAAGCAAGCGGTGAGCACAATACTAATTTTGAGTTAGGATTATCCTTTAACCAACCCGATATTGAACCGCAAATAGCATTAGAATCTGAGGTTAAAGATAACAGCCTCTATCTGTCCGATTTAAATCTGTCGTTAACTCACTTAACCGGAAAAATTGCCTATAGCACTCAGCACTCCTTGCAATCCGATGCACTTGAAGGTCATGTGTTGGGCGGTCCTTTTAAGGTGCGCCTTAATTCAACGCGGGCAGCTGATAACCAATTAAGTTTAGTGCTGCAAGGTAAGGGTAATGCACAGTGGCAGAGTTTCCATCAATGGCAAAAGATAAGCATATTTGAGCCGATACAAGGCCAGTTAGATTACGATGTGAACCTCATGTTATCGGGTGGGAAGACCGAGCTACAAGTCACCTCAGATTTACTAGGTACAACCATTAAGCTTCCTCAGCCTTATAAGAAAACAGCGAACCAGTCGCGCTCATTAAAGGTTCGCTTAGAAGCTGGTACGCCCAATATTCTTAGAGCGAACTATGATCAAAACGTGCGTGCAGAGTTTGCACTCACGGGTGACCAAACACCGCGTGGGCAGATTGTTTTAGGCGGTGGTTATGCACAGCTCCCTAGTGGTTCTGGTATTGAAATTAAAGGTTCAGTAGAAAAGCCCGTTGTCTTTGAGGAGTGGTGGGCTAGCCTGCTTGAGTTTAGTGGTAATGAAACTAATACCACAGCAGCTGCGCCTGTTAATGAAGTGATTCAAAGTGTGGATTTGCTCTTTAGCGACTTAACTGTATTAGATACCGCTTTAGGTAATACACATGTGTTAGTAAAACCTAGTCAGGATTATTGGAAAACAGAAGTTGATAGCTCGGTGGTTAAGGGCTTGATTGATGTGCCCATTAACAAAGGGCCCATGCTGTTAAATCTTGATTATCTGTTGCTGCCCGAGCCCGATTCAACGGCCGTAATAGACACAGTCTCTGAAGATGCTGACTCTGAATCGATAGACCGACTCGCCGATTTTAATCCGACAGATATTCCTGAGATGGATGCAAACATTAAAGAGTTTTTCGTCGGTGGTCGTCATTACGGGCGTTGGTACTTAAAGACACAACCTCTGACTAATGGTGTTTTGGTTGATATTCTAGATAGTGACTTGTATGGATTGAATATATTAGGTCAACTGCAGTGGACATTGACAGAGGGGAGTCACCTAACAGAGTTATTAGATATTAAACTGAAAAGCAGTGATGTCGGGGCTATTCAACGCGGTTTCCGTTTAGTGCCGTTGATTGAAGG
>CALJVD010000131.1 GCA_937974825.1 uncultured Oceanospirillaceae bacterium | reverse complement strand
TAACGGCAGATGAAAAGCAGCTTCGTGGTCGTGACAAGCTGGTGGGCGGAGAAACTCTAACCCTTGAAGCCGAACTAGAAGCCGAAGGCACTTGGGAAGCAGAAGATATTCCGTTAGATATTATTTTCGAAGACGATCATATCTTAGTTATTAACAAGCCAGCGGGCCTAGTGGTGCACCCCGGCGCCGGCAACAGTGAAGGCACTTTATTAAATGCCTTATTGTTTCATTGCCCAACGCTTAAAAATATTCCACGGGCAGGCATAGTGCACCGCCTTGATAAAGACACTTCGGGCGTATTAGTGGTCGCCAAAACCTTGCCGGCGCAAAATCACTTGGTTAATCAGTTACAAGACCGCAGCATGCATCGTGAGTACGAAGCCGTGGTGCAAGGTCAAATGACCGGTGGAGGTGTTATTGAGCAACCTATTGGTCGTCATGGCACGCAGCGCACAAAAATGGCCGTAACACCTATGGGTAAAGAAGCGGTCACTCACTATCGAGTGGTGAAAAAGTTTGCCAGCCATACCCATGTGCGTGTGCAATTAGAAACCGGACGTACACACCAAATACGTGTGCACATGGCGCACATTAACCATCCGCTTATTGGTGATGCCACCTACGCCGCGCGTACGCGTTTAACCAAAGGCATAGGCGCACAGTTACGTGAAACACTGCTAAGCTTTACGCGCCAAGCGCTGCATGCGCGTAAGCTAGGGTTAATTCACCCGCATACAGAAGAATGGTTAGAGTGGGAAACCGATTTGCCTGAAGACTTTCTTGAGTTATTGGCCGCCTTGGCCGCAGACGAAGACTATTGACCCTACAAGGTGGATGCAATGACGGATAACCCTTTTCCTAATAATGTAAGCATTCACTTCACAACCAAAGAAGGCGGTGTCTCGTTACCGCCTTTTGCGACCAACAATCTTGGCGTGCATGTAGAAGACAACCCCGAGCATGTGTTACACAACCGTCAGCAGCTGCAAACGCGCTTGTCGGTAAATGCGATTCAATGGTTAAACCAGGTACATGGTAACGAAGTATTGGTAGTGGATGGCGTCACTACTCAAAGCGCCCCTGATGCCGATGCCTCATACACCCAACAAAAGAACTTAGCTTGTGCCGTATTAACCGCCGATTGCTTGCCAGTACTATTTGCCGCAAAAGACGGTAGCCAAGTAGCGGCTGCTCATGCAGGTTGGCGTGGGTTGGCCGAGGGTGTGTTATTGAATACCCTTATCACCTTTAAGCGCCCAGCCGACGTTATTGTGTGTTTTGGGGCGGCTATTGGTCAGCCACATTTTGAAGTGGGGGCAGAAGTAAAAGACGCCTTCCCTTGGGCAAGTGACGCCTGTTTTAACCAAGGCAACGCAGGTAAATACTTCGCGCACTTATACCGTTTAGCCTATGAACAGCTAAAACACGCAGGTGTTACTGACATTTACCAAGCGCTCTTTAATGAAGCGCAGCCAGGCACACACCTACTTAAACCGTTTTCATCAGTAGCAGAAAATGAACTCCCCTGCACCTATGCGCAAGAAACCTTGTTTTACTCATATAGACGAGATAAAAA
>CALJVD010000130.1 GCA_937974825.1 uncultured Oceanospirillaceae bacterium | reverse complement strand
AACCAAATTAGATTTTGCCGACTAAGTCTAAAGAAGGAGCCAATGTCGCCTCACCTTCTTTCCACTTAGCAGGACATACTTCACCTGGGTTAGCGGCAACGTATTGCGCTGCTTTTACTTTACGCATTAGGTCATCTGCATCACGACCAATACCTTCTGCAGTGATTTCCATGGCTTGGATAACACCTTGTGGGTCGATCAAGAAAGTAGCACGGTCTGCTAGACCTTGACCTTCACGCATTACACCAAAGTTGTTGGTGATGGTGCCGGTTTGGTCACCTACCATGTAGTATTTAATTTTACCGATGGTGTCTGAAGTATCGTGCCACGCTTTGTGAGAGAAGTGTGTGTCTGTTGAAACTGAGTACACTTCAACGCCTAGCTTTTGTAGTTCTTCGTACTTATCGGCTAAGTCGCCTAGTTCGGTCGGACATACAAAGGTGAAGTCTGCTGGGTAGAAAAAGAAAATTGCCCACTTACCTTTAACGTCTGCTTCAGTAATCTCTACAAACTCACCGTTTTTGAATGCGGTAGCTGAAAATGGTTTGATTTCTGTATTAATCATATTGTTGCTCCATTGGTTAGTTTTGAGAACAGTTCCTATAGTAGAGACTTCTCTTCAATAAGTTAAATTAATCTTATCTAAGAGGTCGATAGGTTTAACCTATCAACTGTTCTCGTTTGATTATTTGATTTTAAAATTGGATACGTACACCAGCGGCGACGTTTCTACCCGGCAGCAAGATTTCATCTTTGAAAAGTGAAGTTGCCGGTCGGATAGTTTGATTGCTGAGGTTTTTACCTTCGAGATACACTTCTACGCTGCTGTCCATGCGGTCGATGAGTTTCCAATTTAAGTGCATGTCTATTAGGCGGTAACTTGGGCTATTAGTTCCATTGTCAGCAATGTCGCTCTGCTGAAAATACTGTACGCCACCCACATCGAAGTACCAAGCATCATTTTGCCATTGCAAGCTAGCGCCTAGGCGTGCTGCGGGTATACGGGGGACATTGCCATTGTCTTTAAAGGTGGCACGCACGTAGTCAGCGTAGGTGTTGATGCTCCAACGACCATTAACGCCTTCTTTTAAGAAGAAGGTGGCTTGTGCTTCTGCCCCTCTAAAGAGGGCATTTTGTTGTTGCCAGTCTCTTTGGGGCATGCCGTCTTTATCAGGGCGTTGGGTGTCGGCTAAGTAGATAAAATCTTGATAATAATTAGCGTACACGGACAGGCTGGTTTCGATAAGATAGTTTTGAAAGTGCAGTCCTAATTCTATTTGGTTGGCAGTTTCTTCTACTAGGTTAGGGTTGCCTGTCTCATAGGTATGTGACGCATGGTGCGGGCCGTTGGCGTAAAGTTCTTCGTCACTGGGCGCACGCTGATTACGTTCTAACTCTAAGCTTAAGTCCCAGAGCTCTTGAAAGCTCCAAGTAAAGCCGGTGGCAACGCTGTGCGGGTAGAAACGTTTTTCGTCCAAACCTTGCGTCTGTTTTTTATGCTGGTCGATACGCGCACCAAAATCGACGCTTAGGCGGTCGAACTGGGCTTTTTCGTATAAGAATAAGCCCTGTATTTGCGTCTGAGTTTTAGGTACGAAGGTTTCTTCACCTAAGGCGGCAAAATGCTGATTGGTCCACTGACCACCGAGCTTGCCTTGCCAGCCAGCAAAGGGTTTATGCTCTAATTGTATGCGCACTTCGTTGGTTTGGTTGGTGAATTCAGATTCAACATCGCCCTCTTCTACTTCTTGGTGCTGATAGTCGGTATGGGCGTATTCAAGTTCGATTGCCTGCAATGCTTGAATGTTGCCGAAGGGCTGCAGCACACGGCTTTTCACTTCGTAACGGTTTTGCTGCATGGGGATATAAACACCCTCTTCTGAAGGTACGCCGTAATCATTTAAGTAACGTGAGGCACTGGCACCGACATAGCCCCAATCTTCCACCAGCGACAGGCCAACGGCACCGTTCTTGGTTTTGATATAGCTGTTGTATTGAGTGCCCGCAGGGGTTTTGTAGTCATTATGGTTGCGGTATAAGCCATCTAAGTGCAGCGCCACATTATTCTGACTGGCATCCAAACGCAAAGCTTGAGTATGGCCTTTGGATACGCTGTCTAAACGGCTTTCAAAACGGCCGTTGAGTTTTTCTTCGGGTAACTGAGTAGGAATTCGGCCGTTATCGACATTAACCACACCACCCGGATGGCCTGAACCGTATTCAAGCGCTTTGGCACCTTTTAATACTTCTATGCTATTGGCTAAGAAGGGTTCAATACTAACGCCATGGTCTTGGCTCATGCTGGAAGCATCACTGGTGCTTAAACCGTTTTCGGTAATTTGCACGCGGGCACCGTCCAAACCTCGAATGACGGGGCGACCTACCGCCTGCCCCATGGAGGCACTTTGTATGCCCGGCAGCTGGTTTAAAGTTTCGCCTAAGTTAGTGGATTTTATCCGGTCTATTTTATCGCTGTCTAAATAGGTATTGGCCACGCTTTGCTGGCCGCTGGCGGTAACCTGTACTTGGCTTAGTTGGGTTTCATTGGCGGCCGCATTAAGGCTGCCAACACTGCTGGCTACAGCCAACAGCGATGCTGTAGTAAATAATTTACGCATAGGTCTCTCTCGTGCAGGCGCAAGACGGCTGCAACTCAATTTTATAAAATTAGTTTAAATTAAGGTGTTTTGAAATTTATGAGAGAGCAATAGGAGGGGCGCGAGCATCACGCGAAAAAATTAAGCGAGCAACAGCCAGAGCAGGCTTGTGTAGACGCAACCAAAACGAAGGTGCGGCCAAAGTTGGTAGGTTAAACGAGCCGGTAACAGCAGTAGCAAAGCCTTGGGCCAGTACGCCAATATCACAAAGCTCTGTATGAATCTGTGTGGTTGAGGCTGGGGCTTTTTGTGATGCCTGTACAGACGCTGTGGTCTGTAACTTTGTATCAGCGGGCTGCTGAAATTGGCTGTAATCAGTATTGGCTTGATTTTCAAAATAGTGCGCACCACTGTGCCAAGCAACAATAGCATTGCTTAACAGTAAGGTGGCTAACATCAACCAGATGGTTGGTTTTTGCTTAGTAATACGCACTTTTAATATTCGGCTTTTTTATTTAAGTAACTAAGTGTGACTTATAACATTAAATAATTAATAGGGTCATTAAATAGTTTAACAACCCACTCATTCAAACGTTAACTCTGCCTGTTAACTTAAGCTTTACGCTGACGCACGGCTTCAAACAAACAAATGCCGGTGGCGACAGACACGTTCACCGAGCTTACTTCACCGGCCATAGGAATATTGGCCAAGAAGTCGCACTTTTCACGGGTTAAACGACGCATACCGCTGCCTTCTGCACCCATCACTAAAGCGACAGGGCCGGTTAGGTCTTGCTGGTAAATATCTTGGTCTGCTTCACCAGCAGTACCGATAATCCAGATACCACGTTCTTGCAGCTCTTTCATGGTGCGCGCAAGGTTGGTTACCTGAATATAAGGAACCACTTCGGCTGCACCACAGGCAACCTTAGCTACTGTAGCGTTTAATGGTGCCGATTGGTCTTTAGGAGCTAACACTAGCTGCGCACCGGCGGCATCGGCGGTACGTAAGCAGGCACCTAAGTTATGCGGGTCGGTAACGCCATCCAATATTAAAATTAAAGCCGTACCTGTCAGATTATCTAAGATCCCTGGCAAGTGCTTTTCAGTTATATTTTGTCTTGGTTTGCGCCAAGCGATCACGCCTTGGTGATTCGCCTCTTCGGTCTTTTGGTTCATCAAACCTTTATCGGCTTCGCGCACTGCAATCTGCTGTGCATTAGCGAGGTCAATCACTTTTTGCATGCGCTTGTCGTTACGATTTTTAAGCAGCCACAGCTCCATGATTTGCTCTGGACTGCGCTCAAGTAGGGTCGTCACGGCATGCAAGCCATAAACGGGTTCTAATTTCATTATCTGGCTCTAGTTTGTTATTTAGCTTTTTTCGGCTTTGGTTTCTTTGCCGACTTTTTCTTACCGGTTGGTTTCTTACCAAAGGGCTTTTTACCGGCCGGTTTGTTAGACGATTTCTTAGAGGCCTTGTGTGGCTTTAACTCTTTTTCTTCAACGGTACCGTCTGACTTTTTAATACGCACACGTGGCACAGCATCAGTATCTATGACGGGTGTAATTTTATCTTTATTTTCAGGAGATGAAGCTAATTCAAAATCAATTTTCTTATCTTCTAAATTAACACCCACGACTTTGACCCATAAGCTATCGCCTAGGCGGTAAGTACGTCGTGTACGCTCACCTATTAAACGGTACTTCACTGGATCGAATTGATAGAAGTCACTGGCCAGCGTACTCACGTGCACAAGACCTTCGACATACACATCTTTCAATTCGACAAACAGACCAAAGCTGGTAACGGCGGTAATAACCCCTTCAAACTCTTCACCGACACGACTGCTGATATATTCGCACTTCAAGAAGTCGACAACATCACGAGTCGCTTCATCGGCACGACGCTCAGTCATAGAGCAATGCTCACCCATATGCGCCATAGCGCCTAAGTCGTAAGGATAAATTTTCTTCTGTGCTAAAGGCTTAGCATTTTCTGCACGTCTAACTTGTTTGCTTTCACGCTGACTGCGAATCACGCTTTTAATACCACGGTGAATAAGCAGGTCTGGGTAACGACGAATAGGCGAGGTAAAATGGGTGTACGCCTTAAACGCTAAACCAAAATGGCCTTCGTTTTCTGGCTGATATACCGCCTGACTTAATGAGCGCAGCATGACTGTTTGAATAAGACGTGAGTCAGGGCGATTTGCCACCCTGGCTAGCAGCGCTTGGAAGTCTTGTGGCGTAGGGTCTTCTGTACCCGTACTTAACGATAAGCCAAGCTCACCTAAGAACGACTGTAAGGTCGTGAGTTTTTCAGTACTTGGCCCCGCATGTACACGATACAAAGACGGTATTTTATTACGTAACAAGAAGCTTGCTGCGCATTGGTTTGCCGCCAGCATGCACTCTTCAATAAGCATATGAGCGTCATTGCGGGTGGTTGGGACTATTTGCTGAATCTTACGCTCTGAATCAAACACTATGCGTGTTTCGGTGCTTTCGAAGTCTAATGCACCTCGTGCTTCACGGCGCTCTCTAAGCTTTTTATATAAACCGTATAAAGCATCAACATGATCAACTACGTTGGCGTATTGCTTACGCCACAATTGTTGTTCTTCATCACCTTCAGGGTTCACCATTGCCCAAACCTTGTTATAGGTTAAGCGAGCATGTGAATGAATGACGGCTTCCATAAATTGATAGCCCGAGATATTACCGGCTTTAGAGATAGTGATTTCACACACCATAACTAAGCGGTCAACCTCAGGGTTTAATGAACATATTCCGTTAGACAATGCTTCTGGCAACATGGGTAATACATGCTCAGGGAAATACACTGAGTTACCCCGTCCATAGCCTTCTTTATCTAGCGCACTGCCCACTGTGACATAGTGAGAAACGTCGGCAATGGCAACAAATAAGCGCCAGCCACCGGTGCTTTTATTACGCTTACAATAGACCGCATCGTCAAAATCTTTGGCGTCTTCGCCATCGATGGTCACAAAAGGTAAATGACGCAAGTCGATACGCTCTTGTGCTTCTTCTTCAGTAACTTGATCGGGAATGTTTTCAACTTCCGACAGTACTTCTTTCGGCCATTCATGTGGCAAATTGTGACTACGAATTGCCACATCTATTTCCATGCCGGGTGCCATATGGTTACCAAGCACTTCTATGATTTCACCCATGGGTAAACCGCCCGATTGCGGCTGTTGGGTAATCTTCACCACCACGAACTGGCCATGCTCGGCGTTATTTCTGCCGTCTGGTGTAATTAAGATTTCTTGGGTTACGCGCTTACTGTCTGGCTGCACTACGCCGAAACCGGCTTGGTCATAAAAACGACCAACAACTGTTTGAGTGTTGCGTTCTAATACTTTTTCAATTCGCCCCTCTGGGCGGTTACGGCGATCGTAGCCGATAATACGAACGGCAACACGGTCACCGTGGAATACTTTGCTCATTTGACGCATAGACAAATGCACGTCATCGGCGTCATCACGCAAGACAAAGCCAAAACCGTCTGGATGGCCTTGTACTTTACCGATGATTAAATCGGTTTTATCAATTGGAACAAACTGACTGCGGCGGTTACTGATTAGCTGACCATCACGGCTCATTGCAATCAAACGGCGGCGAATCGCTTCTACACGATCTTCATCTGTTTCTGACAATGCTTCACATACTTCTTCGTGCGTCGCTGGGCGGCCTAAGGCTTCTAATACCATCAGCAATGCATCACGGCTGGCAACAGGGTTTTCGTACTTCTCTGCTTCTGTTGCTGCGTTTGGGTCTTTTATTGTGATTTTTGTTTTTTTCGATTTGGAATCCGTCAACGGAAACTCCTACATAAATAATTGTTTTATAAAGCTTTAAAGTTAATTGTAGCTGATTCTCGGCTTTTGCCTTCTCGCTCCAATCGAGCCTTATATTCTGCCCACATGCTGGTTTGGTTTTCGCATAAGTGGCGCAGGTAGTTCCAATCATACAGACCTGTGTCATGACCGTCATCAAAAGTGAGCTTTAGCGCGTAATTACCTGCCGGCTCAACAGCCAACAAGCCAACGTCTTTTTTACCGAATTGCAGTATGCCTTCACCACCACCGTGGCCACGGACTTCTGCAGAAGGAGAGTGAACTCGAAGAAACTCATAAGACAGCTCGAACTCGGCGTCTTCATAAGTAAGCACCAGCACTTGGCTCGCTTTTTTAACTTTTATACCTATTGGAACCATTGTAAGACCCTACACATAAGTGAACGTTCACTTATTATCAAATATATATCGCACATCATACCTTTATAGCCATTTTAACGACAGTGACACTATCCTTCTCAAGAGTGACAGCGGAATGACAAACACAAAAAAACCGCCCGAAGGCGGTATGTAAAAGTCTACCATTAGTACTTAAGTCGCTTATAAGATGAACTGACTCAAGTCTTGATCTTGTACTATGCCCGCTAGCTGCTCATTTACATAAGCCGCATCTATAACAACCGGATCAGTTAGATCGGTGGCTTCAAACGAAACATGTTCAAGCAAGCGCTCTAAGATAGTATGCAGGCGACGTGCACCAATATTTTCTGTGTTTTCGTTAACCTCAAAAGCGATTTCAGCAATACGCTTAATTGCATCTGGGGTAAAGTCGACATCCAAACCTTCAGTTGCTAACAAAGCTTTGTATTGCTTGGTTAATGATGCTTTTGGTTCGATTAGAATTCGCTCAAAGTCATCAGGCGTTAAAGCAGTTAACTCAACACGAATTGGCAAGCGCCCCTGAAGCTCTGGAATTAGATCTGATGGCTTGGCTAAATGGAAAGCTCCCGACGCAATAAATAAGATATGATCCGTTTTGACCATGCCATATTTCGTACTCACCGTTGACCCTTCGATTAAGGGTAATAAGTCTCGCTGAACGCCCTCGCGTGATACATCACCGCCCGAGCCACTTTCATTACGCTTAGCGACTTTGTCAATTTCATCTAGGAAGACAATGCCGTTTTGTTCGACTAATTCAACGGCGCGTATTTTAACTTCTTCCATATTAAGCATTTTGCCGGCTTCTTCATCAACCAGCAGCTTCATGGCTTCTTTAATTTTCAGCTTACGCTTTTTCTTTTTGTCGCCACCTAAATTGGCAAACATGCCTTGTAATTGGCTGGTCATTTCTTCCATACCAGGAGGCGCCATAATTTCTACATTAGCGGTAGCTTGGGCGACGTCTATCTCAATTTCTTTATCGTCTAGCTCGCCCTGACGTAACTTTTTACGGAAGATCTGACGCGTGCTTGAATCTTCTTTTACAGGCTCTTCAGTAGTATCCCAACTGGTGGCAGGACGCGCCGGTGGAAGTAGTGCGTCTAAAATACGCTCCTCTGCGGCCACTTCTGCGCGCGATGACACGCGTGCCATTTCTTGCTCACGTAGTAACTTAACGCCGGTTTCGACAAGATCGCGAATGATGGATTCAACATCCTTACCCACATAACCGACTTCGGTAAACTTTGTTGCTTCTACTTTAATAAAAGGCGCGTTAGCTAGCTTAGCTAAACGACGTGCAATTTCCGTCTTACCAACACCGGTAGGCCCTATCATTAAAATATTCTTAGGAGACACTTCATCACGCAGCTCTTCAGGCAGCTGCATACGACGCCAGCGGTTACGTAATGCAATAGCGACGGCTCGCTTTGCTTCACTTTGACCGATAACAAAACGATCTAGCTCGTGAACAATTTCACGCGGGGTCATCTGACTCATGAATTCTCTCCAGTTTTCAGGCTTTCAATGGTGAGGTTGCCGTTGGTAAATACGCAAATATCGGCCGCCAGATTTAAACTTTTCTCAACGATTTCTGTGGCGCTTAAGTCGGTGTTTTCCAACAACGCTCTGGCTGCTGCTAATGCAAAGTTGCCGCCCGACCCTACACCAACAAGGTCATGTTCTGGCTGTAACACATCACCATTACCGGTAATAATTAACGAAGCGGTCTCATCGGCCACGGCCAAAATGGCTTCTAACTTTCGTAACGCTCTGTCTGACCGCCATTCTTTCGCCAACTCTACGGCTGAGCGTGTCAGTTGGCCGTTATGCTTTTGTAATTGTGCCTCAAACTTTTCAAACAGGGTAAACGCATCTGCGGTGCTGCCTGCAAAACCTGCTAACACTTTATCGTTGTATAAACGACGTACTTTGCGCGCGTTTGCTTTCATTACGGTGTTGCCTAATGACACTTGGCCATCACCACCAATAACAACTTCATCACCACGGCGAACTGAAACAATAGTGGTCATCTTTTTTTCCTGTTAAAACATGTATGGAGAAAATATGGGGGTGCTTGATAATAATTCAAGTGGTAGATTAGTCTGCACTTAAAAATATTCTTTTAATTTTAGTTGAAGCCTTTATATGAACATCAGCAAAGACACAGTCGTACAACTGCATTACAGCCTTTTTGATCAAGACAACAATCTTATTGAAAAAACCGAGGAAAAAGACCCTGTCGCTTATCTACACGGTCACAACAACATGCTAGCTAGCTTTGAAAAAGAGCTAGAGGGTAAGACAGAAGGTGAACACCTTAGCTTTACATTAACGCCCGACCAAGCCTATGGCACTCGCAAAGAAGATGCCGTAGCACGCATTCCAGTGAAGCATCTGCAAGGAGCAAAAAAATGGAAAAAAGGCATGAAAGCTTGGGTTCAAACAGATCATGGCACTCAACAAGTAACCATTATTAAAATGGGTCGCTTTATGGCTGATGTCGATATCAACCACCCATTGGCGGATAAAACCATTCGCTTTGAAGTTGATATAGTGAATGTACGTCAAGCCGACCCAGAAGAGGTGGCGCATGGTCACGCCCATGGAGTAGGCGGCCACCAGCACTAATAACTATATATTTTTTGGATTCGGAGGTTGGTATTTTAAAGCGCTTCCGTTATCCTCGATTCACAAAAAGCCCTAAGTGGGCATCGATGCCATCAAGGAGATGATTATGAAACTAGCTTTACCTATGGCCTTAATGGCCGGTGCTTTACTGGTTGGCTGTGCAAGCTCACCAAAAACAGAACCTGTTGCCGAATGTGTATTTGCTGACGGCTCTAACCAACCTGCTCCAGCTTGGGTATGTGGCGCTCCTGTTGATGGCATCGAGCTTTCAGCGGTTGGCTATGCTGACAAATCAGCCGCTGGCGTAAACTTTATGAAACAAATGGCTGCTACAGCTGCTCGTGTTGAACTGGCTCAAACTTACCGTGCAGAAGTTCAAAACATGATCAAACAATACGCCGAAACGACAGGCTCTGCCGACAGCGAAACTGTTGATATGGTGAACACTTCTGTAACTAAACAGGTTACTAAAGAGTCTCTAGCGGGTTCTAGAATTGTTCGTCAGATGTCAACTCCAACTGGCGGTATGGTTGTTGTTGTTGGCTTAGACGCTGCGTCTTATGAAAAACTACAACAGCACTCAATCAAAACATCTATGGATAACGATAAAGCGTTATGGCAGAAGTTTAGCGCTGGTAAAGCGTTTAACGAGCTAGCTGAAGAAATGGCTAACTACCGATAAGCGCTTAGCGTTTATAAAACCGGCTACGGCCGGTTTTTTTATGCTTGTTATCTTCTATGCCTTATACTGTGCTAATTCTACTGTAAACCTCCTATTTACTTTGTAAGAGTCTGTCTATGTCACTGTCTGTTGCTATTGTTCCCGTTACACCTTTTGCTCAAAACTGCTCTATTGCCATGTGCACAGCCACCAATAAAGCAGCCATTGTCGACCCAGGCGGTGAAACTGAGCGCATTATTCAGCAGCTAAATGCAATGAAGGCTGTCCCTGAGAAAATCCTACTAACACATGGCCACATTGATCATGCAGGCGCAGCTAAAACCCTATCAGAACAATTAAATATTCCTATTATTGGTCCACACAAAGGCGATTTATTCTGGCTAGAAGGCTTAACACAACAAGCTGCTATGTTTAATTTTAAACAAGTAGAAAGCTTTGTTCCGGATGAATGGTTAGAAGATGGTGAAACCGTATCGGTAGGTAATTTACAGCTAGAGGTCATTCATGCACCAGGCCACACCCCAGGGCATGTAGTGTTTTATAACAAAGAAAATAAATTGGCTTGGGTAGGCGATGTATTATTCCAAGGCTCAATTGGTCGTACTGATTTCCCACAAGGTAACTTTGACCAACTCATTAGCTCCATTAAAAACAAACTATTTCCTTTAGGGGATGACATTACCTTTATTCCCGGTCATGGCCCTGAGTCTACTTTTGGACAAGAACGTCAGTTCAATCCTTTTGTATCGGGAAAGCACGGTTAAATAAATCATTTTCTTACGCCCATAAAAAAACCCGCCTGAGCGGGTTTTTTTATGCTTGATAGCTTACTTCTTGAAGCCACCGAAACGCTTTTTGAAGCGATCGATACGACCACCGGTATCAAGTACTTTCTGCTTACCAGTATAGAATGGGTGACATGCTGAACATACGTCCAAAGGCATTGTACCTAATTTGGTAGAGTTAGTTTTAACTACGTTACCGCAAGAACAAGTTGCTTCAAGGGCACCATACTGAGGATGAATATCTGTTTGCATTATGCTTTCTCCAATCTTCACGCCGCTACTTATTAGACCGCAACAAGCACCGCGCTACTATATAAATTACAAAGTTTGCCCTTGCATAGGCACCAAGGACGCGCATAATAACAGAGCCTTAGGTTGCAGCAAACTTTTTTCATGCCTTTTTTTGTAATTAACGTAGTCTTACCTGTCCCTTTACGTCGTTTTTTCGACTATTTACCGCGTGAGCAAGACAAAGCGGACGACTTTCAACCAGGAACACGCGTTCGCGTTTCTTTTGGTAATCAAACATTACACGGCATTGTTTTAGGCACCCGCTCAGAGTCGGATGTTCCTACCAACAAACTAAAACCTATTTTAGATCGTTTAGACGATACACCTTTACTGAGCGATAGCGATATAGAGCTTTGTCAGTGGCTCGCTAAGTATTATCACCACAGTATCGGCGAAGTATTAGAGCACTTTCTACCTACCTTATTGCGTCAAGGCGCCTCTTTAGATGAAGCTAACGAGCGTGTTTGGAAAAAGTTGAATAAAACACCGTTTAAAAAGTTGGGCACCAAACAGGAAGCCTTATGGCAACTGTTCAACCAAGCACCGCTATGGGCGCACTCACAACTTACTAAGCAAGGCTTTAGTGGCGCGCAAATTCAATCTCTCGAAAAGCTAGGTTTAGTAGAGGAACATTATCGTCTACCCATCCCTAGCACACCAGCCGAACGACAAGCCCCTCTTTCTCTTAACTCTGAACAGCAACAAGCGTTAATAGTTTTGCAACAACAGCTTGGACGCTTTCAGGCGTGTCTACTCGAGGGGGTGACCGGCTCTGGAAAAACCGAAGTTTATTTGCAGCTAATTGAAAGTGCTTTGCAGAACAACAAGCAAGTATTAGTGCTAGTTCCTGAAATCGGATTAACACCGCAAACGGTTAAACGCTTCCAAACTCGCTTCGAGGTTCCTATCGCCCTGCTTCATTCAGGATTGAACGACCGTGAGCGCTTACAAGGTTGGCGTTTAGCAAAAGAAGGCCACGCACGTATTCTGATTGGTACGCGCTCAGCTGTATTTACTCCCCTGCCCGACTTAGGGCTGATTATTATTGATGAAGAGCACGACGGCTCATTCAAGCAACAAGATGGCTTACGTTACTCTGCCCGCGACTTTGCTCTGGTTCGTGCGAGCAAGGCAAAAGTGCCGGTCGTACTTGGGTCTGCCACCCCAAGCTTAGAAACGCTTCGAAATGCCTTAGACGGCAAATACATTCATTTAAAACTGAGCCAACGGGCAGGCAATGCCAAACCACCCAGGTTAATTCTGCAAGATATATTAAATCAGCCTTTGATTGCCGGCTTTGCTGAATCTGTGATTGCCGCCATGCATGAGCATATTCAGAACAACAAACAGGTGTTGGTGTTTATTAACCGTCGCGGTTTTGCTCCGCTTATTGCTTGCCAAGACTGTGGCTGGCAAGCCGAGTGTCAGCATTGTGATGCGCGTTTAACTGTTCACCAATATCCGCCACGCCTGCACTGCCACCATTGTGACTGGCAACAACCTATTCCCAATACTTGCCCACAATGCCATGGCCACCAGCTTGTTGATCAAGGTTTAGGCACTGAAAAAATCCAAGAGTATTTAACCACTATCTTTGCCGACATCCCTATCCATCGTATCGACCGGGATACGGTCAGCGGTAAAAAAGCCTTCGACCAGATGTATGACAAAATCAACATTGGCGGGGCTGGCATTTTGGTTGGAACGCAAATGCTAGCGAAAGGACACCACTTCCCCGATGTGACTATGGTGGTGGTACTTGGGACAGACAGTGGCTTATTTAGCAGCGACTTTCGTGGTCTAGAGCATAGCGCTCAACTTATTTATCAAGTAGCTGGTCGTGCTGGTCGCGAAGAGTCGCCTGGAGAGGTATGGATTCAAACCATGTACGCACATCACCCTGCCTTAAATCTACTGCTAGAGCAGGGCTACCACGGTTTAGGACTCAACTTATTACAAGAACGACAGTCGCTACAGCTGCCGCCTTTTTCATACATGGCCTTATTACGAAGCGAGTCTGTTGACCAACATTTAGCCGTGCAATTATTGCAACAAGCAAACGGTTTTGTGCAGCATTGGTTACGTCACCACTTCCCGCATGAACCCAGCGCACCTATTAGGGTATTAGGACCGTTTCCATCTATAATGGAACGCAAAGCAGGTAAGTTTCGTTATCAGATGCAATTCTTTACCGAAAGAAGACCCGTATTACATGCTCTAATGGATTCTTTAATTAACTATCTAGACAAAAGCACTACTCGCAAAGTGCGTTGGCATATTGATATAGACCCTATAGATACCATTTAATAACAATTCTTTATTTATAATTAACAGCAGATAAGCGCATGCAACCAAATTTAAAAAATCCGATTCATTTACTCGCTTTCGGCTTAGGTTCGGGCTTAGCGCCTAAAGCTCCCGGTACTTTTGGCACACTCGCAGCTTTGCCTATTTGGTGGCTTTTACTGGCACCTCTTAGCATCGAGCTTAACTTAGCCGTGCTCTTAATCGGCTTTCTTATAGGGGTTGCAGTCTGCGAAATCACCTCTCGCGACATGGGCGTACACGATCACGGCGGCATAGTGATTGATGAATGGATTGGCATGTGGATCACCCTACTGTGGCTTCCCTTTGGCCAAGGTCTTTGGGTCGACCTTGCGTGGTTAACGGTGGCTTTTATTGCCTTCCGTTTTTTCGACATTATTAAACCATGGCCTATTCGCTGGCTCGACAAAAAAGTCGGCGGCGGCTTTGGCATTATGATTGACGATGTATTGGCCGGTATTTTTGGCTTGGGCGCTGTTCAATTAGCCGCCTACCTTTTCTAAATATTTGATTTTAGGTGGTTTTTTAAATCAGCTTTTTCAACTAAATTTTTTGCAAGAACTTTTCTGCCGAACTTGTATAATCGCCCCCTTAATTTCCTAACAGTGGTTTATCCCATGAAAAAAATACTGACTTTTTTATTAGGTGTTAGCCTTCTTCCATTAACAGGCCATGCAGAACAGTTTTGGTCTGACAATAGCTTGTCTGTTTTATACGGCGGCAACTACAAAATGATTCCTTATGGCAAAGACAGTGAAGCAGGCACCATGACGCTTGAGCACGTATCTGGCCATAGCTGGGGCGGTGTATTCTTATTTGTTGACCGTATCAGAACCAAAGATGACCCATACACTGAAACCTACGGTGAGTTTTCACCAAGCTTCTATCTTAAAAAGTTTGATGACAGTTTTGTAAAAAGCGTAAATGCTGAATTCACTTATGAGTTTGGCGCGAGCGCGGGCATGAACCAAGATAACGTTTTAGCCGGTATTGGCTTCGACCTTGATATTCCAGGTATGGACTTTTTCAAAGCCACTGTTTACCACGCTTGGGACCAAAGCGACTCTTTTGGTCGCAGCCAAGACGATCAACTGACTCTAAGCTACGGTTGGCATCATGGCCAATTTAACATTGACGGGTTTTTAGACTTCACTCCAAGCAAAGGCTCTAATCACAAAGCAACCGAGTTAAACTTTACCCCACAAATCACGTACGACTTTGGCCCTATGCTAGGGTTAAAAAACAAAGTAAAAGTCGGTGTTGAATACGCTTATTGGAAAAACAAATTCGGCGTCCAGGGTCAAAACCAAAACAACCTAAGCTTACTGCTTAAGTGGCACCTATAAGGAATCCGCTTACAGCGACTCCTTTAAATGACGGCTGCGGCCGTCATTTGTGCTTTTAATGCACCCTCGTTGATTGCACTTTCTGACTGAATACAGATCTTTTACATAACAACACAAAGTTTTTGATCTTTATCAGTGTGTTTCTATTTCTAAATGAGTATAATTCTCACTTCACTTTACAAACCAAACAGGTGTCCGATGTTGCGCTCTCTCATCAGCATTCTCTTACTAGGCGCTAGCTGCTTAACCGTTGCCAGCGAAGTAAACATTTACTCAGCTCGTAACGAACAATTAATTAAGCCGTTACTCGACCAATTTACACAAGAAACCGGTATTAAAGTAAATTTAGTGACGGGTAAAGCCGATGCACTATTAAGCCGCCTACAAAGCGAAGGCGACTTAAGCCCTGCCGATTTACTGATTACCACCGATGCCGGCCGTTTACACCGCGCTAAAGAAGCAGGTGTGTTACAAAGCATTGATTCCCCCGTATTAGAAGCAAAAATCCCAGCACACTATCAAGACACAGATAACCAATGGTTCGGTCTCTCACTACGTGCACGTCCTATTTTTTACAACAAAGACACCGTTAAGCCTGAGCAACTAAGCACTTATGAAGCGCTGGCTGGCTCAGAGTTTAAAGGTGAGATCTGTATTCGCTCTTCCGAAAACATCTACAATCAATCATTAGTCGCCTCTATGATTGCCGCCGATGGCAAAGAAAGCGCTCTTGATTTTGCCAAAGGCTTGGTGAAAAATTTTGCTCAACCTCCTAAAGGTGGTGACCGCGATCAAATAAGTGCAGTCGCTAACGGCGTATGCGATATCGCCATCGCGAACACCTACTATTTTGGCGGCATGACACAAAGCAAAAATACCGCAGAAAAAGCCGCGACTGAAAAAGTTGCTATCTTCTGGCCCAACCAAGAAGGCCGTGGAGTACATGTGAATATTTCTGGTGCTGGGGTCATTAAAACCGCAAAGAATAAAGACAACGCTATTAAGTTATTAGAGTTTTTAGTCAATAGCGACTCTCAAGCTTGGTACGCCGACGTAAACTTTGAATACCCTGTGGTTGAAGGCGTTGAAGCAAATGAAACGCTTCTATCCTGGGGCACTTTCAAGGCCGATACCATTAACCTAAGTCGCTTAGGCGAATTAAACCGTCAAGCAGTAGAAATTATGGATAAGGCTGGCTGGCGATAATGAAAGCAACCCCAAGATGGTTGCACCGGATGCCGTGGCACTTATGGCCACTGCTTCTGATTGTAGCCGTTTTACTCACCCCCATTGTTTCTGTATTAAGCAGCTTTTTTCAAGGGCCTGCACCTAGCTGGCCACACCTGGTTGATACAGTGCTCTGGGAGTACACCCTTAATTCTATCTACTTAGTCTTAGGGGTTGGGTTTGGGGTACTGGTGCTAGGCGTCAGCAGCGCTTGGTTTGTAGCTCGCTATGAATTCTTTGGCCGTCGACAGTTTGAATGGCTTTTACTGTTACCCTTGTCTATGCCGGCCTATATTATTGCCTACACTTATACTGGCATTTTGGACTTCTCTGGCCCCGTTCAAAGCTTTATACGCAAGACGTTTTCGGTCGGTTATGGCGATTATTATTTCCCTGAAATTCGTTCTATCGGTGGCGCTATTGTTATGATGTCACTGGTGCTATATCCCTACGTGTACTTATTAGCACGCACCAGTTTCAAAAACCAATCTCAAAGCCTAGCCGATGCAGGTAAGACTTTAGGGCTTAGTCCCTTACAAAGCTTTTGTCGTATTGCCCTTCCCATTGCTCGCCCCGCCATTATTGCCGGTACTATCTTAGCGTTAATGGAAACTTTGGCCGACTACGGCACCGTTCAATACTTTGGTGTGAACGTCTTCAGCACAGGTATTTTCAGAACCTGGTTTGGCCTAGACGATGCGCTCGCTGCGCGACAACTTGCTAGTGTTCTATTAATGATGGTTTTTGCCTTGCTTCTATTAGAAAAACTAGCACGCAGCAAAGCGAGTTACAGCTTACCTAGCGGCTCAATGGGCAGTAAAAGACGCTCTCTTAAACCTGTTTACGCTTGTGTAGTGAGTCTCTGCTGCGGTTTATTATTTTTATTTGGCTTTTTACTGCCCTTCACTCAATTGCTGTATTGGTCGCTATTTGAAAGCACCAAAGGCTTTGACCAAGAATACTGGCACTTACTCAGCAATAGCTTAAAACTTGCCGGCATTACCAGTCTGTTAACCGTACTCTTAGCCCTATTACTTTCCTATAGTCAGCGTTTGTGGCCGAGCAAGCTATTTAATGGGGCGGTATTTACCGCCGGATTAGGCTATGCCATTCCCGGCACTATTATTGCAGTAGGGGTAATGGCTCCCTTCTCTTGGCTTGATCACAGCATTCATGATTTTTTTGAAAAACACAGTGAGATAAGCACCGGGCTTATTTTTTCAGGCACGCTGTTTATTTTAATTTTTGCTTACCTAGTGCGCTTCTTAGCTGTTGCCTTAGGGAATATTAAATCGGGTTTACTGAACATTCACCAAAGCATAGACGACGCTGCCAAAAGCTTAGGCCTTACACCTTGGCAAAGTATTGTAAGAATTCACTTACCACTATTACGACCAAGCTTAATCAGTGCTGCACTGTTGGTATTTGTCGATACATTAAAAGAATTACCAGCAACCCTTGTGCTACGCCCCTTTAACTTTAATACTCTTGCTGTTAAAAGTTTCGAACTCGCTAATGACGAACAACTCGCCAATGCCGCACCTTCTGTAATTACCATTGTGCTTATTGGTTTAATCCCCGTCATTCTTTTAAATTTTTATATGCAACGTAGTCAAAATTAATTCGCCATGCTTAAAGTTTCAGATATTTGTTTAGATTTTTCCGATACAGAAGTATTAAAGAAAGCCAGTTTCAACCTTGAGCATCAACAAGTGGCTTGCTTACTGGGCGAATCTGGCTGTGGCAAAACCACCTTGCTACGTTCCATTGCTGGTTTAGAGAAGCCTCATTCGGGATCTATTAGTTTGGCAGGCAATATTCTGACCGATGACGACTCTTTTGTTGCAGCCGAACATCGTGGTATTGGTTTTGTCTTTCAGGACTACGCCCTGTTTCCGCATTTAACGATAGCAGAGAACATTTGTTTTGCGCTAAAAAAACAAAGTAAACAAGAGCGTCAACAAATCTTGGAGGAAATGGCTGAACTGGTCGAACTTCAAGATCAACTACACAAGTACCCAGAGCAACTTTCAGGTGGACAGCAACAACGTGTTGCTATTGCGCGTGCATTAGCAAACAAACCGAAACTTTTGTTATTAGATGAGCCCTTTTCACATCTAGATGTCTACCTACGTGAAAGCTTAGCTCATGAGCTGCGTCAGCTGATAAAAAAGCAAGGCATTATGGCATTGATGGTGACTCACGATCAGCAAGAGGCCTTCGCTTTCTCCGACAAGATTGGTGTGATGCATCAAGGACGCATTGAGCAGTGGGATTGCGCTAAAGAAATTTATCAAAAGCCAGCGACTGAATACACGGCCAAGTTTATTGGTGAGGGCAGCCTGCTTGCTATAGAAGACTTGCCAAACAGCCTACTAGACACTTTACCAGACCACCTGAAGCAACCTCAGAGTAAGCTATTACTACGCCCAGAAAGCTTCTATATTGCTGAGCAAGGGTGTGTCACTGCAACCATTACTCAACTGCGCTTTCGCGGCGCCTACCAACTGGTTTACGCCACCATTGAAGGGCGTCACAACCCGTTGACTATCTGCTTTCATAACCAGGGCTCAGGGCTCACCTTAAACAGCCAAATTCAGCTCAATATTCATAGCCAACACTGTCATAGCATTCCTT
>CALJVD010000129.1 GCA_937974825.1 uncultured Oceanospirillaceae bacterium | reverse complement strand
ATTATCCTAAGTTACTCTTTTCGATTATTCCTTGCATAAAAAAAGCCGCTTGTGGTTATATATAGTACCTTGAACTATGTATATTGTGTATTAAGGCAGAGAAATCTGCCTTTTTATTTGACAACAAACACTTTAGCATTATAGTGTATTGTATGTTTAATGTGTATAAAGGAATGAACCTTGTCATCGGTTAAAGTCAAAGCAACTATCGTAGAAGATAATACTGGCATTAAAAGTCAGCTCCCCATCTTGATCACCGAACAAGGTGAAGTTGGTTCAGTTACCGATTACTTGCTAAAGATGGAAGCTGATGGTGCTAGTAATGCTTTAATGAATGGTTTTATACAAGCCACTTCTTTGCTCTTGGATTACATGGAAGCCAACAAAGGATTATTTGAAGATCCTAAAATGCTATTCCAAACCTTTGCTAAGCGTCTTTACACAGGCACCATCGGTGAAGATGGTTTAGATCCCTCTGGCTTGTACTGGGTGCCAAGCTCAACTGATAACGTCAATAAACATATTCATCGATTAACGGCATTTACTGATTGGCTGGCTAACAAGCATGGCGCAGAGCCAATGAACCCTTTGCGAGATGCCACACCTCATGAGCAACGCCTTAATTACGCTGCTTGGTATCGAAAAAACCAAAATGACTTCCTTGGACATATTGAAGATAAAACTGTTAACAAAACCATCCGTAAAGCTCGCACAATGAAAGGACGCACTCCATTGACGAAAGCCGAAGACGATGCTTTAGCATTCCCAGATAAGCATTGGGAATCATTCTATAAAGATGGTATTGGCGGAGCAAAAGATCCGCGAGTTGCGTTGAGAGATAAGCTTATGTTGCTCTTAATGCACGGTGGCGGTTTGCGTGAAAGCGAAGCTATTATGCTGTGGGTGACTGATGTACTTGAAGATCCGTATGACCCTGAAAAAGCGATAGTTCGAATTTACAACGAAGTCGATGGTAAAGCACCCGAAGGTTGGCGTAGTCGCTCAGGGACAAAAACCAGAGAAGCCTATTTACAAGAAAAATACGCTCGTATACCACGCAAACGAATGAAAGGCACGGCATACGTTGGCTGGAAAACAAGAGTTGTAGACCATCGAGATAACTACATACAAGTTCAGTGGTTTCCAGCGGATTATGGCAAGGTTTTTATGTCACTGTGGAAGAGCTACCTAAAATATCGAGCCAGTATTGACTGCCATCACCCCTATGCGTTCATTTCATTCCATCACAGCGCCCTTGGAAACCCATACACTTTGAATGCGTTTCACCAAAGCTATGCGGCGGGATTAAGGCGCATTGGCTTAGAGCCAAACAAATCGGAAGGGTTAGGCCCGCACGGTCATCGTCATAGCTATGGCAGACGCTTAGAGCGTTCAGGACTTAACCCGTTGGTGATACGACGATGTATGCACCATAAATCACTGGAGTCTCAAGTTCCCTACACAGGTAAAGGGCAGCAGGAAATCTCCGATGAACTCAACAAGGCCACGCTACAACTGGCAAATCCTGAGTCCAAAGTCAAAGCGCTCGACTGGAAAGAGTTGGTCGAGCATGGTTTTGACGACATTGACCCGCAAGGGTATTTCACAGGTAAGCACCCCAAATTGCGAGGTAAATAATGGCTAGAACTAAAGGCAGAAAAAATGACGGACGTGCATCGGACTTAACGTTTAAATGGATGCTCACCACCCTTGGCCCTGAGTGGCAGCAATGGCAGGAATTAGCCGCTGAGTGGATGGCGATTCAACATGCGGCAATTGACCACAAGCGTAAAGCGTTGGGCCGTTTTTTTGAGTCCTACCTGGTAGAGTACGCTCCCTATGTAACTGATATTGGTCTGTTTTTCAAGGGTTACAATGGCCATATCTGCTCCACTGAAGAGCTAGAAGCTACTGTGAGAAAAACTGTTAACGACCCCGCGGAAGTATCAAAATCTATCAACTACTCCTGTGACTTCATTAATTACGTCATTGAACATCATCTATCTGAAGAAGATGATAGCGGCAACTTAATACCACTGGTTCGCAATCCGCTGAGCAAAATTAAGAGGCAAGACTCACACACTGAAACCGTACGTAACCCACTTCCGTATCGTTACATCCAAGACCTGCGCCAAATTCTGTGTCCATTGCCAGATAAAGCGGAACTGACGGTGATTGAGCAAAACCTACCACAAGGCGAGTCGTTACTGCCTAGCTATCACTACCGCCATTTCAAGCATTGGGCATGGGCACAAGAGCAGTCAGGGCAAGGCAAAGCAGGTCAAAGTGGCGACTGGTTCGAGGTCGAGCCTGACTTGATTGATAAAACCGACCCCGATTGCGTGTGGCGCACCAAAGAAGTGACTAGAAATGGTAAAAGAATCACCCTCCACCAAATCTGGTCACCTGTCAGAGCGATGGTCATTTTCATGAAATTGCATCTGCCGCTGCGCACCTATCAGGTGTCCATGTTAGACAGCGGTGAAGCGGATACGTGGCGCTATGA
>CALJVD010000128.1 GCA_937974825.1 uncultured Oceanospirillaceae bacterium | reverse complement strand
GCCACCGACCACTTCTATGTGTTGTTTGATTACAATACTGAAGGCCCTGCGTTAGGTTCTGACGGTAAACCAACTTATTCGTCCATTACTCGCTCGCAACTGCAAAAGTTCACCCTGACAGACTCAGGAAAAGCGATTACACCGTCCCTTGCGACGAATAACGGGTTTTATGTCGAGCTAATTAACGCCGGAAATAGTAAAGGTGGTGAGAAAGTATTAAGTGATTCGTTAACGCTAGATAACACTATTTACTTTACAACGTTCCGTCCAAGCACGGGCACTATGTCTTCTAGCTGTGCGGCTGATACCGGCCAATCACGCTTATACAAGTTAAGCCTTAAACCTGGCGTTAGCTCATTAGCGGTAGAAGACATTAACATTCCGGGTATTGCTCCTAAGCCTGTAGTGCTTATGCCGAAAGCGCCTGAAGACGGAGATGATGAAGTAGATACTAGCCCTAAGCTGTTAATTTCTACCCAGATAGTCGATACGGAAAACTCTGAGTTTCCGCTGAAAAAAACCTACTGGAGAGAGCTTAAACAATAATGACTTATTTCTCTTCCACTAAGACTCAAGCGGGCTTCACCCTGCTTGAGTTAATGGTCACTTTATCAATAGCCGCTATTTTAGCGGCTATTGCCGTGCCTACTTTGCAAACAATTACTATCAACCGCCATGCCGACGGTTTAGCAAATGATCTGCAAATAGACCTGATGTATGCACGCAACCAAGCTTTAAGTTTGAGTAAAGAAGTCACCATAGAGCCCTTAAGTAGCGGTTGGTCAGCAGGCTGGACAATCAAGCAAGATGGTGATGTTATTCGTCAGAAAGGCAGTACTAGCACTCCTATTGCTAAGACGGGTGAAATCACCTCTGCCGCGAGTAAGATTAGCTTTGATAAACACGGACGTCATGCAGGAAGCACTACATCCATTACAATTAAAGTCGCTAAATGCACAGGTAACCGAGTAAGAACCATTACTCTTAATCCCATTGGCCAACTACAAACGACAAGCAGCTCATGTTAAAACTTATTAAAAAACAACGTGGCATCAATATGGTCGAGGTACTAGTGACTATAGTCATTACGTCTGTCGGCTTATTAGGGCTTAACTCTTTACAGTTACAGGCAAGCCGTTCTGCACTAGATTCTGGTAATCGCTCACAAGCAGTCTGGGTACTCGAAGATTTAACCAACCGTATGAGGGCGAACTTAATAGGGTTTTCCGATTATGATACGGGAGGCACCATGCAATGCGGTACCGCACCTAAGCTTTGTAGCTCATATCATACTGGCAATAACAAAGTAACCGCCCCCACTAACTGCACCGCCACACAACAAGCTAAATCAGATTTATATGAAGTTCTTTGCGGCTTTAATGCCAGTGTTGGCGGTAGTGAGGCTACCTTCAGCAGTGCAGCTGATTTTATTGCCAACCCTAGCCTAGATGTCAGCATCGATAACACGACCAACACGGCTAACATAACCCTTGAATGGGATGTTAGAACCAGTGGCACCGATAGCGACGGTAATGCTGTTTATTCGGCATCCAGCACTGACATTGAAACACAGCGAGCCAGTATTAGTACCGAGGTGCATCCATGAGTATCTTAAAGCAACGTGGTATGACTTTAGTTGAACTAATGGTAGCTGCTGTTATTAGTTTAATTATTGTCTTTTTCATTACCAGTATCATGATTAATAGCAGTCGTACCGCTATGCAATCTGAAGGCCTATCACAAGCTCAAGAGAATGGACGATTTATATTAACTTGGCTGCAAGGTAATGTACGCACGGCTGGCCTTCCTTATCCTAACGAGTCAAACCGAACACGCATTCAACCTTTTGCTGACCGTTGTACCGCTACTGTGACGCCGCCTGCAGACAACGCTGACTGCAGCTTCAACAGCGACAACAGCAATACCAGTGACCGTCTTGCTGTTCAACGTACTTTTGTTAACGATGTAACTTTTGGCAGCGATGACACTAAGCGTGACTGCACAGGTGCTGAAATTACGAACCTAGCCGATGGCACCCCATTAGCAGACGGCGAAATCATTACCGACCTTTATTGGGTTACCACTGATAACTCAGATACTACCGGGTACAGTAATCAACTCATGTGTGCCACTTACTATAACGGCAAAGTGATTCATCCCGCTCAGGCTATTGCCAGTGGTATTGATGGTATGCAAGTTTTATATGGCGTAAGTGATACCCCAGACACCGCTTTTAGAAGCAGTGTTAATCGCTTTATTTCCTTAGCTGACTTGGGCGCTAATATTGACTGGGATACCGTTACTGCAGTGCGTATAGCAGTGCTTACTCGCTCATTTAACGAGCGCTCTGCTAGTGAGAATAAACGTAGCTATGTTTTATTAGACGCCAGCCCAGTAACATTTGAAGACTCTGTCAGTCGTCATATTCAATCAACCACTGTATTTTTACCTAACGAATCATAATATTAAGGTGCTCAAATGAACCCTATTTCTAACCATAAAGGCTTTACCCTTATTGAATTAATGATTGTTGTGGTGATTGTTGGCATTTTAAGCAGCATTGCTTTGCCTTCATATCAACAATATGTAAGAAAAGCCAACCGTGCAGACGGCATGAGCGCCATCCAGATGATTTTAGATGCCCAAGAGCGGTACTATGCTGACCATATTAAATACACCACAACACTGAGCGATTTAGGTGTTTCTGATGTATCTCCCGAAGGTCATTACAAAATTACTGCAGCTGCTTGTGGTGGTGGTATTTCTCAATGTGTCGAGCTTACGGCTACTGCACAAGGCAGCCAAGTGAAAGACGGCAATTTAGTGGCTAACACTCAAGGCAAAAAGGAACGTATTGCCGGTGGTGTGACCCACAGTTGGTAAGTTTTAAATCATTTTTGTCGGCCTAAAGACCGACCTACAGAATA
>CALJVD010000127.1 GCA_937974825.1 uncultured Oceanospirillaceae bacterium | reverse complement strand
TTACAATATAGTACCTTAATAAGTCAATAATCATAAGCGTTTATGCCGCGAAAGCTGTTGACAATGAGTACATGGCATGTTAGGCTAGCTAGCCGGGCATCACCTTCTCACCAAGGCCTGACCCCCATTAAAGTAAGGGTGATGCCCGTGATGCCTATAAACATGCCATGAGAGGCTCGTTGTCAACAGAACGTGGAATAAATGCGTGTTTTATGCAGCAGTGATGGGGTTGGGATTCTTCTCCTTATGGGTTTGGTAATACAGCTGCATATCAAAGTATTTACGCCCCGTCTGCCACTTTTCATCCTGTTCCATCAATAGAGCGCCCATGAGACGTATGACAGATGCCTCATTAGGGAAGATCCTAATCACTCGTTCTCGACGGCGAATTTCCTGGTTAAGCCTCTCGACACCATTGGTAGTACGAAGCCTTTTTCTATACTTTAGAGGTAGTGCAAGCACTGCAGTTATGTCATCAAATGCCTCGTCTAGAAGGCCTGTCATTTTCGGTGCCTTGGCTTCATAAGTTTCGATGATCTGATCCCGGATTTTGCGAGCGCTCTCAAGATCAACAGCTTCATAAAGCCGGCGTAGTTCTTCCTTAACTTCAGGCTGCAATGCTTTGGGTGTATGGTCCAGCATGTTCCTGGAAAAATGAGTTTGGCAGCGCTGCCAACTAGCTCCCTGAAAGTGCCTTCTAACAGCATTAACCAATCCTTTGTGGTCATCGGAGGTAACAAGATCGACATTTTTTAGTCCCCGGTCTTTAAGGGAAGAAAAGAACTCTCCCCAACTGCTTTCTGATTCGCTGTTAGCTAATTGAAATCCAATGATTTCACGATAGCCTTCCTCGTTTACGGCTACGGCAATCAACAAACCTCTTGACTGTACACGACCATTTTCTCTAACCTTTACATAGATGGCATCCACCGTGAGAAAGGGATAATGGCACTTTAAAGGTCGTGTTCTAAATGCCTCCACTATGGGATCAAGCTTCTTGCAAAGAGTGGAGACAGTTGATTTAGAAAATTTCTTGCCGCATAGTTCTTCGGTAATTTGCTCTACTTTTCGGGTAGAAACGCCATTTATGACCATCTCCATCATTGCCAGCACCAGTGCTTGTTCACTGCGTTGATAACGGGAAAATAGTTCTGTAGAGAACTGGCCATTGCGATGCCTCGGTACCCGCAAAGTGAGTGTGCCCACTCGAGTAGTCAATTGTCTTTCTCGAAATCCATTGCGGTAGGCGGTTCTTGTTTCTGTACGCTCATAAGGTTCTGCTCCTATTTGTTCTGTAGATTGGGCTAAGAGAACCTGGTTGAAGATTTCTTCTAATAATTTAGAAAATGCTTCATCCCTACCATTTGATAAAAATAATCCGTGCAATAATTCCTCGGTTATGGTAATATTAAACTGAGCCATGGTTCATCCTCCTCGGTTTGATATTTGTTTTCAACTATATTTTAACCGAGATACGAGCCTTGGCTCAACTTCTTTTTACACCATTATA
>CALJVD010000126.1 GCA_937974825.1 uncultured Oceanospirillaceae bacterium | reverse complement strand
TTTACCTAACCAAGAAAAGTTTATGGTTGGGCCTTTTATCTTCTTCGACCAAATAGGTCCTAGTGATTTTCCCGCCGGACAGGGTATTAACGTAAGGCCGCACCCGCATATTGGTTTATCGACTTTAACTTATCTGTTTTCAGGCAGCATTCTACACCGCGATTCGTTGGGTAATAACTTAGAGATTCATCCAGGCGATGTTAACTGGATGACTGCTGGTAAAGGTATTGTGCACTCTGAGCGTGAGAGCTTTGAAGTACGCGCTAATCCACATTCTATTAGTGGTCTTCAATGTTGGGTTGCTTTGCCTGAGCACATGGCGGAGTTAGAGCCAGCCTTTAGTCATACCAAAAAGAATGATTTGCCGCATATTATTCATGAAGGCGTCATGATGCGATTAGTGGTTGGTGAGGCATATGGTTTAAGTTCGCCGGTAAAATCGTATTCGCCTATGTTTTATATCGATGTGGTGGCCAGTGAAGGCAGTGTTATCGATATCCCTAACCCTAACCAAGAAACAGGTGTATTTACGGTCTGTGGTGATGTAACCATTAACGGTGAAACCTATGGCCCTAATCAATTTATCTTGCTAGAGCCGGGTGATGAGCAAATTACACTGGCCAGCGATGGTCGCTTTGTTATGTTGGGTGGCGATAAGTTCGAGAAAATTCCTTTTATTCAGTGGAATTTCGTTTCCTTTAGTAAAGAACGCATTGAACAAGCCAAGGAAGATTGGCGAGCAGGGCGTTTCCCGACCATTCCAGGTGATGATAAAGAATTCATTCCTCTTTAATTAAAGGGTCATATTGTGAGAAAAAAGATAGAGTTTATAAGTAACGGCTTGAGTCTTTCGGGCCTGTTAGAAACCCCCGCCAACGACGTTAAAGCCTATGCGATTTTCGCCCACTGCTTTACTTGTGGTAAAGACATTGCCGCCGCTACCAGAATTTCGCGTGCGCTGGTAGAAAAAGGCATAGCTGTACTGCGCTTTGATTTTACCGGTTTGGGTAACAGCGATGGTGATTTTTCCAATACCAACTTTACCTCCAACCTTGATGACTTAAGAGCAGCGGCGTCTTTTCTAAAAGAAAACTACTACGCCCCACAACTGTTGATAGGTCATAGCTTAGGTGGTGCGGCGGTGTTGGCGGTGGCTAATGATATTGAATCGGTTAAAGCCGTAGTAACCATTGGTGCGCCTTCTAAGGCTGAACACGTTATCCATAACTTTGCCGACAGCTTAGATGAAATTAAGCGCGACGGTGTGGCTAAAGTAAAGTTGGGCTTTAGAGAGTTCGAGATACAAAAGCAGTTTATCGATGACCTTAATGAAAACAGCCAACACGACTTTGCTTTGCATAAAAAATCATTGTTAGTGATGCACAGCCCGTTGGATAACGTGGTTTCCATCAATGAAGCAGAGAAGATTTATAACAGCGTTAAACACCCGAAAAGCTTTATAACGCTGGACACCGCCGACCACTTTTTGTCGAACAAAGACGATGCCGAATACGCTGCAGGCATTATTAGTAGTTGGGCCGATAAATACATTGATTATGAAACCGAAGAAGCCAAACAAGCAGCGCTTGCTGAAAAAGGTAGCTTAGTTGTTTCGGAAAAAGACCATAACTTTACCGTTGATGTAGTAAGCGACAGTCATCACTGGTTAGCGGATGAGCCCACCGCAGTGGGTGGTCAGAACCTTGGTCCAGACCCATACGACCATCTGCTAGCCGCTTTAGGTGCTTGCACCGTAATGACCATGAGAATGTATGCCAAACATAAGAAGTTGGCTGTTGAAGATTTCTCAGTGACGTTAAGACACGACCGTGATTACTACAAAGACTGTAAAGACTGCGACGAAAAAGACGGGCGTATGGAGCTTATTACCCGTGAAATAAAAATCGTTGGTGATATTACCGAAGCAGAACGCACAAGACTTTTACAAATTGCCGACCGCTGCCCAGTGCATAGAACGCTGGACAGTAAATTGATTGTTAAAACAACCGAAGCAGAATAGGTCAGTACGCCTAGCCGCTAAATAAAGGAATTTTGATGTTAGAGATCGCAGTCATTTATTTGGCGGCAGCCATTATTGCAGTGCCTAATCAGGACGATACTAATACTAAGGGTGCAACCTATGCTTAGAGTAACGCTAGAGCAATGGCGTATGTTTCGTGCGGTGGTTCAATACGGTGGTTTTAACCAAGCCTCGCAAGGAATTCATAAAAGTCAGTCCAGCATTCACAATGCTGTTGGAAAAATTGAAAGTTCGTTAAACGTAAAACTGTTTGAAATTGAAGGGCGCAGAACCATTCTGACCGAAGCCGGTGAGCTAATGTTAAAACGTGCTAATTTTTTATTAGACGAAGCCGCAAAGTTAGAAATAGTAGGGCGTACTTTAGGGCAAGGCACAGAAACCCACTTACATATTGCTGTGGATGAAATGTTTCCGCATAGCATTTTGTATAGGGTGCTTGAAAGCGTATCGGCTCAGTACCCTATGTTGCAAATAGAGCTGATAGAAACAGTACTTAGTGGTGCTAATGAGCTGGTTGAAAGTGATAAAGTAGACTTAGCTATCTCACCTTTGCCTTTAAAAGAAGGCTTTAGTGAGCAGCTTTGCCAAATGGAATTTATAGCCGTTGCTAATCCTGAACATGCTTTGCATGCGCTAAATCGTGACATTACTGAGCAAGATTTAAAAAGCTATCGACAAGTGGTTGTGCGTGACTCTGCTTTAGAAAATCGAAGCGATTCGGGCTGGCTGGGCGCTAATCAGCGTTGGACAGTTAGCCATTTGCGCACATCGGTCGATATGATCTGTGATGGTATTGGCTATGCTTGGCTGCCGCTCAGTTCTATTCAAGATAAGTTAGACTCAGGCGAGCTTAAGCCCTTACCACTGGCGTCTAACAGTATCCGCTCTATGCAGCTGTATCTTATATTCTTAGATGGTGACAACCTAGGTCCTGCCGCAAAGGCATTTTTAGGTGAATTAAGATACCAGTGCGATTAAATATGTGTGATGCAATCGTTCGCCTTAATAGAATGATGAGTGCTTAAATAGCTATTTTTAATGCATTAAAGCAAACGATATAGTGACTCCAATGAAACAGAACAGAGGAGTTAACACATGAAATACATTAGAAGAGCAGAAGAAAGAGGCGCGGTTGATTTAGGTTGGTTGCAAAGTAAGCACAGCTTTTCATTCGGCAGCTACTACGACCCAAAACATATGGGTGTGTCTGCACTGCGTGTGATTAACGACGATATGGTAATGCCAGGACAAGGTTTTGGTACCCACGGCCACCGTGACATGGAAATTATTTCCTACGTAACCGAAGGTGCGTTAAAGCACGAAGACAGTGAAGGTAACAAACACGTAGTACCAGCAGGTGACGTTCAGCGCATGAGCGCAGGCAGTGGTGTAATGCACTCTGAGTTCAACCCGTCTGATACTGAAAAAGTGAAGTTTTTCCAGATTTGGATTCAGCCTAATAAAATGGGCATTAAGCCAAGTTACGAGCAAAAAAGCATTCCACAAAATGGAATACTGACACCGCTGGTAACTCCCACTGGAGAAAACGGTAGCTTGTCGATTAATCAAGAAGCGAGCTTGTCACGTTTGGTCCTAGGCGCTCAAGAGACCTTTACCATGACCCCTGAACGTATCGGCTATTTGCACGTTGTTAAAGGCTCGGTCAATGTCAACGGTATCCTCTTTAATGCCGGTGATGCCTTTGCTTCAGAGCCTAAGCAAGCACTTGAGTTTGAAGCCGATAGCGAGCTTGAAGCATTATGGTTCGACCTACCGGTTGCTAAGTAGTTAGGGAGCTTATATGGAACTAACAACGATTGTCTTAATAGCAGCCGTTGTTATGCTGACCGGAATTTCTAAGTCAGCATTCGCAGGGGCACTGGGAGTATTCTCAGTGCCTCTTTTAATGCTTAAATTACCTGCCACTGAAGCCATTGCCTTGATGTTGCCTATTTTAATTATTGGCGACATGTTGAGTGTTCGTAGCTTCTGGGGTAAATGGGATAAACGCCTTTTATTGCCATTAATACCAGGCGCTATTGTCGGTGTGTTAATTGCTTATCTTATTATCGACTTTATTAACGCTGAGTATTTACAGCTAATTGTTGCCGCTATTTGTATCTTGTTTGCACTGCGTAATTTGTTTTTTGTAAAAATCAAAATGGCGTTTTTAAACAATAGAATAGGCGGCTTATTTATGTCGATGTTCTCAGGCATGACCAGTAGCTTAGTTCACGCTGGTGGCCCGCCTATTATTATTTACTTCAGCGCCATAGGCTTAACGCCAGCAAAGTTTGTTGGTACTGCAGCGGTGTTCTTCGCCATGCTCAACGTCTTTAAGTTAATTGGCGCTGTATCCTTCGGGGTATTAACCGGCACGACGGCGTTAACCGCATTGATGTTCTTCCCGTTGGCCTTTATTGGCAACTGGCTGGGGGTAAAAATAAATTCGTCTTTAGATAAAGTACTGTTCTTAAGAATAATGAACTACTTGCTACTGGTCTTAGGGTTTTGCTTGATTATTAAATAAGAGTGAATGTAGGCATAGGCAGAAGTTGTATGCACTAAATAAAAAGGCTCCTTGCGGAGCCTTGGTATTAATATTATTTAACCTTAATAGCTTTAGGTGTTGCCGCCGTTGATTCCTTCTTCTTCGGTACAACGAGATTTAGAACGCCATCTTTAAATGAAGCTTCAATGGCCTCTTCTTTGATATCCGTACCTAGGTTCAGGCGACGAACAAACTTACCATAACGGCGCTCGGTACGAATTTGCTTGTCACCTTTCTCCTCATGCTCGCTTTTGGATTCTGCTTCGATAGACAACACACCTTCGTGCAAAGTGACTTTAACGTCTTCTTTCTTGATACCGGGCAGCTCTGCGCTGATGGTATAAGAGTTGTCGTTTTCGCTGATATCCGTAGCGGGCATATTAAAGC
>CALJVD010000125.1 GCA_937974825.1 uncultured Oceanospirillaceae bacterium | reverse complement strand
GCCAACAAGTTACCGATAAACACTTGTAAGAACACCGGAAAACAAATTAACGGCCACAGAATATAATCCTTAAACACCTGCTTTTTAATTTTGCTAAAGAACGCTTTTTTAAGCTCAGCATGGCTAATGGGTAATTTAGATTCTTGTTTCTTTTTACCAAAAAATACACGCTCACCTGCCAGTTCATGATAAGCAACACCCCATTCAAAAAAGAGGCTTAACAAAGCATAAGTAAATATCTGAAATCGGTTTTTAGGACGCCAAGGGTAATCATCACTTAAACGCAGCAAGCCATAACCGTAGTCTCGGTCTTTACCGATAATATTGGTATAAGTGTGGTGCTCATAATTATGATAGCGACGCCATGAGTCTGCATCACCGACGTTATCCCATTCAAATTTACCGTTAATGTTAGGGTCATTCATAAAGTCATATTGGCCGTGCATGACGTTATGCCCTACTTCCATATTGTTTAATATTTTAGAAAAACCTAGCGCTAATACACCAAAGATCCACCAAAGTGGATGCAAGAAACCCAGCACCAAACCAAGCCTTCCTGCCATTTCTAAACTGCGTTCTATACGAATCATGTTACGAATGTAGCGAGCGTCTTGCTCTCCTACCTGCGCACGCTGACGGGCACCTATTTGATTAATCTCTTCTTCAAAGCCCTTTAGAGCTTCTGCCGTGATAGGTTTATTAGTCATTATATTTTCCATTTACTTTGTTACAGTTCTATAACCACGTCATCACAGGCCACTGAAATACAGAGTTGTATTTCGCCTGCGCCACTATCGGAATAAGCACCAGTTAAGGTATTTAAGACTCTGCCACTGCTTTTTTGGCACACACACTGGTGACATACGCCCATACGGCAGCCGCTGACAGGCCTTAGGCCTGATTCTTCCGCCACCTCAAGCAATGACTGTGGCTGTTCATTGTTGACCTCAGCCGTCACTGCAGAGCGACTAAAGGTAACAACAGATGAGCTGGCAAAATTACGTGGTAAATCTATGGGGGCAGCCCCAAAGTATTCGAAATGAATTTGGTCTTTATTAACGCCAAGCTCTTCTATGTATGTTCGTGCTAACGCAATCATGGGTTTAGGGCCACAAATGAATACCTGCCGCTGTTGAATATCGTCACAATGACTCTGCAAATGTTGCTTACTTAAATAACCATGCTCTTGGTCATTAAGAAGGGTAACTTTAACCGAGCCTAATGTTTGCGCATTTTCTAACAGTTCATTTTTAAAAAGAGTCTGGTCTGCTGCTTGCACGTAATACAACAAATGTACGTCTTGTTTTATCGACCTGTATTTAAGCTGTTGCAACATTGAACGAAAGGGTGTGATACCACTACCACCAGCAATCCATAGCTGCGGTTGATTAGTGCGCGACAGAACAAAGTCGCCTTGTGCGGCAGAAATACTTATATAGTCATTAAATTTATTATTGTGCTTATATCCAGCCAGCCAAGGTGTAATACGGCCCTTATCTTGCACCCTAATACTGAGTTCAATAAGGCCTGTTTGCTCGTAGTAGGCTGGAGAAGAAGAGATGCTAAAAAAGCGATTTACTCGTACACCCTGGTGCTCAACAACAATTTCGACATGCTGCCCTGCTTTAAAACCTTTCCAGCGCTTGCTAGGTTTTAGCACCAAGCTGTAGACAGAAGCTATTTCTGAACGCACTTCCACCACTTTTGCACGAAAACCATCCGTACGCCACATTGGCCAAATTAGTTGCAAGAATGGATCAAAATAAGCCTTGATCGAATCGATTAACGCTAAGTTTTTAACCAGCCTTGAAGTTAAAGCGGTTGTCATGTTTAAACCCTTACATACTGAATATTAAATATCGCAGCAGTTTTAATGGGTTCTAAAACTAAAGTCGAATGAGCAAATTTAGCCAAAGCGCATGGCTTAAATTGATACATTTTTGTCGCGCAAGATTAGTTAGTAAACGCCAACCTATAAAGCCTTATAAAAGCTAACAATCAAAACAATCACTTATGAATATAACCGACAATAGAAAACAATTAACAATAATTAATGAAATAATGGAAACAATATTTTGATTAAAATCTGCTAAAACATACCAATTACAACCTGTTGGCAATTAGGATGTGATATTTATGGAGGCAAAAAAAAAGCGCCCCGAAGGACGCTTTTTTGTCGATGAGGCTTACGCCTCATCGAATCACTTAAACCATCAGCAACATTAAATGTTGTTGAACTGGTTAGAAGTGTTTTTCTCACCGCCAGCTTTAAGGGCGTATTCACCAGAGAAGTACTCTTTGTGATCATCACCGATATCAGAACCAGCCATGTTTTGGTGCTTAACACACGCAATACCTTGACGGATTTCTTTACGCTGAACACCAGCAACATAACCAAGCATACCTTCTTCACCGAAGTATTCTTGAGCTAGGTTGTCTACAGATAGAGCTGTAGTGTGGTAAGTAGGTAGAGTAATCAAGTGGTGGAAGATGTTCGCTTCACGTGAAGACTCAGCCTGGAAGTTTTGGATACGACGGTCAGCTTCATCACATAGCTCAGAATCGTCATAGTCAGCAGACATTAGACGGTCGTAGTCGTATGCAGAAACGTCTTTACCTTCTTCTTTCCAAGAATTGTACACTTGTTGACGGAAGCTTAGAGTCCAGTTGAATGATGGAGAGTTGTTATAAACAAGTTTCGCATCAGGGTGAACTTTACGTACACCGTCCATCATAGCTTTAATTTCGTGTACTGTTGGGATTGCAGTTTCAATCCATAGTAAGTCAGCACCAGCATTGATAGCTTCGATACAGTCGAATACGCAACGCTCTTGACCAGTACCTTCACGGAATTGGAATAGACCTGAAGCTAAACGCTTAGGACGAACTAGTTTTCCGTCACGGCTAATTAGAACATCACCTGGTTTAGTGTCTTCTGGCTTAACTTCTTCAACGTCTAAGTAAGAGTTGTAGATGTCGCCTTGGTCGCCTGGTTCGTTAACAACAGCGATTTGCTTAGTTAGACCAGCACCTTCAGAGTCAGTACGTGCAACGATAACACCGTCTTCAACGCCCAATTCTAAGAATGCATAACGTAATGCACGGATCTTAGAGTGGAAGTCAGCGTGAGGTACAGTTACTTTACCGTCTTGGTGACCACATTGCTTTTCGTCAGCAACTTGGTTTTCGATTTGTAGTGCACAAGCACCTGATTGAATCATGCGCTTAGCTAGTAGGTAAGTCGCTTCTTCGTTACCGAAACCAGCATCGATATCAGCAATGATAGGTACGATGTGAGTTTCGTAGTTGTCGATTTGTGCTTCGATTTCTTTAACTTTAGCAGCATCGCCAGCAGCTTTTGCAGCGTCTAGAGCACGGAATAAGTCACCTAGTTCACGAGCGTCTGCTTGACGTAAGAAGTCGTAGATTTCTTGAATTAGGTCAGAAACTACAGTTTTTTCGTGCATTGATTGGTCAGGTAGAGGACCAAACACTGAACGTAGTGCAGCAACCATCCAACCAGATAGGTATAAATATTTGCGTTCAGTAGTACCGAAGTGCTTTTTAATAGAAATGATTTTCTGTTGAGCAACAAAACCGTGCCAGCAACCTAAAGACTGAGTGTACTTAGACTTGTCTTTGTCGAACTCTGCCATGTCACGACGCATAATAGCTGCAGTGTAACGAGCAATGTCTAGGCCAGTTTGGAATTTATTTTGTAAACGCATACGTGCAACAGACTCAGGCTTAATGTTAGCCCAGTTAGCACCGTTTCTCTCAATTTCTGCTTCTGCAGTTTTGATCTCATCTTGGTATGACATAAATCATTCCTTCAACGTTGGTGGATGAAAGCTCAAATCAATTGAGCCTTTTGTTAATAGCTTGCGAATTGTATGGGATTTGCCCCATAAACACAATTAATAGAATCAATAGGTAATATTCACAGCAGTGATAACCCTTATAATACAAGGACTAATTCGGTTTTGGATTATATTATACACTTTCTGCGGCGGCGACAGCACTGCTCCACGCCCATTGAAAATTAAACCCACCTAAGTGCCCTGCCACATCGACCACTTCGCCAATAAAATATAATCCAGCGTGTTCTTTTGCTTCCAAGGTTTTAGAAGATAGGGCATTGGTATCCACACCACCTAAGGCAACTTCTGCTGTTCGATAGCCTTCGGTGCCGGCGGGTTTTACTGTCCAGTTTTGTAGGCTTTCGGCAATCTCATCCATCGCTGCACCATTAAGTTGTGCCAGCGTTTTATCTTTCCAAGCATTAGATGCCAACCAAAATTCTGCAAATTTTTGAGTGGTCAACTCAGCTAGCCAGTTACGAAGTAACATCTTAGGGCGCTGATGTTGCTCATTACGCAGTATCTGCCCGACTCGTAAGGTCGGCAGAAGGTTTATGCGTAAGGTGTCACCTAAATGCCAATAGGATGAAATTTGTAGCATGGCCGGTCCACTTAACCCTCGATGGGTAAAAAGCATATCATCGATAAAGCTCGTTTTGCCGCAACTGACTTCAACCTTTAATGCCGTCCCAGATAAGCTTTCACACAATTGTTTTTGCGCGCCTGTAATAACAAAGGGCACTAGTCCTGCAACTGGTTCATAAACAGGTAAGTTAAATTGCTTAGCAATTTCATAGCCAAAACCCGATGCCCCCAATGTGGGAATAGACGGTCCACCGGTAGCAATCACTAAGGACTGACATTGCCATGGGTTTCCGTTAGCAATCAATTGGTAACGTGACAGTTCACTATCTGCTTTCTGAATACTATGAATAGAGTGTTTTAGTCGAATATCTACGTTATTGGCCTTGCACTCGTCTAACAGCATATTCAATATTGCGCTGGCTTTAGTATCACAAAAAAGCTGACCATCTTTTTTTTCATGATAGGCAATACCATATTTTTCAACGAGCGAGATAAAGTCCCACTGAGTGTATCGCTTAAGAGCAGACTTAAAAAAATGTGGGTTATGACATAAGTATCGATCGAAACTAATATGATAATTAGTAAAATTACAACGACCACCACCTGACATTAAGATCTTTTTTCCGGCTTTATTGGCATGATCAAAAACGACCACCTGCCGACCACGTGCAGCCGCTTTCGCTGCACACATTAAACCAGCTGCACCCGCGCCTATTATGATTACATCGGCATGTTGCATTTAGTTACTCCAGTCATTAGCGCTTAGCCGCTGCCAGTGCTTTTTTAACAGGCGCATAACTCATACGGTGTATTGGACAAGGACCAAAAGTTTGCAATGCTTCTAAATGCACCTTAGTGCCATAGCCTTTGTGTTTAGCGAATCCGTAGCCTGGATATTGTTCTTCATAAGCGATCATTTCACGATCGCGCTGCACCTTTGCCAGTATTGAAGCGGCCGATATAGCTGCCACTTGGCTGTCGCCTTTAATAATAGCGGTGCAGTCTAAAGGCGTGTCGGGTAGGCGATTGCCATCAATCAGGGCGTGGATACAAGGTTTTTTAAGACCAGCAATAGCACGCGTCATGGCTAACATACGAGCATTTAAAATATTGATTTCATCAATCTCTGCGACTGTGGAACGTGCGATGCTGTAGTCCAGTGCTTTTTCACAGATTTCATCGAACAATCGCTCACGCTTTTTTTCGGTAAGCTTTTTAGAGTCTGTTAAACCTTCGATGGGATTATTTGGATCTAGAATAACGGCTGCTGCAACCACATCACCACATAAAGGGCCTGCCCCTGCTTCATCCACACCACAATAAGGTATGTCGTATTCTATTAATGTTTCTTCGATGGGTAGCATTAAGAATTACTGCTGTAAAAGTTTCGTGATAGCCGTAGCAGCACTTTTATCCGCATCTCGTTTAATTTCTAAATGAATACTGGTAAAGGCACTTTCTAAAGCATCTGCTTTGGCTGGATTATCAAGATATTCAAGAATTGCTCCTGAGAGATTTTCAGGGGTAGCGTCATCTTGTAAAAGTTCAGGTATAAGCTCTTTATTAGCCAATAAGTTTGGTAGGGATACCCACTGTCGACTGACCATACGTTTAACAATATTAAACGTCAGGTTATTGATGATATAGCTCACCACCATCGGACGTTTTATTAGCATACCTTCTAAGGTGGCTGTTCCGGAAGCAATTAAAATAGCATCACTAGCCGCCATACACTCACGTGAGCGACCATCTACCACCAACACATCCAGCGGTTCACTTTGTGTCGCTAATAACTCTTCTATCTGTGCTTTTCGTTCTGCATTAGCTGCAGGTATCACAAATTGCAGGTTAGGCTTTTTATTAAGCAGCAATCGTGCACTGGATAGAAACACCGGCCCTAGCTTACTCACCTCACCAGCACGGCTACCCGGCATAATACAAACGATTTGCGCATCTTGTTTCAGCCCCAGAGCTGTACGCGCTTGAGTTTTATCGGTAGTAAGAGGGATTTTGTCGGCCAAGTGGTGCCCAACACAAGTCACTGGGACTTTGTGATCTTTATAAAACTGCGCTTCAAAGGGAAAGAGCGTTAGCATTAAATCAACGGCACGGGCGATTTTAAACACGCGCTTCTGACGCCACATCCATACAGAAGGACTCACATAGTGGACTGTCTTGATGCCGGCAGATTTCAACTGCTCTTCTAAACCTAAGTTAAAGTCTGGTGCATCGATGCCAATAAAAACATCTGGCGGATTTTTTAGCCAATACTTAACTAAATGGCGTCGTATTTTAATAAGTTCGAATAAGCGACCCAATATTTCAAACAACCCCATAACAGCAAGGCGCTCCATGGGGAAAAAGCTTTTCAAGCCTTGTTGTTCCATTAACGGACCACCAACACCTTCAAAGCTTGCCTCGGGAAACTGCTCTTTTAATTCGGCAATTAAGCCAGATCCAAGCATATCTCCTGAGGTTTCACCGGCAACAATCGCAATACGCATTTAGCGAATGATTCCACGTGTCGACTTTTTGATGCTTTCAACTAAGGGAATAAGCTCTTGATATTTCTTAGATTGCTCTTCGATTTCTTCAAGCGCTTCGTTTAACAGCATACCTTTACGGTAAATGGTTTTGTACGCATTGCGAATAACACTAATGCTTTCTTTACTAAATCCACGACGCTTTAGACCTTCGCTGTTAACACCGAAAGGTTCCGCTGGGTAACCCTGAGTAATCACATAGGCAGGTACATCTTTGATGACCACACTGCCACCACCACACATTGCATGAGTGCCAATATTACAAAACTGGTGTACCTGAGACGCGCCACCTAAAATAGCCCAGTCACCAATATTAACGTGACCGGCCACGTTGGTGTTATTTGCAATAATGCAGTGATCACCAACTATTACATCGTGTGCAATATGCACGTTCACCATAAAGAGGTTATCGTTACCGATAATTGTGACTGCGTTATCTTGAACGGTACCACGGTGAATAGTACAAGACTCACGAATAACGTTGTTATCTCCAATCACTAGACGAGTAGGTTCTCCGCCGTACTTTTTGTCTTGGCAATCCTCGCCAACACTAGCAAACTGGAAGATCTTGTTGTTTTTACCAATGCTGGTTGGGCCTTTAATAACAACATGAGGACCAACAACAGTGCCTTCACCAATTTCTACATTGGCACCGATGATTGAATAAGGTCCAACTTCCACCCCATCTGCTAACTGAGCCGATGGGTCTACTAGCGCTGTGCTATGAATCATATATGCTCCAGGTCGCGCTCGGCACTGGTAATTTCAGCCGTACAAGCTATTTTACCATCGACCATACCACGACATTCAAATTTCCACACTCCGCGACGATGTGTTTTAAAACGAGCCTCTAACACTAATTGGTCGCCTGGAACTATGGGTTGTTTAAAGCGTATTTTATCAGCTCCGGCGAAATATTGGATCATTTTTGAATCGCGACCCTCGCCTAAAATAAGCATGGATAAAATACCGCTTGTTTGCGCCATAGCTTCAACAGTTAATACGCCTGGCATCACAGGATGTCCCGGGAAGTGACCTGCAAAGAAGCTTTCATTAATGCTTACGTTTTTAAGAGCACGAATATAAGCGCCTTCTTCAGCGTCTAAATCCACCTCTAAAACACGGTCTACCATTAAGAAAGGGTATCTTTGTGGTAGCAGCTCTTTAATTTGTTCGATATTTAACCCAGACATCAACTTTTACCTATACGCAATGTAAGTAGCTTAGTTATTGGGGCCCTGAGAATTGCTTTCTAGTGCTTTCAAGCGTTTGACAATACTATCAAGCTGCTTAAAACGAACCGCACTTCTACGCCATTCTTTTGAGGGCATTGACGGAATGCCAGAAGAGTAAACTCCCGGTTCACTAATTGAGTTAGTAATCATGCTCATACCCGTTAAGTGTACGCCGTCAGTAATATTGAGATGTCCTGCGATACCTACTGCACCACCAACAATACAGTTCTTACCAACCACTGTACTACCTGCAATACCTGAAGATCCCGCCACTGCGCTTCCTTCACCTATTTTCACGTTGTGGCCGATTTGTACCAAGTTATCAAGAATGACATTACTCTCAATAATGGTATTTCCTAGCGCACCACGGTCAATACAGGTGTTAGAGCCTATCTCAACATTGTCACCAATTCGTACGCCTCCAAGCTGAGCAATTTTATGCCACTTGCCTTTATCAGGGGCAAAACCGAATCCATCACCACCAATGACAGCTCCCGAGTGAACTTGTACGTTTTCACCAAGAACAACATCATGATAAAGAGTAACGTTAGCGCGAAGAATACAGTTTTTGCCTAAGATCGAATGTCCGTCTATTACGGTGCCCGCGCCTATTTCGCAGTTATCACCGATAATACAGTGCTCACCAATAACGGCATTTGCACCGATTGTTACATTCGCTCCGATTTTAGCAGTGTCAGCAATGGAGGCTGATGTATGGATTTTACCAGAAGGTTTGATGCGATTATCGAACAACTGTGTTGCTAGAGCAAAGCCTAAATAAGGATTTGCCATCACTAGAGTTGCTGTTGGAGCATCTGCGGCTGCATCTTGAGAGACTATGACTGCACTGGCTTTAGTGTCAGCTAATTGATTACGGTAGGTAGCATTCGCAAGAAAGCTAACTTGTCCGGCTTGGGCATTAAGTAGTGTTTGTATTCCGGTTATTTCTATACCGGCATCACCATTTAACTCTGCCCCAATGTGATGGGCTAACTCACCTAAAGTCAGTGTCATGTTAATCTCTATTATTTCTTATCGTTTAAACGTTCAATTAGTTGTTTGGTTAAGTCTACAGTCGGAGTGCGGTAAATAACGGCACCTGCTTGTAAAACAACGTCATACTTTTCTTTATCGATAATAGCTTTAAGCTCTTTTTCAAGACCAGGTAATTGCTCTTGTAAAAAGCGCTGACGCCATTTCTGTTCAGCTTCTTGTAGCTTTTGCGCATAAAACTGATATTCGGTCGCTTTTTGTTCATAGCTGTTAGCAAGCTTAGTACGCTCTGATTCGCTTAATACGTCAGCTTCTTTCTCTACTTTTTCACGTAAAGAAATAATTTCTTCTTGTAGCTTTTTAAGCTTATTCACTTCTTCTTTGTTGTCTTTTTCAAACTCTTTGATTGAGCTTTTAGCAGCGTCAGACAAGAACAATGCCTGTTCCATATCTACAACACCCACTTTGCCTGCAGCCAAAGCCGTTGTTGCAAAAAGCGCTAGGGTTAATGCGATCAACTTATGCATTTAATATCTCCATTTTATCGTTATTAAAATTAAAACACTTGTCCCAGTGAAAACTCAAAGCCTTCAGTGCGATCTTTGTCTTTATCATTCAGTGGGAATGAGTAAGTAAAGGTTAATGGACCAATGGCCGTTACCCAAGTAACACCAACCCCTGTACTTATACGCATTTCATCCAACTCTATGCCTTCATTACAAAACGGATGCTCTGTTAATGAAGGAACATCAGGATCATTTGGCTTATAACACTTGTCGGTAAAGGCATTACCAGCATCTAAGAAGACAACACTACGCAGTGAGCTTCGATCTTCGATAAATGGTAATGGAAATATAAGCTCTAAACTTGTTTCAACCAGTACGTTACCACCTAACGCTTGTAATCTGTATAGGTAATTAGGAGCTGTTACTACTTCGCCACCATTAGCTACCTCATACTTAGGCTTGTACTGGTTAGGGTTATTAATCATTACAGTGTCGCCGTTTTCATCGACGGCATAAATAGTGGTAGGCGCTGTTGGGTCTACAATAGGCATACCTAAGGAGTCGGTTTCATATTCAACGTTACCATTAGCATCGGTGGACGCTACGTTGACTGTACTGTATCGAGGTAATCCTTGCGGGCCTAAACTGTTTATGCGCCAGCCACGCACAGACCCTATACCACCCGAGCGGAAGTTTTTATAGAAAGGCAAGCCACTAATATCACCATAACCATTACCGTAGCCAAGATCCGTACGGAAACGTAATGCCCACTCTTGAGACAATGGGATGTAATGGTTCATGGTATAACCTAACTTGTACCAAGTAAGGTCACTGCCGGGAATAGCTAGGTCACCCGATACTTTATGCTCGGTACCAGCGGTTGGGAATAAACCACGGTTAAGGCTGCTATAACGCCAACTTAACCCAAGTGTAAACTCATAATAGTCGTCGCCATTGGCATCAATAAAATCAGTGATTTCATAGGGCACTGTACTGCCAGGAATCACTTCAGTATTACTTGCACCAATAGTAAACGATAAGCGCTGGCGATTTGAGATTGGATATCCGTAAGTAACGTTACCACCCATAACGTTCGTTTGGTAGTCACTGACCATGGTCATATTAGAGTAGTCTGTTTTACGGTAAAACAGATTAAAGCCACGGCTCACTCCATCGATGGTGTAGTACGGATTTAAGTAAGAGAAAGAGTAAGCCTGAGTGTAGTCATTGCGCTGAACACCAAAGGACATACGATTACCAGTTCCTAAGAAGTTGTTTTGGCTCACGCTTGCACCAAGAATCAAACCACTACCACCGGCGTAACCGATGTTAAAGTTTAAGCTGCCACTGAGTTGTTCTTCTACGTTATAGTTAACGTCGATCATGTCATCTTTACCCGCCACTAACGGAGTATCAACATTGACATGCTTAAAGAAGCCTAATTGATCTAAGCGGGTTTTACCCATATCAATTTTATCGGTAGAAGCCCAACCACCTTCCATTTGCAACATTTCACGGCGTAGCACTTCATCGACCGTGCTGTCATTACCGGTAAAGTTAATGTTTCTTACATAAGTACGCTTACCCGGCTCAACAAAGAATGTTAAATCGACGGTACGGTCTTCATCATTAATTTTGGGAATACCATCGACTTTAGCAAAGGTATAGCCTTCGTTTCCTAGACGCTTACTCATGAGTTCACTACTAAAAGTGACTCGTTGTCGTGAGAACGTGTCATCTTCTTTTAAGAGTAGGAAACGCTCATAGTCAGATTCAGGCAGAATTAAATTGCCCGCGAACTTTAAGTCTTTAATGGTGTAAACCTCACCCTCACTGACGTTAATAGTGATGTATACGCCTTCTTTATCGGGAGAGATAGAAACCTGAGTGGATTCAATATTGAAGCGAATATAACCACGGTCAAGGTAATATGAACGTAGAGTTTCTAAGTCTGCTGCAAGTTTTTCTCGACTGTATTTATTGTCGCTTGAATACCAAGACCAAAACCCTGTTGTTTTAAGCTGCATTTGTTTAAGCAATTCAGCAGTGGTGAATCTTTCATTACCGACAATATTAATATGCTCGATGCTGGCAACGCTGCCTTCTTTCACTTTAATATTTAAAGCGACGCGGTTACGTGGCAGCGCTTCAGCTTCAGTGGTAATACGGGCGTCATAACGGCCTTGAGCGACATATTGACGCTCTAGTTCCATGGCAATACGCTCTAAGGTTGAACGCTTAAACACTAACCCTTCTGCTAGCCCAGATTGTTTCAGACCATCAAGCAACATATCGGTCTGAATGGCTTTGTTACCAGAAATATCGATTTTAGTAATGGTTGGCAGCTCGACTACCTGCACTATTAATACACTGCCATCTTTAAGCAGTTTAATATCGTCAAACAGGCCTGTACGGAATAGTTCGCGTGATGCTTGGCTTAAGATTTCATTATCAACCATGTCACCACTAACAATAGGAAAGGCTTCAAACACTGTCCCAGCAGACACGCGCTGCAAACCTTCTAAACGAATATCAGAAACTTCAAAAGAGTCTGCATGTACAACAACAGAACTAACGACACACAGCAACAACAGCAAAAAACGCATTCGTTTGCATCCAATTAATAAATTCACAAGCGACCTAAGTCGTTAATAAAGGCAACCACCATTAAGCTAATCAATAAAAACATTCCAAGCTTAACAGCCATCATCTGTACAGACTCAGACAATGGTTTACCACGTACAATTTCGGCCAGGCTAAATAGGATATGACCGCCGTCTAGCACTGGTATAGGCAAGAGATTTAACACACCTAAAGAAATACTTAACAGGGCTAGAAATCCAAGAAATGATTCTAACCCACCCTCTGCCGTGGCGCCGGCTACTTTAGCAATGGTGACAGGTCCGCTCAAGTTTTTTACAGACATTTGTCCAGCAATCATTTTACCTAATGATGCCAAAGTAAAATACGTTGTATCCCAGGTTTTTTGTAGCCCCATCCCTAATGCTTCTAGCATTGCGAACTGACGCTTACGAATCCAGTCTTGAGGGTATTCTGGGATTTGCACCATAGCACCGACAAAACCATAAACAGTACCATCTTCAGCCGTTTTAGACGCTGGGGTAATGACCAAATTTAATAGCTGCTCGTTCCGTAAAACCTGAATTTCAATAGGAGTATTGGCAGATTCCTGTACCTGCTCTACCCATGCACCCCAATCGTCAACGGGCTCTCCATTAGCAGACACGATAGTATCTAATGGTTTTAGTCCTGCTTGCTCAGCAGCACCATCGGCTTGAACTTCTGCCAAGGTCACGGGGATTTTAAATCGGCGTGGTTGAATTCCTAGCGCGCTTATAGGATCGGGAATTTCATCATCTGATAACCAGTTTTCAACGGCCACATGCACACTGTATTGCGAGCCGGTGTCACTTTTTAACATCAATGAGATATCGGTTGTTTCACCAAGAACACTAATCAGCTGCCAGTTAACATCTTCCCAAGTTGTGGTTTCTTTACCATTTATCGCAATAATTTCGTCTTGCGCACGAATACCAGCCATGGCTGCCGGTGAGTTTTCTTCAACACTGCCGACCACAGGAGCCAAACCTGTAACACCGGAAACAAATAAAAACCAATAGGCCGCAATAGCAAAAAGAAAGTTAGCGATTGGTCCTGCTGCTGCGATTGCAATTCGTTGCCAAGGTGACTTACGGTTAAATGCCATATGCAATTGATGCTCAGGCACTGGTGCCTCACGCTCATCAAGCATGCTGACATACCCACCTAAAGGTATAGGTGCAATAGCGTATTCGGTGCCATGCTTATCGTAAAATGACCAGAGTGGCTTACCGAAGCCCACCGAAAAGCGCTTAACGTAAACACCGCAACGTCTTGCCACCCAAAAATGACCGTACTCATGGATGGTTACCAATATGCTAATTGCTAAAATAAAATAGAGTATTGTCAAAGTGCTGTACCCAGCGCGCTATTATGTTGATTTAACCATTGCTGGCCTTGGGCTCTAGCCCAACCATCGGCTGCTAATACTGTTTCTAGGTCATCGGCAGCGACAACATTATGTTCTGCCATAACGGCAGAAATAAGTAATGGGATATCAGAAAAGCGTATTTGTTCCATTAAAAAGGCTTCTACAGCAACTTCATTGGCGGCATTCAATACCGCTGGCATAGTTCCACCAGCATTAAACGCCTCACTGGCTAAGCGCAAGCAAGGAAATGTATCGACATCTGGCTTATCAAAATCGAGCCTGGCGATTTCAAATAAATCTAACGGCTCAACTCCGGCCTTAATTCGCTCTGGCCAAGCAAGACCATATGCGATTGGGGTTTTCATATCGGGCTGGCCTAGCTGCGCGAGCACTGAGCCATCGCAGTATTGCACCATAGAGTGAATAACGCTCTGCTTATGCACCACGACTTGAACTTGCTCTGGCGTGCAATTAAAAAGAAAGCAGGCCTCGATAAGCTCTAAGCCTTTATTCATTAAGGTTGCAGAGTCTACCGATATTTTCTGCCCCATAGACCAATTAGGGTGCGCCACCGCTTGCGCTGGTGTCACCTGCTCAAGTTGCGAAGATGAATAACCTAAAAAAGGACCGCCCGACGCTGTCAAAAGAATTTTGCTAATACCTTTAACGGCCATATCGCCGTTGTAGTCGTGGGGTAAAGATTGGAATATTGCATTATGCTCGCTATCAATGGGTAGCAAAGTAGCCCCACCTTCTTTGATAGCATTCATAAATAGTGGCCCAGCCATTACCAAACTTTCTTTATTCGCAAGTAAAACGCGCTTACCAGCTTTAGCGGCTGCTAGTGTAGGCATCAAACCTGCAGCTCCAACAATAGATGCCATAACCACATCTACTTCGTCGGCGGCAGCAATCATTTCGAGTGCATCAGTGCCTGTAAGAACTTCTGTCGTTACTTCCTTCGGTAACTGTGCCTTTAGTTTTTCTGCTGCAGCGCTATCAACCATCACAGCAAAGCGTGGCTTGAACTCAATAATTTGTTTGGTTAATCGCTCAACATTTTGGGCCGCACTTAATGCAAACACCCCAAATTTTTCGGGGTGTAAGCGTATAACGTCTAAGGTGCTACAGCCTATGGAGCCTGTTGCTCCAAGCACCGTTAACCATTGCTTCATGCAAGGCTCCACTGAAATAACAACAACAGTCCAGCAAACACAGGCACAGCCGCGCTCATACTATCAATTCGGTCCATTACACCGCCATGTCCTGGCAATAAAGATGAACTGTCTTTAATACCACGAAAGCGCTTGAACATGCTTTCTAGCAAATCACCTAGGACAGACGAAAACATGGTAATCGCACTAATAACTATCAAACTAATGAAAGAGCCTGTATCTAAGGGCTTAATTGCACTATGGCAATAATAAGCAAACACTAAAGATACAAAGAGCGCGGTGGCTAAACCACCCCAGAATCCTGCCCAAGATTTACCAGGACTTACTTGTGGTGCAAGCTTGCTTTTGCCCCAACGCTTACCGGCAAAATAAGCACCTGTATCAGCACCCCAAATTAGAAACATTAAATACAGTATTAATAACGAGCTGTGCGCTGATTGTTTTAAATACATAAAGCCAACCCACATAGGTATCAACACACAAAAACCAATGAAGGAGCGAGCCGCCATTGACGACCAAACAGGAGTTAAGTTGGGATAACGCAAAACAAACAGCAGCGCTAGCAACCACCAGCCACCAGCAATCGCAAGAAAAAAGGACTGATAGCTAGGTTCTTGCTTTAACAATTGTGAGGTTGCGAATAAGGCCAAAGCAACCATTGCAGCGTATAACATACGACCAAATGCATGGGTAATGCCCGACATGTTTGCCCATTCCCAAGCAGCAACCGTTGCTATCACACCTACGAATATTCCAAACTCGTTCAGGGGTAATAAAAAGATACCGCCTAACATCAATGGCGCAAGCACCAATGCTGTAATCACTCGTTGCTTAAGCACCTTACTTCTTTCCTTCTAATTGGTCGTCGGTTCGCCCAAAGCGGCGTACACGCTTAGTAAAAGCCGTTAATGCTTTTAAGTATTCTTCTTCTTTAAAGTCTGGCCACAGTGCATCGGAAAAGTAGAGTTCACTGTATGCCGTCTGCCATAACATAAAGTTACTTATTCTTTGCTCTCCACCGGTGCGAATCAGTAGATCTGGAGCGGGAAGATCCGCAAGACAGGTATAGGCATGTAAACTGTCTTCGGTAATTTCTTCGATCGAAAGTTTATTTTCTTTGACTGCTATAGCAAGCTTTTGTGCGGCTTGCGTGATATCCCATTGCCCCCCGTAGTTGGCTGCAATAACCAACGTCATGCGGGTATTGTTTTCGGTAAGGGCTTCAGCGTCTTGAATTAATGTTTGTATGCGCTCTGAAAAAGCAGAGGTATCGCCCATAACGCGTAAGCGAATATTGTTTTTATGAAGCTTTTTAACTTCACGCTCAAGCGCCATGATAAAAAGCTTCATTAATGCACTCACTTCATCTTTTGGGCGTCGCCAATTTTCACTGCTAAACGCAAACAAAGTGAGCACATCAATGCCTTCTCGTACAGAGGTTTCCACCACTGCTCGCACTGCGTCAACGCCGGCCTTATGACCGGATACTCCTGCCTTTGAGCGATGTTTTGCCCAGCGGTTGTTGCCATCCATAATGATGGCAACATGTTTAGGCATTGCGCCTACCGCAGATTCTGGTACTTCTATACTTGAAGACATGGGGTGCACTACACCTGCATTAAATCTTTTTCTTTTTGAGCCAACATTTCATCAACTTCTGCAATGTGGGTGTCGGTCGTTTTTTGAATGAGGTCTTCTGCTGAGCGCAATTCGTCTTCAGAGATTTGTTTCTCTTTTTCTAGATCTTTAAGTTTACCATTAGCATCACGACGAATATTTCGAATAGATACACGGCCTTTTTCCGCTTCTGCACGTGCTTGCTTAATATATTGCTTACGTGTTTCTTCTGTCAGCGCAGGCATAGGTAGACGAATTGTCTCACCACTTGTGGCTGGGTTTAGACCTAAGTGCGATTTTAAAATTGCTTTTTCAATGGCAGGGATTAGGTTCTTTTCCCAAGGGTTAATAGCTAAACAACGGCCATCTTCAACTATCACGTTAGCCATTTGAGAGATAGGCGTTGGGTTGCCGTAATAATCCACAAAAACATCATCTAAAATTGCTGGGTTAGCACGACCAGTACGTACGCGCTGTAACGCTTCAAATAACGCTTGAATACTTTTCTTCATACGCTCTTCAGCGTCTTTTTGAATTTCACTAATCATTTTTAATTTTCCTCACTAACAATTAACGTTCCATCATTACCACCGGTCATTAAACGAGTCAGCACACCCGGCTCATTCATATCATACACACGTAATGGCATTTTATGGTCACGCGCTAAACAAATTGCGGTTAAATCCATAACTCCAAGCTGTTTTTCTAATACTTCTTGATAAGTCAGAATGTCATACTTTTTGGCTTGAGGGTCTTTCTTAGGGTCTGCTGTGTAAACACCATCAACGTTAGTAGCCTTGAGCACTAAATCAGCGTTGATTTCAATACCACGCAAACAGGCTGCAGAATCTGTTGTAAAGAAGGGGTTACCTGTACCGGCTGAAAATATAACAACATCGCCTATTTCAAGTGCTCGGATTGCACTGCGACGATCGTAATGATCAACAACTCCACTCATCGGAATGGCAGACATTACTCGTGTTGGCATATTGGCACGTTCTAATGCATCACGCATTGCTAAAGCATTCATCACCGTTGCTAGCATTCCCATATGGTCACCTGCAACACGATCTAAGCCAGCTTCACTTAACGCTTTACCACGAAATAGATTGCCGCCACCTATTACTAATCCAACTTGCACACCTATACCACGCAGCTGTGCAACTTCTAAAGCCATTCGATCTAAAACTTTAGGATCGATACCAAACCCCAGTTCACCCATAAGGGCTTCGCCACTGAGTTTTAACAATATTCGTTTGTATCTGGGGCTTTTTTGCTCAGCCATACCAATCTCCTAGGTGAACACTCTTGGTTGGATCTATTCCGCTAAGCATATATAACTATCAACTAGTTACCAATACTTTTGGAACCTTTATATACAAATATGCCGGGCGAGCCCGGCATATAGAACAAGCTAACAGTAATGTTTAGCCTTTTAGTTGAGCAGCAACTTCTGCAGCAAAATCAACCGCTTCAACTTCAATACCTTCACCTACTTCTAAACGTAGGAAAGAAACAACCTCAGCACCAGCTGCTTTTGCTAATTGACCAACAGATTGCTCTGGGTTCTTAACAAATGGCTGATCTAGTAAGCTGTTTTCTTTTAAGAACTTATTGATACGGCCGCCAATCATTTTCTCAACGATTTCCGCTGGCTTACCAGCCATGTCAGGCTGCGCACGAATAATTTCTTTTTCTTTCTCTAATATTTCTTCTGGCATATCTTCGCCACGAACAACACGTGGGTTAGAAGCAGTTACGTGCATAGCGATATCTTTAGCTAGCTCTTCGTCGCCGCCTTTTAGAGCAACAACACATGCGATCTTGCCGTTAGAGTGAACGTAAGCACCTACTGTTTCTGCTTCGATAACAGCTGGACGACGTACAGTGATGTTTTCACCAATTTTCTGTACTAATGCTTCACGTGCTTCTTCTAACTCGCCAGCCATTAGCTTAGCAACGTCAGTTTCTTTAGTAGCAGCTAGCTTAGCCGCTACTTTATCAGCGAAGTCGCCAAAGTTTGCATCGCCAGCCGCGAAGTCAGTTTCAGAGTTAACTTCAACTGCAACTGCAACACCAGATTCAACGATAACGCGAATTTTACCTTCAGCTGCAGTACGGTCTGCTTTCTTAGCCGCTTTTAAGCCAGAGCTTTTACGTAGGTTTTCAATGGCTAGTTCAACATCGCCACCAGCTTCTGTTAATGCTTTTTTGCATTCCATCATACCTAAACCGGTACGATCACGTAGTTCTTTAACTAAGGCAGGAGTAACCTTTGACATTTCCGCTATCCTCAACTTTAACAATATATTCGGGGTTTAAAAAAAGGGGTTACAACCCCTTTTTTCTTGAGACTACAAATAACTTACTTTGCAGCTTCTTCTGCAGGTGCTTCTTCTGCAGCGGTTTCTTCAGCTACTTCAACGAAATCGCTAGCTGCGCCATTGCTTTGCTTACCTTCTAATACAGCATCTGCAACTGCAGTTGCGTAAATTTGGATAGCGCGGATAGCGTCATCGTTACCTGGAATAACGAAGTCAACACCATCTGGGTTAGAGTTGGTATCAACTACACCTACTACAGGTATACCTAGCTTGTTAGCTTCTTGAATAGCAATACGTTCGTGGTCTACGTCAATAACGAAAAGCATATCAGGTAGGCTGCCCATATCTTTAATACCACCGATAGAGCGTTCTAGCTTTTCCATTTCACGAGTACGCATTAAAGCTTCTTTCTTGGTTAGCTGCTCAAACGTACCGTCTGAGCTTTGAGTTTCAAGTTCACGTAAACGCTTAATTGATTGACGGATGGTTTTGTAGTTAGTCAACATACCACCTAACCAACGGTGTGCCACGAAAGGCATACCACAACGCTCTGCTTGTTCTTTCATGATTTTACCAGCAGCGCGCTTTGTACCAACAAATAAGATTTTGTTGTTACGAGATGCATTCTTTTCAACTTCTGCTAATGCATTGTTTAATGCAGGAACAGTGTGCTCTAAGTTGATGATATGGATTTTGTTACGTGCGCCAAAAATGTATTGATTCATTTTTGGGTTCCAGTAACGAGTCTGGTGACCGAAGTGAACACCTGCTTTTAGCAGGTCACGCATATTAACTTGTGCCATTATATTACCTTAATTTAATTGGGTTATGCCTCCGTACACTTTGTTTGTCTGAACCGTTAGGCACCCCAGACTAAACCAAATATGTGTACGTGTGTATTTTCCCGGACATTCCGAGATGCGTTTTTCGCGGTGCGCTTTATACCATATTACCAACAATAAAACCAATATTTTTGCTTATCCTTTCGCTATTTCTATATTCCCTCAACAAGCAGTACAATAAGCTTGCAAACACAAATATTTGGAAGACCCATGACCGTTATAATTAAAACCGCAGACGAAATTGAAAAAATGCGTGTCGCAGGACGTCTTGCGGCTGAAGTACTAGAAATGATTACCCCTCACGTTCAAGCTGGTGTTTCAACCGGCGAGCTCGATCGCATCTGTCACGACTACATAGTCAACACTCAGAAGGCTATTCCTGCGCCTTTAAATTACCATGGCTTTCCGAAGTCTATATGCACATCGCTTAACCATGTTATTTGTCATGGTATCCCGAGCGATACAAAGATTCTTAAAAAAGGTGACATGCTAAACATTGATATTACCGTTATTAAAGACGGCTATCATGGCGACACAAGCATGATGTTCTTTATTGGTGAACCTGCCCCCGCCCTAGATCGTCTTGCACGTATCACGCAAGAGTGCCTGTACTTAGGCATCGATATGGTTAAACCTGGTGTGCGCTTGGGTGATATCGGGCACGCTATTCAAAAGCATGCTGAATCAAACCACTACTCTGTTGTGCGTGAATATTGTGGGCATGGTATTGGAAAGGGATTCCACGAAGAGCCACAAGTTCTTCACTATGGCCGCCCTAATACTGGTGTTGAATTACAACCCGGCATGATTTTTACAATCGAGCCAATGCTAAACCTTGGTACTCGCCACAACCGTCTACTTAATGACGGCTGGACTGTTGTTACTAAAGACCGTAAAGCGTCGGCTCAATGGGAACACACCATTTTAGTAACTGAAGACGGCCATGATGTTTTAACTCGTCGTCGTGATGAAGAGCGTTTTTGGTAACCCAACATGCATCCAGAATCAGCCAAGGTGACTTTACCAGAGTTTGATAGCACTCAATTATTAGAAGAGCTTGCGAATGCTCGCTCTCCTATTCCTGTAGTAAAGCCTCTATTGGCTCGCATTCAAGATGAATCCTACGCATTTTTTCGTCAGACCCTAGATGCTGTTACCTTAGTTAAGCACCGTTCAAAACTGCTTGATCAGGTGCTTAGCTGTTTGTGGCAGCATTCAGGCTTACCCCAGACAAACATTACGCTTATAGCCGTTGGTGGCTATGGACGTGGAGAGTTACACCCTCACTCTGACATAGACTTACTACTGCTCTGTGCCGATGAAGAAAGCCTAACAGCACACTCAGAAGAGCTACAAAGTTTTATTACCTTACTGTGGGACTTAAAACTTAATGTCGGCCATAGCGTTCGAACACTAGAAGAATGCGGTACGGCTGCACAAGATGACTTAACCATTATTACCAACTTAATGGAAAGTCGTGTTATTACAGGCGATGCACTTCAGCACGATGCATTATTAGCAAACATCTCGCCGGAGGTAATGTGGCCGGCCAACGAGTTTTTTAATGCTAAGTGGGAAGAACTGCGTAACCGACACCGTAAACATAACGATTCAGAGTACAACCTTGAGCCTAACGTAAAAAACTCACCAGGCGCACTGCGTGATATCCAAACGGTATGCTGGGCAACCATGCGCCATTTCGGCCAAGGCACATTAAAGTCATTAGAAGAGAAAGGGTTTTTAACCTCTTCAGAATACGAACGCTTACAACGCAGCCTTTATTTCTTATGGCAAGTTCGCTACGCCCTACATATGTTGGCAGATAGAGAAGAAGACCGCTTACTTTTTCAGCTGCAACGTGAAGTCGCTAGTTTATTAGGCTTTAAAGACGATGGTCACCAGCTAGGCGTAGAACAATTTATGAAGCAGTTCTATCGCAACCAGTTAGCGACTATGGAGCTGTGTGACTTATTACTACTGCACTTCAATGAAGACTTCATGAAACGTGATCATCAGCCTGAAATTGAAGAGCTCAATGAACACTTTCGTCTCAACAATGGCTATTTACAGGTCAACAACCCTAAATTGTTTGTTGAGCAACCACAGTGGTTATTAGAAGTTTTCCTATTGATGGCTCGCACACTGCAAGCTAAAGGCATTCATTCTAAAACCATTCGTGCTCTGCGTGATCACCGTCATTTGATTAACGACGACTATCGCAAGAACCCTAAGCATAACGCTATATTTATAGAGTTGCTGCACAACGGTACACGTGTTGTCAGAGAGTTTAGGCGCATGATGCGTTACGGCATTCTCGGTTCTTATATTCCTGAGTTTGGCCATATTATCGGTATGATGGAACATGACTTGTTTCATATCCACACCGTTGATGAACACAGTTTCCGCATGATGCACTTCTTGCGCCGCCTGCGTTTTGGTGAAGCACGCGAGCGCTTTCCTTTAGCCGCTGAATTAGCACTTAAACATTTAGACAGAAAAGAAATCTTATACCTGTCTGCGTTATTGCATGACACAGGGAAACATTTAGAAGGCAGTCATACATCAAACTCTGGTGTTATTGCCGAAGCGTTTTGTAAGCAACACAATTTACCTTCTGAATACACGCACCTGGTGTCATGGCTATGCGCAAACCATCTTTATATGTCGCAAGCCTCACAGCGATTAGAGCTTAATAGCCCTGAAGACGTGCATAGCTTTGCCGTAGAGGTCAAAGATCAATTGCACTTAGACCTTCTCTATTTAATCTCGGTAGGCGATATTGTTAGCACTAACCCTAAACATTGGACAAGCTGGCGTGCTGAACAAATCAACACTCTTTATAAAAACGCGTCCATTGCGCTAGAGCGAGGGTTAGATCAGCAGATTTGCACATCTGAAAAAGTCGCCGAAATACAAAAGCTAGCCAAAGCCGAATTGATTGCTGAGGGGATGAGTGCTGAACGTATCGATGAAATCTGGGGTGAACCAGGTGATGAATACTTTATTCGCGAAGGGGTGAATAATATTGTCTGGCATACCCAAGTCATTGACGCCCATGGCCCTAGTGAGAAGCCTCTAGTGGTCATTCGTCCTACTTCAAACCGTCAATTTGAAGGAGCCACACAGATCTTTATATACATGAAAGATCAAATCAATTTATTTGCCGCCACCACCGCCACATTAGACCAACTGAATTTAAACATTCAAGACGCTCGTATTATGACGTCGGAAAATGAAAAGAACGTGGTTGATACATATATAGTATTAGATGAACTCAATCAGCCGATTGAAGACGAAGAACGCTTAGAAAAAATTCGCTTAACCTTAATTGAAGCACTGTCAGACCCTGAAAGCTATAGCACTATCATTCAGCGCCGCACACCCAGAGCGTTAAAACAATTCAAAGTTGAAACTAAGGTTAATATCAGTAATGACCCTTTAGTTCAGCACACCATCATTGAAGTTATCGCAGCTGATAGACCAGGGTTACTGGCTCGCATGGGTGCTATTTTTGCTGAACTAAACCTGCAGTTACTGTCTGCAAAGATTTTAACCGAAGGCGAACAAGTACTCGATATATTTCATATTCTCAATCAACATGGGCAACCCTTAGCCGACGAAAACCTATGCCGTGAACTTGAGCAAGCAGTCATCGAAGGTTTAACAGAGCAGGTTAAAGCACAATCAGCGGTTTAATAACTTTATTTATCGCATGCAATAAGCCGCTATACTTCATGTACCCACACCCTCACATTTGGAGATTTCCATGCGCAAACGTCAGTTACAGCATATATTAAAAAGTCATCCAGCTACGGATGGCGCTGGGGTGAAAATGAATCGTATTGCGATGTTTGACCAGCCTCTGACCGATCCATTTTTAATGTTGGATGAGTTTCAATCTGAAAACGAAAGCGACTACATAGCAGGCTTCCCCTCTCACCCACATCGTGGCATGGAAACGCTTTCATATTTATTGCACGGCTCTTTAGAACATAGAGACCATTTAGGGCATAAAGGAATCATTCACTCTGGAGGCGCACAATGGATGTCAGCAGGTCGCGGCATTATTCATAGTGAAATGCCTGCGCGTGAGCTCGACAAACTGCATGGCTTTCAATTGTGGATTAATCTTCCCGCCGCTCAAAAAATGAAAGCGCCCGACTATCGCGATGTTGAAGCTAATGAAATCCCAGAAACCCAGCTAGAAACAGCTAAATGGCGTACCATTGCAGGCACCTGGGAAATCGAAGGAGCTCAAACCGTCGGCCCTTTACAAAATTTAGCGGCCAACACAGGTATCTTAGATGTAAGTTTAAAGCCTAATAGCACTCTAACCATCAACACCAAGCCCCAACAAAGGGTGCTGGTTAAACTTTACGAAGGTCAGCTGGCTACCAGCCCAGTAGCACCAGAAAAGTCTCTACTAGTCTTTGGTGAAGGTGACAGCTTAGAATTAAAAACAGAAGGTGGTGCAAAGTTGCTAGTACTTAGCGGCACACCAATTAAAGAAAAGATTGTTCATTACGGTCCTTTTGTAATGAACAGCTACGATGAAATTCAACAAGCCATAGAAGACTATAACGCAGGTCGTTTCGGAGAGTAGAGCAAGCGCTCTACTCTTAGACTAATCGTACCTTAGTCTTTTTTACGTCTAATAGGTGCAAAGCCTTCGCTATCCATTAGGTTAGTTGGCTTAGGGGCACGCTTAACCTTAGACGCCTTAGCTTTATTCACTGCCTTTCCTTTAACAGCGCCTTTCTTAAAGTCTTTTGCATTTTTCTTAGGCTTTTTCTTAGAACTTGCCGCCTTACCAGACGCTTTTAGTTTCTTAGGTCCTTTATAATTAGCACGCAGCTCTTTGATAATTCTTGATTCCATTTGCTGCTGCAAATAGCGTTCAATCGAGGACTTTAGATTCCATTCATGAGAAGCAATCAAGCTAATAGCCAAGCCTTCTTTACCTGCTCGTCCAGTACGGCCGATACGATGAATATACTCATCGCCTTTGCGGGCTAAGTCATAGTTAATCACTAAATCTAAGCCATCAACATCTAGACCACGGGCTGCCACATCGGTCGCGACTAATACACGCCTTCTGCCAGCTCGAATAGCCTCCATCACCATATTACGTTCATCTTGAGTAAGCTCGCCATGCAGCAAGGCAACGCCATCACGATGCTGCATTAAAAACGCATGCAAGCGTTCAACTTCACTGCGCTTATTTAAGAATATTATGGCTTTGTCATAAGTTTCGTTCGCTAACAACCAAGTGACTAAACGATCTTTATGAGCATTATCGTCAGCTAATATATATTGCTGCTTAATAAACTCATGTTGTTGTTGAATAGCTTGGGTCGTGACATGCTCAGGGTTCTTAAGCATTGAACGAGCAACTTTTCCGATGCCCTCATGATGCAAAGTTGCCGACAACATAAAGGTTTGACGTTCTGCAGATGAACTTTCAACGATATAACTTAAATCTTCTGCAAACCCCATATCAAGCATGCGGTCAGCTTCATCTAACACCAAAAATTCTAAATCTGACAGATCCGCTGTTTTGCGTTTTAAATGATCAACCAAACGCCCGGTTGTTGAAACTAATATCTCAGGGTTGCGACGTAATTCAGCAGCTTGGTATTTAAACTCCTCACCGCCTGTTAGTAGCCCTGCATTTAAGCCGGTTAAGTCAGAGAACTCTTTAGCAACCTTAAAAACCTGTCGCGCCAATTCACGCGTAGGCACTAACACTAGCGCACGAGTCGACGTATTAGGCGAAGGCTGTGCAATTAATTTCTCGAAAATAGGTAAAAGATAGGCTAATGTTTTACCACTACCGGTCTCAGCGCACGCTAAAACGTCCTTCCCCTCTAGCGCTAAAGGTATTACAGATTCTTGGACTTCAGTAGCAGTCGTTATTTCAAGTTTTTCTAAACCCGCAACTAAGCGGTGATGGAAGGTAGTATTAGCAAACACAAATTGTACTCAAATAAAAAAACAGACTATAACAGATTAGTATAAACTAGGATGTATACTAATTCATAAATTAGTCATAAGGAGTCTAGCATGTTTGTAATTGCCACTATTCTTGTCATTCTAATCTGTGCCGTCCCACTCACCATGGCGGTTGGTTTCGCCATTAACATTGGTGGTTTGGGAACTACATTAGCAATAGCTGTGGGGCTTGGGTTATTTATAGGTGCCAGCTTTATGATTATTCGTGGCTTGGTTCTTAAGAACAACTCAATAAACGAATAAACAATAACTCCCAATAATACTATTGGGAGTTATTTTCTTGTTAGAACTTAGCCGCAAGCCATAACCAGGCTTTATCAGTATCTAACCCAACATCACCTTTACTATAGGCTGCATACTTTACGCCGGCGCTGTAGTACTTAGAAAGGTCTATACTGGCTTGCAGGTCAAGCTCACTTCCGTTGTCTGCATTGCCTTCATCTGCGCTGTAGTCATGATAGACCGCCACCAGGCTCACCTGAGATACTTTAGTGGCTAATTTAATATAAGTATCGTTCAGACCATCAGTAGGCGTACTAACAAACTTATCTGCCCACCCATTAAACGCATGCTTTGTGGCTAAAGGAGTTTGAAAGCCATAGTTTCCTTTATCACTCCCTAAATTTTCATAACCAACTGTTGCCGTAATCCCTGAGACCATCACGCCTGCTTCAGCTAACAGATAATTGGCTGAATTATTGTCTGTCTTTTGTTGTGCAAACTCAGCGGTATAAAGTAAATTGACATTATCAAGCGCTTGCTTACCGTCAAATCTCACACCGTAGGTGTTATTCTTCTGTGCGTTAGACACCTTTTCTTTGTCTTTTAGTAAATAGCCGTAGCCGGTAACTGTAGCAAAATCTAACCCATCATATTTAATATTAATTAAATGATGCGCAGCGTCATTATGATCGAAACCAGGTGTATGGACTTTACTTATAAAGGCATACTGAAAATTAACAGCATCCAGCTTATAACCTAGTCGCATCGCATCATAGACCTGCTCCTGCTGACGCCAGCCCACATTACCGATGAACCGAGCATTATCAAAGATGATACGCTGACGACCTAAAACTGCCGTAATATCATCCTTTGCATAGGTTAGCTGTAATCGATTTATACTCGAGTCAGTAGGATCAGCAACTGCGTCATACCCTATGCTTTCTGGTGCGTAATGATCTATTACAGCGGATGTATTTGACCCTTCTAGCAATAAAGACATACCATAGACAGGCGCTGTTTCAAAACCTATACGAGAACGTAAGGTTAACGCCTCCGCTGATTTAGTAGCAGTATTGTCGGTGTCGTTAGTCTCGTACCTTAATCGAAAGT
>CALJVD010000124.1 GCA_937974825.1 uncultured Oceanospirillaceae bacterium | reverse complement strand
CATATTTCCGATAATTGTTATTATCGGAATGGTTGAAAAACGGCATAAACCCAAGGTTTTTTGAAAAAACATCGGATTATTGCCTAAGGTTTCTACCTATTAATGTATAATGCTATATCTCTGCTAATTGAGCACAATAACTCTCTAATAGATTACTCATTCACTCATTACATTTTTAAGTAGAAACCTATGACTTTGTTCGCAATGGTTCCCATCGTTATTCTCATGGCCATGTTTTTTGGTATGACTTACTACGTTTCCAAAATCATGAAGTGGCAAGATATTCCTAAGTTAGAAAAGTACTTAGAAACTTACCCCGATACTAAAACTGACTCGGGTGTTAAGTGCCACGCCTGTGGGTCAGAATCACTTATTGAAGTGGGTTTATGGAGTGAAAAAAGTCGCGAGGTTACCTTTGTTTGCTCAGCCTGTGGTGCACAACTGTATCGTAACGAAGGTTAATCTTAATTGATTTAGTCTGCTGCCTTCACATCTTAGATACTAGATTGATCGGTTTTTGTGCAGCATGGTTTTAAATCGGCTTTGGGTTGCTTTGAGTAAAGCTTTAACTTAAATAAAATTATTTAAATCAATGGTTTATGGTTGCTTATTAAAGTGATTGTTAAATTATTGCTTATTGGTAATGGTTTGGTTTTACTGAGTTATCCACAGGGTTAAGTCTGTTGATAGGTATTACCTATCGATATTTATAGTGTTTTTTAGAGTAAGCGCCCTGCTTACTTTATTTCCTTTCTTACACAAAACGCCTTTTAAAATTGCACCGTCGATTGCGCTCATCTACTATCCGTATCATTCATAATTTTTGTTAAGTAGAAGTTTAATGAGTCATCATCACCATCATCATGGTACGGTTTCTGAGCGCATGGGGTTTGCGTTCTTTTTAAACTTTGGTTTTACCATTATTGAGTTTATAGGTGGTTACCTAACAAACAGTACCGCCATTATGGCAGATGCTGTACATGATTTAGGGGATAGCCTGTCAATTGGGACGGCTTGGCTGCTTAGTCATTTAAGCGAGAAGCAGGCGAATAAGATATACACCTATGGGTTCAAGCGTTTAAGCCTGTTTGGCGCCCTATTTAACGGCTTAGTGCTGGTGGTAGGGTCGGCTTGGATATTAATTATCTCCATTCCTCGGTTGTTTGATCCTGTTATGCCCCACACTGAAGGTATGTTTTTGCTGGCAATACTAGGTGTAACGGTCAACGGTGTGGCTGCTTATCGCTTAAGCGGTGGCAAAACCATGAATGAAAAGGTGCTAAATTGGCACTTGTTAGAAGATGTTTTGGGTTGGCTAGCGGTATTAATTGTGTCGGTGGTGATGCACTTTGTCGACTGGCCCATATTAGACCCATTGCTGTCGGTAGGTTTTACGCTCTTTATTCTAATAAATGTTCTGCGTAGTTTAAAAACAACGTTCCAGCTGTTTTTGCAGGCAACCCCAGATAAAGAACTGCTTGATAAAATTGAAGAAAGCATTGTGGCGGTTGAAGGTGTAGCCGACACGCACCATTTGCATTTGTGGTCTTTAGATGGTGAAAACCATGTGTTAAGTGTTCATATAAACACGCAGCCTGACTTCCCTGTCAGTCGCTATGCCGAACTCAAGCAATCACTCAAAGCCACTTTAAGTGAGTTTGAATTGAGCCATACAACGCTTGAGATTGAATTAAGCGATGAGCAATGCCGTAATGCCTAGTGGCTTTCTAAGGATTCTGGAATCATGGCTAGTGATGAGACAATTTCATCATTGGCCAATAAGAACCCGTCTTTAAACTGAATGGATGCCGTAAGCATATTACCGTTAGGTATTAGCCAACCTTGCTCGATAAAATCCTGCATCATTCCGGCTTGTGGTCCAACCAGCAATTCATCGCTGAGTTCTAGCAAAAACTGTGCATTTAAACGGTTATCTATGCTGTTATCTTGTTTTTGTGGGTCAACTGCGTTGAGCGTTGCTTGGCCATTCAGTGTTAATGCTCCGCTAGGGCCTGCAATAGTGCCGCTACTCGCAAGGCTTCTAAAGTTGCTTTCAAGTGTATCTAAGTTAAAGGTTAAGCCTTTAGCTAGTAAGACTTGAAAGTCTTCTGCCACTGCTGGGTCGTCTAGTGATACCTGGTTGTTGATTTCTTGTAGACCATTCCAATCGACACCAGTAAAACTTAGATGCAGCTTGTTATCGTTAAACGATAAGCTTCCGTCCTCTTTTTTATGGTGGAATGAGCTGAGCTCTATTTTGTTTGAGGTATCTAGCCTGCCATTCTTTAGTGCGTTCTCTTGCACAATCGATAAACCTTCAAAGCGTGCAGTATCAATGCCTGTACTGAAGCTAAGCGAGTTTAAGCTAACACTTGAGTGCTCAATAAATGGCGTGCTGTTCATTAGGTTAGATTGCGTTTCTACCTTAAACCCACTTACTTTAATGGTCTGAAAAGGCTGAGTAAGATCTATCTTGGGTATATTTAAACTTGCCTGGGTTTTAAATGGCTCAATAACCTTTGTGCGGCCACTTAGGGTAATTGGATCAAGTTGTAATTCAGAATCTGGCATCGAAGTGCTGTGTAACGCGCCTGTCGTATAAGAATAAGCAATAGATAAGCTAGGTAATGAGAAGTGCCACTTCCCTTCTTGTGTGGCAACTAGCGGGTTTAAATCAAAAAACTCTATAAAAAAACCTTTGTTAGGTGTGATGCCAAACTTTCCTTGAGACCAGACAGGCGTAATAAACACTTTATGCCATACTTCCAATAGCACTAAAGGATCGCCAAGACGTTCTAATGTGCAGGTTTCTTCTAGGGAAACACCAAACCATCTTGTCTCTGTACTGCATTGCATGCGCATATTTTGTAGAAACAGGTCTTGGTTTAGCTCACTAACGGCCTTTGCGTGTTCTGACTGGTAGTAGCTCGACATCATAGAGCTAGCGACAGCAGTGCCTGCCAATAAGATAGATAATGATATAACAGCTTTCTTGCGCATTAAGAGATCCTTGGTGATTATTCGAACGGACGATTGGCTGGTGGTGAGTGTATTTATTATTACCATGGGAATTATAGCCGAAATGGGCTAGAATTCGCGCCCCATTTTATTGGCGAGCAAGTAGGGTTTTATATGTATTCTGTAGGTCAACGTTGGTTAAGTGAAGCTGAAACGGATTTAGGCTTAGGATTGGTTCAAGAAGTCGATTTCCGAGTGGTCACACTCTACTTCCCTGCGGTAGATGATGTACGCAGCTACTCTCGTCAAAACGCGCCGCTAACCCGCGTTATTTTTAAGGTGGGCGATACTATTCCACTTGCTGACGGTAGCACTATGGTGGTTGCTGAAGTAAACGACCTAGAAGACATAGTGTTTTACAGTGATGGTGAGAACCAAGTGTCTGAAATTCATCTGAGTGGGCAAATTCAATTAAACCTGCCATCAGACCGACTGTTTACAGGGCAGATAGATAACAACAACCTGTTTGAGTTACGCCAATTTGCACTAAAGCAACTCAGTATTCTTAGAAGTCGCCCTTATTATGGTTTATTAGGCGCGCGTACAAGTTTGTTACCTCACCAGTTATATATTGCTAACCAAGTCACTCAAGATGCGATACCGCGCGTATTGCTTGCCGATGAAGTGGGTTTAGGTAAAACCATTGAAGCGGGGCTTATATTGCACCGTTTATTGTTACAGCAACGCATTAGTCGAGTGTTAGTCATAGTGCCTGATGCTCTGATTCACCAATGGTTGGTGGAAATGATTCGTCGCTTTAACTTACGTTTTACCATTATCGATGATGATTTGGTCATGGACAGTCCCGACCTGTTTTCTGACGGTCAGTTATTCTTGTGTCCATTATCATTAGCCAAAGAAGACGTTGTTAGCGAACAAATGCTAGCCAGTCGTTTTGATATGCTGGTGGTAGACGAAGCTCACCACTTGCATTGGAGCGAGGACGGCGAGAAAAATGACTCTGCTTACGAATTAGTCGAAGAGTTATCCTTAATGACTCCTGGGCTTATGTTGCTAACCGCCACACCTGAGCAGCTTGGTATTCAAGGTCACTACGCTCGTTTACGTTTATTAGACCCAGAACGCTACCCTACTTTGAATCAGTTTTTAGCTGAACAAGAGGCGTATCAACCTATTGCCGAGCTGGCCGGTGCCTTAGCCTCTGAACAAGACTTAACCAGTGAGCAACAACAGTATTTGGCTCAGCTATTACCGGAAGAGGATATCAACGATCTTTCTGAAGCCGAAGGTCGTAACCAGTTATTATCTAGCTTAATTGACCGTCATGGTCCTGGCCGTGCGTTATTCCGTAACACTCGTCAGGGTGTGGCAGGATTCCCTAAGCGACTAGCTAATATTACCGAGCTAAGCATTCCAGCAGACACAGACGACTTAGCGACGGAAGACTTAAATCTATTCCCAGAAGCCGGCAAGCTTAACTGGTGCGACAATGATTCGCGTATGCCTTGGCTGTTAGAGCTTTTGAAAAATACCGGCAAAGAAAAAATAGTTCTTATTTGTCACCACTCGCAAACTGTTTTAGATATAGAGCGCTGGTTATGGGAAAACGAAGGCGTCCCAGCTGCTGTTTTCCATGAAGACATGGATCTTATCGAACGTGACCGTGCAGCAGCATACTTTGCCGACCAACAGCAAGGTGCTCGTATCTTACTGTGTTCTGAAATTGGTTCAGAAGGTCGTAACTTCCAGTTTGCGCATCACTTAGTATTATTCGACCTACCTTTCAATTGCGACTTAATTGAACAGCGTATTGGTCGTCTTGACCGTATTGGCCAGAAGCATGATATTCAAATTCATATTCCAGTCTATGAAGACCATGCTACGGGGCGCTGGGCGCAAATACTTGAGCAAGGACTAGACCTATTTAGTCGTCCTAATCCTGCTGCTCAACCTTTGCTAGAAAAAAATCAAGAAGCCATCGAACAGGCATTGACGACGGGTGAAGGATTAAGCGAGTTGTTAGAGCAACTTGGTACAGAGCGACAAGAGTTAATGGCCCAGCTAGAAGCCGGTCGTGACCGTTTGCTGGAGCTGCATTCCTGTCACCCTACCCGCGCTAAAGCATTAGCCAAAGAAATGGCCATTACGCACATTGAAGACGAAGGTGAGCTGAACGAATTTGTAGAGCTGTTTGCCGATGCCTTTGGTTTAGAAATCATCGATTTAGGTGGCGACTGCATTACGATTATGCCAGGCGATCACATGCTTGTACCTGATTTGCCGCATTTGCCAGAAGATGGCTTTATGGCGACTGTTAATCGTGATGTGGCACTGAGTCGCGATGACGTTCAGTTCTTAAGTTGGGAGCACCCATTTATTGATCAGGCTTTAGAATTGATTACCAGTGGGCCTGCGGGTAATGCGGCAGTGGGTTATATTGATGACCACCAGTATAAAACAGGTGATTGTTTCTTAGAGCTGCAATTCGTTGCGCGCTGCCCTGCTCCTAAAGCCCTGGCGGTTGAACGATTCCTTCCTCCCAATGCTATGCACTTAATGATGACCCCGAACGGCGATTTAAAAGTGAATGATGAGGGTATTCCAGGCTTTGTGTTGCATCTTAAAAAGCGCACCGCTCGTGGCTTAGTTGAACAAAAACAAGCCAGTGTTGAGCCCGTAATTCATAAGCTTGAAAAGCTGGGCGCAGGCCAACTCGACAAAATAGTTGAGCGTGCAATGAATAAAGCTGTTGACGCCTATGAAGCACGTTTAAATCGTCTGCAGGCGTTAAGTCAGCAAAATCCAAACATGCCCAAAAGGCTGGTAGACGAAGTTAAGGCTGAACAACAGGCAGTTCTTAATGCATTAAGCCAAGCTCAGCTAGTGCTGGATAGCGTTAGGTTAGTGTTCTGCGGCTAAGTCACTGTTACTTAAATGCCACAACAGCATAGCAGCCGTTGTGGCATTTCTTT
>CALJVD010000123.1 GCA_937974825.1 uncultured Oceanospirillaceae bacterium | reverse complement strand
AAACTTAAAGTCATAAGACAGTAAAGCCACCTCCTAAGGTGGCTTTTTTCTTTATTTGAGTAAGACCGTATTGTACCATTTCACCACTCACAATAATTGCTGAATTAATATAATGTCGTTTAATAAAAAACTTAAAAGCTATGGTTGGTTTATTTGTATTAATGCGTTGATTGTACTGTTACTTAGCAGTCGATTTTTTACGTATTTACCAGAGTTTCCATCAGACCCATTAGCAATATCGTTTATTATTCTAACGAGCGTTTCTCATAGTGCTATGCTAGTGGCATTGCTTGGCTTGATTGTTAGCCCATTATTGTTGCTGCCTAATAAACTAAAAAGGATATTAGTTTCAGCAATTGCGGCCACTGGAGTAGTACTATTATTTGCTGACACTCTAGTATTTTCACAGTATCGATTTCATATTAATGCAGTAGTTGTAGAGCTACTACTATCAGGACAAATAGTTGAGTTTCCGTTATCAACTTGGTTAATCACCATAGCATCAATACTCGGAGTTTGGTTTGCCGAGTGGGCTTTATTTGTTTGGCTAGATAAAAAAATAGTAGCAACTAGGGTTAAAGTAGGGCCTTATGTTTTCGCTTCGATATTTGTAATGTTCTTGGCATCAGCCTGTATCTCTATTTGGTCGGCCGCACATGCATATCAGCCAGTTACAATGGTCACTAAATACTTACCGTTATATCAGCCTATTACTGCAAATAGCTTTATGCGCAAGCAAGGTTGGATTAATGAAGAAGAACTTGCGAAGCAAAAAGCGTTAACCCTTAATAGAAAGGGCAATATAAATTATCCATTACAGCCTTTAGATACCGTTGATGTATCTGATCCAGTTAACATACTGATGATTGTTATTGATTCGTGGCGTTTTGATACCTTTAGTGAAGACAACACTCCTAATCTATGGAAACACGCACAGAATGGCATAAGTTTTCAGCAGCACTTAGCGTCCGGAAGTGCTACAAGAACAGGCATCTTTAGCTTATTTTATGGATTGCCAGGTACCTACTGGCATGGTGTGCTTAATAATGGCTTAAGCCCAGTATTAATTGATAGATTACAGGAGTTAAATTATCAGCTAGGTATCTTTTCATCAGCACAGTTACGTAAACCAGAGTTTAGTAAAACAGTATTTCTTAATATTCCCGATTTAAGAATGGAATCAGAAGGAAGTACGCCAGCAGAGCGAGACTCCGACTTAACTAAAGATTGGCAAGAGTGGTATTCAAACAGAGATGCCAGTATGCCTGCGTTCTCGTTCTTGTTTTATGATGCGCCACATGGCTATGATTTTCCGATAGATTACCCTCGCCAATACGAGCCAATGGTTAAAGAGATTGATTATATAGCCATTAATAACGAAACAGATCCTACTCCTATCTTTAATCGTTATAAAACGAGTGTGCACTATGTTGATAGCCTGATACAAACAGTTTTTGATACCTTAGAAAGCACGGGCGAGCTCGATAAAACTTTGGTTATTATTACAGGTGATCATGCACAAGAAATGAATGACAATAAGTTAAATTACTGGGGACATAACAGTAACTTTACCAATGCTCAAATACAGGTTCCCTTAGTGCTAACAGGCCCTAGTATAAGCTCGGAAAATCATTCTGAGAGATTATTAAACTTAACCAGTCACCAAGATATAGCACCCACAATCTTACAAAGCTATTTAGGAGTGACAAGTGAGATTGAGGCATACTCAACAGGAATAAACATTTTAACCGAAGAGAAGCCAAGAGAGTGGGTGATTGCGGCTAACTATAATGATTACGCCATTATTACAGAAGAAACAATCTTGCTGGTTAATGATTTAGGACAATCTACGCTGCTCGATAAAACAAACCGCCCACTGAATGACTCAGAGAGTAATGCAAAACACTTGCAAGGTGCACTAGAGCAGATGAGTCGTTTTGTTAAATAACTATACACATTGGAAGTAATAATGATTGTTCGTAATTTATTATCATACCTAATAGCCCCTGTTTTATTTTCACTGGTTGTATGTGTTTTACTGCGTGCATTGTTTTATTTTAACTACCCCGAGTATTTTTCTGACCTGTCTTTTTTGTCGGCCCTGCATGCTTTTGCTTACGGGGTAAGGTTCGACCTCTCTATTACCACGGCCAGTTACGCCTTGTTCTTTTTAGTTTATATGACGCTTGCTTGGTTGGGAGTACGAAACAGTTTAAGCCGCTATGTGCTGTGGTTTGCGTATGCTGTACTGGCACTTACATGGATGCTTTACTTAAGCAGCGTTGTTTATTTTGCTGAAGTTAACCGCCATATCAGCACAGAACTACTCTATTTAGGACAGGATGTTGGCTTTTTTCTAACTCTGTTAAACAGTAGCAAAATTTACTGGGTGCTAGCAGCTGCTGCGATGGTGTTAATTGCAGCGATTGGCTGGAATAAGCTCATAGTAAAACCGGCAGCCATAACCCCCGACTTAACTGGCTGGCAGAATAAACTGGCATTCAGTCTTTTAGGTTTATTAATAGCAACACTCTTTATTAGAGGTTTGGTGCTGGATGGTAAGACTTTAAGTATTGCTGACGCTTATTCATTAAGCAGTGAACAGAAAGCCAACCTAGCCATGAACGGTGCTTTTTCTGTGGTACATAACACACGAAGAGCGAATAAGAACAAAGGTGTCACACGCTTTTTTACAGAGCAAGAGCTTAAGCAACTTGAGCAGAAGTTAGAGATAGTTCCTTTTCAACGCGCAATACCAGCGTACGATATCGACGGTAAACACAATAATGTGGTTGTGATTTTGTTAGAAAGTTGGAGCGCTGAGTATATTGATGGTTTGTCTGGTACTAACTATGGTGCCACGCCTTTTATGGACGAACTCATTACGAAGTCTAGAGTTTGGACTAATACCTTTGCAGCAGGGCAACGTAGTATCGAAGGTGTACAAGCGATACTTGCTTCAATCCCACTGTTAGAAGGAAGACAAACGTTGGGCTGGGGGCTAGAACAAAACCGACTGACCACGCTAGCAAAAGAAGCGGATAACATTGGTTATGATACAGTGATGATGCAGACCTCTTCACGTCGATCGTTTCATATGGATGCCATCGCAAGCTTAGTTGGTTTTAACCAGTACTACGGTATGGAAGACTTTCCCATGTTAAGGGATTACCCCGTCTCCATGCCTGCTTTTGGCTGGGATTACGAAGGGCTAATGTTTTTATCACAAAAACTGAAACAAGTAGATGCAGACTCACCGTTCTTTGCATTCTTCTTTACGGGCACCACTCACGAGCCGTTTCCTGACCCGGGCCAGGAGTTTCATGTTTATCCTCATGGTGAAAATGAAAAACACAGCTATTTAAACACCCTAAGATACAGTGATTGGTCGTTGCAGCAGTTTATGCAATCAATGCAGAGCCACCCAGCCTATCAAAATACCACCTTTATCTTCATGGCCGATCATGTATTAAAGGCAGCCACACATGATAAAAAAGCGTCGTTTAACATTCCTCTTATAGTTTACTCACCGCACGGGGAGGTCGAGCCAGGTATCGATTCTACCTATGTGTCACAGTATGACTTATTACCTACGCTGGCCTCCTTAATGGCGATTAAAACCCCCATCGCAACCTTTGGACGTTCGTTATTAACAGAAAAGCCTTTTGGAAAAAACGGTGCTTTAAGCAAGCAAGGAAATAACTATGTTTGGTTCAGCGGCAATAACTGGCTAACCTTTGACGGAAGTACGGGGGAGGTGCGGGATAGCTCAACACCAGACGACCTAGAATTACAGAGTGCGTTGTTATGGAATCAGTACAGGCTGCAGCTGGTGAACCAGCTTTTAACGAAAAATAATTGGTATTCTGGCGAGAATACTAGTCATTAGTAGCGCTTAAACGACTATATTTTCCAATAACCTAAACGTTTTCTAAGCTTCAGTTTTCTAACTAAGTTAAAGGGTTTTTTCTTTAACTTAGTTAATCCTTCACTCAAAACCTCATCAACAGCGGCTAATACCCTGAGGCTAGACTCACCATCACTGTATGAATGTAGTTCTTTACACACTGCTTGTGCGGCACTTAACTGTGTTGTGGCATCGTCAGTTACGTGCTCTATTGCTGCAAACACCTCACTAGCACTGTGCACATCAGTAAGGAAAGGGCCGGGATTCTTAGTGTTTAAAGTAACCACTGGTTTATTAAGAAACATAAACTCATACATAATAGATGAAGTGTCGCATAGCATCACGTCGGCTTGAGCCATGGCTTCGTATAGGTCTGCATCGGGTGGTAAGAAGATAAAGTTTTCATCTTGCATCGATACGTACTTTTCCATGACGTCGGGCGCCATCAAAGGGTGTAAGGTGGCTAATACTTTCCAATCAGAAAGGTTTGAAATGCGTTTCAGCTCATCTGCTACCGCAGGTGCGGCTGTAATAGAAGGTGAGAAGGTAGACGCAAAAAAAAGAGTCTTTACATTGGCCGCTGCTTTTTTCTCATGTTTTTTTTGCGATTGAAACAGCAAGTCAAGCTTAGGCCAACCGGTTTTACGTACATAAAAGTTTTTATGTTTGTCTGCTAATTGTTTGAAAGTATGAGTGTCGTGGTCTGCATGGGTACAGTAAAGATCGTACCAGCCTCTTACATTAAAGTGCGCATTATTTTTAGAGCCACGTTTATTAATGGATAGCCCATGAAAAAGCATAACTTTTAAGCCGGGTAAGTAATAGGGTACCCAATCAGCCGCACCAAACATAACATCGGGTGCAAACTCTTTTACTTCTTGTTCGTTGGCTAATAACGTTTCATTAGGCAGCAAGGCGACAGGAGTACCTTTAGCGAAGAACCAAGCAGCCTTGTGGCCCTGCTGTATAATTTTTTCTTGTAGGGGCCTGTATATTGAGTAGCAATAGGCCGCATTGATGAAAAAAACGTAGCGTTTAGTTGTCTTCCCTTGTCGTTTTTGGTGCAGGTGTTTAGTTTGCATGCACATTGGTTGACTCCATTAAATTATTAAACGCGTCAATGACTCTATCTAATCTTATTCTAGACATTGCCTCAGGATCTCTTACTCGTGTACGCCAAGGAACTTGGTCAGCGGTTTTACCCGTTTCGGCTAAAAGAGCCTCATCATACACGCTCACCGCAACATCTTTGTAGTGGTATGGGCCCGTTCGCTGGGGTGTTTGTGCCGCATAAAGCCCAAGCACAGGCGTACCAACGATGGTGGCCATGTGGGCAGGGCCGGTATCGGGTGCCACCACTAAATTGGCAACCTTAAGCAGTGCTAATAGTTGCGGCAAGGTGGTTTTACCGACTAAGTTCTCATCTACAAATGAGGTGAGTGCATTAATTTGGTTAGATAGCTCAACTTCCATGGGCGCTGGGCTGCCGACCAAAACTACCTTCATCCCTTTATTGTGCGCATGGTCTATCAAGGCGGCGTAGCCTTCGGTTGTCCAGTTCCTTTCTGCTTTGCTGGCTGCTGGGCATAATACAAATAAGGGGCGCTCATCTTTATGTTGGTCTGCCCATTCTTGCTGTAATTTTGGAATATCGACTTGCCAACTGGGCTTGCTTGCAGGCAGCCCCATAGCTAAAGCAAAATCCATAAAGCCTTCCGCTACGTGCTCACCTGAAGAGATAGGCGCTTTAATATTGGTGAATAACCACTGCAACTCACGTGCTCGTTTAAAACCAAAGCCGATGCGTTTTTTAGCAGGAATACAACGGCTGACAAGGTTGGCTCGAAAGTTTGCTTGCAAGTGTAAAAGAACATCGAAATTCCTTCCCTTTAAGTTGTTTTTTAATTGCTGGTACTCTTTTCTACCTTGTTTTTTATCAAAAACAATAAGCTCTATATCTTCAAGGTTAGGAATGGCTGCAATAAGCTGAGCTTCAACTTTACCGATTACCCAAGTAATTTTGGTGTTTGGCCAATGGCGTTGGATTGTTTGTACTAAAGCAATGGCGTGGCAACAATCACCGATAGCCGATAAGCGTAGGATGCAGAGTGAGCTTGGGTGATTGGGTAAAGTGGTCATTTGTATATTACTTAAATTTATGCAAGTTAAGATTTAAATGGAATAGATAAATTGGTACTTTGCCTGAATTACTAGAAATGAAAATGCTTATGTTCTCTGAATACTATTAAATCGTTGCTATCTCTTTTTAGGAGACGTTGAGTGGTTAATGCGATCTTTTTCCGCAGGTAACGTCATATAGTCACCGTATTTTTCTTTCAGATACTTTTCACATTTATTAGGTACATAAATCTCGGTGTTCTCGAAGCGAACCTTCCTTAAAGGGAATATTTCATCATACTTTAAGTGATCGTTATACATAGCATGTGCCCAAGTATCTGAGCTGCTCCTACCTGATTCTTTTGTCTGAGTGAGCATTTTTTTATAAAAAAAGTTAGAGTCACGAAAGCAATATAACCCTTTGTACCATATAAACTTTAGTGTATCTAAAGTGCTTCCGTATTTTTTATAAGTGGTGCGCTTAAGCCTTTTATTGGTTTTTTTTAATTTTTTCTTTAGTGACCTCCAGTTATTAACATTATCCCAAGGGAAAACATCTATAAAAATGTGCCTTGGTATGTCATATTTACTAAGAGTGCTATCTAAAAAATTAGTGTTTTTATCCATTATTTTTGAAAAAAAGCATGGGTAGCTCTTATTAGACTCATGGTTAATTATAAATAAATTTTCTGGAAGTTTACTCTGAATCTGTAAAAACTTTTCATAGTCAGGGCGCAACATAGCAATATCTATATCGTCGTCCCAAGGAATAAAACCTTCGTGTCTAATAGCTCCCAATGCAGTGCCGCCGACTGCAAAGTACTTGATTCCCTCTTCTCTTAATATTTCATCTAGTAAAGAGAGCATTTTTAATTGATGAAGTTGAATTTTTCTAATTTGTGTCATTTTATGATGTGCTATTTTTAATATATTTATGTTTCAAAATAAACCCAAGAAAGCCAGCTAGTACTACATTCCATAAAAACACTGTTTCTCTAAAAAACAGCAGTGACATAAACATACCATTTAATAGAAAAAATAATAAAAATAACAAAAAGAAAACAAATAAGTCTGTACCTATAAGTCCTTTTTTCCAAATTAAATAGGTTTCTTTAGTGAGCCACGTAATTAAAGAGGTGTAAAAAATAGCTCCTAAGAGTCCGTAAGCTAGCAAAATATCTAAGAGGTCGTTATGGACTGTTATGAAAGGTCGATTGCCAAAATAATTACCGGCTAATAAGTGCATATCTTTATTAGCCTCTGCACCCCAACCAGTCCAAGGTCTTTCTAAGATCCAGTGGTAAGCTTCAATCCAAAAGTGAATGCGTAAACCCGAGCTGTTTTTAGGAATAGCATCAAGATTGCCAGATAGAAGAAGCCAAAAAACAGACTCCTCGTGTTCAATTTTTGCTATTAAAGGGTCAAAGAACCCTTGAGATTGCAAAACATAAGCTATAGTTATGAATATTGCTGAAGTTAAAATAAAAAACAATGTAGTTGATCGGTATGTTCTCCATGAGTTTAGTGCTAGATATAAAATAGTGATGCTGCTTAAAGCGTATAGAGTAAATATGCCAAGATAAATTGACCGGGTTTGGGAGGCATAAATACCAAAGCAAGAGCAAGCTAAGAGCAGAAACCAAAGGATGTAACCCCAAGGTTTTTTTGTGTGATAGAAAAATCGCTTATAGAAAACGAGGCATGCTATAGCAATGGTCGAATAAACGATTCCCATCGTAATAATATGTCCACCGAAGCCAGTCCGTAACCCATTATAAGCTGCTTTGATTTCAGTGAGCCCATTACCTGAAAACCATGGCGTAAGTAATGCTCCAATAACGGCAACTATCCAAAATACAAAGGTCCTTTTTGTGTTACCCATTAATAAAACAGCGAGCGGGAGAAAGGAAAACTTATCAAGAATGTCTCCCAGCCTAGGAGAAGATGAGCCAATATTTGGCACTTGCCAAACCGTTAAGAGCCATGTGATGATTGCTATTAGGGTAGCAGCTATCAGAAAGTAAAAAGGAGGCGTTTTAAATAGCTGCCTTTGGTATTTGATTGTATAAGCTATAATGAGAATAAAAAGAAGATAAGAGAACTCTCGGAAGCTTCTTTCTAATCCTAGAGAGAAAAAAACATAAATTAAAGACAGTAAAAACAGTATCTTTAACGCTAGCTTTTCAGGGATTCTGGAAGTTGATGTCATTTGCAGCTTAGTACTTCGATAATCGAGGTAGTAGAGATGGACGGAGTGCGCTCGAGGTAATGAACTTTGCAAATATCTTGAAACTCGTCAAACTTACCTTCCCAATCATTACCCATTACTAAAATATCTGCAGAATTATTTAAAATATACTCGCTCTTTTTTTCAAGTGACTCTTCTAAGAATACTTCATCTACACAGCGCAATGAACGTATGATTTCCATGCGTTCAAATTCTGAATAAACAGGTTTTCTACCTTTCTTTTTTTCATTTAATGCATCAGATGAAACCCCTACTATTAGATAAGTTCCCATTTCCTTTGCCCGTTGCAAAATACGTATATGGCCGTAATGTAGAATATCGAAAGTTCCAAAAGTGATCACACGCAAAATGCTTGCTCCAGCAAGAGTAGTTTATAACTGAAAAATTAATTGCTTATAGCCATCAAAGCCGCTTCTAGTTTATCCAAATCCGGAATCATAGCCGCACCAGTTTGTTCGATGTTGATAGCGCAGGCATCATACTCGTCGTTTTCGATACCCTCAACACTTTGTAGGTCTTCTT
>CALJVD010000122.1 GCA_937974825.1 uncultured Oceanospirillaceae bacterium | reverse complement strand
GCGTAAAGCGCAGTATTATCAACTTTTAAATCTTTAACACTGCTTATTTGCTTATAGACAAGTGGGCTTGGATTTCCACCAGCAACAGTTTCGCCAGTAAAGTAATCAGCGCCCAACTGTTCTGGTTCAGATAGATGCTCATTATTACCGTTTAAAACCGCTAGGTTTTTCTGCTCTACACCCCAATAACTAAAGGTAAACCAGCAACGACCTTGGTTCATATAGGCACCATTGTTTCCAGCACCTTGAGCACAAACAATCATGTCATTGTTAACATCAATACCGTATTTACGAATTAAACGATCAATACTAGGGCCAGACAAAACGATGGACGGAATATTCATGACACCGTTGTTACGAGTTTCTAACCAACCGCTATCAACGTAAGTAAAGGTGTTTTTATTGTTGGGCTTAATAAATTTAGCGTCAGCAGGGCCTTCGCCTTGCTGAATAATCACCAACTTACCGTTAATACCGGCTGGCTTATTTTCTTCCCAGTTATCCAACCACTTTTTTAACGTGTTATGGGTAATAAGACCATTAACGTTATCGTCATAGTTCTCTTTAGAGATATTGGTGATTTGAGCCGGTGTATTCACCGTCAAGCTGGCATTCTTGGCTTCACTGCGCTCGCCTCCACAGCCTGTCATTGCCAATAAAGACGCTGACAAGAGGGTTAATACGGTTAGCTTTATAGGCTTGTTTAAAAACTTAGCCCCAAAATTAATATTCATCGGTTACGAGCTCCGCCAAAAATAAGGATTTAGTATTAGAAATGGCACAAAATATACCACAGCAGCCTTATCTTAATAAATTCTATATAGCTATACTCTTATAACCTGCGGCTATTTATGTATAAAAAAAGAATATGATAAGTTAGCATCACTCAATCATTAGGTAGTCGTTATGAGCCGCATTCCATATATTGTTAGCCCAGAGTGGCTAGCGTCTGAACTTAACAGCCAAGCAGATAAGTACATTCTTATTGATATGACTAAGCCTGGCGTATACGCCCAAGCTCACCTGCCTAACGCTATTAATATTGATTATGCCCGCTTACAAAGAGGCGGGATTCCTGCAGGGTTGGCACCCCATAAAGAAGACATCGAAGCGTTATTGTCAGACATTGGTTTAACCGAAGACAAACACGTGATCGCTTATGACGAAGAAGGCGGTACTCGTGCCGCTCGCTTCTTGTGGATATTAGATTTAGCCAGACATAAGCACTTTAGTTATTTAGATGGCGGTATTCATGCTTGGTTAGCAAAAGAGCTCCCCTACGAAACCAGTCCAACCCCTGCCCCACAACCCAGTCACTATGTTATTGCAGAGTTAAATACACAGCCTATTGCCTCCATTGATGATGTATTAGTCGCTCACAACAACGCTGACACAGTGGTATGGGATGCTCGCAGCCCAGAAGAGTACCTAGGCATTAAAGTGAACTCTAAGCGCGGCGGCCACATTCCTGGTGCAGTCAACTATAACTGGGAAAACGCCATTGATCGTAATAACAACAATTTATTACGCCCACTTGACGATATTCGTAACGAGCTAAAAGCCCTAGGCATTACTGGCGACAAAGAAATTTTCACCCACTGTCAGACACATCATCGCTCTAGCTTTACTTGGCTACTGGGCAAACACTTAGGCTTTGAAAACATTCGTGGTTATGCTGGTTCTTGGAGTGAATGGGGTAATGATGAAGACGTTCCGGTCGAGCTGCCTACGCAACAACAATTAGATGAGTATCAAGCTAACCTGCCTGATTTAGATCTCGATTTAGAATTAGAACTTTAAACATAAAAAACGGCGACCTAGGTCGCCGTTCTTCATTCTATTTGCTGTAACTACACTGCGCTTATTCTGGTTGCAGTGTTTTCAGCTTACTGTAATGCGCTTTTATATTCTCTGGGTTATTGAATGGCAATACACGGTTTTTACGCGATAGCCATAAATCAATACCGTCATCGTAATGGGGTGAAGCGGGGTTAGCCGACTGCCCACCAGCAATCACTAGCTGCAAGGGTTCTTCTTGGCTAAAGTCTATGACCATACGCATTGCCGGAATATTCCATGCATCGTAATTGCTACCTAAATCATAACCTGCAACGTTTAAGGTATTACGGTTACCACCTGCAGGGAATGGGCCACGGTCGGTGTACTTACCTAACGATTTAACCGCCATTTTCTCTACACCAGACATGTACTTACGCAGATGAGTGGTATCGGTTTTCCAATGGTAATTAACCAAGCTTCCCCATTTCCAGTTGTTTTGATCTTCGCCCAAGTTTTCTTCTAAGTAAGGTAATACTTGAATCAACGTTTGCGCAATAATCTGGCCAGGGTTTTCTACTTGGTCTTCAGTATGGATGTTATCCCAAAACGGAGCGTAATCACCCTCGGGAGTTTTACGTCCTAATAAGTGGTCTTGATAAGCAGAGTACGCACGACCAGACATTACCAATAAAGACTGCCATAAATGATTATCTTCAGGCCCAAGTTCATCCAAGAAGATCGCACGCGCTAGCAAGTGCTCAAAAGCGCCCCAAATAGCGGCAGCAGAAGAGTCTTCTTCCATCTGACCATCAAAGCGCAAAATACTTTCTAAGGTAGTTAGCGCTAAGATTTGCTCACCCTGCTCAAGCTCAGAAATGCCGCGATGAATCAGCTCTTGCCATTCAGGCTCTTGCCATAGTTTCTGCACTTTAGCGACCAATAAATCTTTACGGTCAGCCTGCATATCCACCATGCTTTGTGCTGTATGTTTATCACTTGCTTGTAGCATTTCTAAAGCGCGTTCACCACGCTCTGGGTAATACCATGAGCTGGTTAGAGTTGGGGTAAAGCCCGTCTCCACCGTACGTGAGTTTGCCGTAGCTAAGTAACCACCTTCTGGGTTCAGCTGACGCGGTGTATCAGCACCACCCCAAGCTTCTTGCCAGTCATATTCACCGGTCCAACCTGGGCTAGGGAAATGACCTGTCCCTTGCTTACGCAGTGGGTAATTGCCCGTAATTTGCCAACTCACATTGTCTTTATCGCCAGCAATAACGTTTAAGTGAATAAACCCAACACCGTTTAAGCTTTCTTCAACGTCATTTAGATTTTTTGCCTGACCTAATTGGAAGAAGGAATCCATGGTGTTATCAGGGTATTTAGCGGTCCAACTCAACGCTAAGCCATAACGTGACTCACTCTGTTGAGCAATAATTGGATGCTTAGAAGGCCCTGTAATGGCCTTGTTTAATAACGGGCCATGATGCGTACTTTGCACAGTAATGGTGACCGGATCGCTGCCTTTTACCTTAATGGTTTCGGTGCGCTCGCTGACAGGATGCCACTCATCTTTATACAGATATTCTGTTTGACCGTCTTCACCATCACGTAACTGCTCTAAAAACACGTCTTGGGTATCCGCCATTACCATGGTTTCACCCCAACCGATATGACCGTTGTACCCTGCCACTACCGATGGAATCCCCGGCAAGCTCACACCAATTCCTGAATACTCAGGACTGCGTACGCCCATCAGCATCCAAGTAGAAGGTTGACTAAGTAGTAAGTGCGTATCGTTAGCTACTAAAGAAGCATTATTAGCGGTCTTAGACTTATGTACTGCCCAGTTGTTAGATGCCGCAATTCCCTGTCCAGTAATATGCTTTAGCTTGTCATTTACACTGGCTAAGAAATCGGTTTGTGCTTGTAACTGTTCAGCCACCAGCGGAACACTTTCTAGTTTTTTGGCTTCTTCTATATCGATAGGCTCGTCAGGATAAATAGGCGCTAAATACGCGGCTTTTTCACCGCCAAACTTTTCGGCCATTTGTAAGAAAGCTAATTCTTCGTGCAGGTTAAAGCCTACGCCTAAATTCAGTAACACAAACAAACCAATAGTGTTTTCTGGCTGCCAAGGCTCTGGCTCATAGCCGCTAAGCCTTAACTCTAAAGGCAGGCGCTTTTTATGGGTTTCGATGTAAGCATTCACCCCATTTGCATAGCTTTGCAGGTAGGCTTTTAGCTCGGGTGACATGGACTCATAGCGCTCTTTAATAATGTTCGGCACGCCGAGGGTACGCATATATATGTCCATATCTAGCGCGACTTCACCGGCCATCTCGGATAAGCGACCACGCGCTAATAAGTTCATTGAAATCATTTGCGCCAAGCGATCTTCCGACATGGCATAACCGACGCCAAAGGTTAGATCGTTAATGCTATCGGCTTCGACAAAAGGAATACCGTAATCATCTCGACGAATAGACACTGGGTTTTCAATACCACTTAATACAACGGTACCTTCAGGCGAGTCTAAATTCTTTTTCGCCATTGAATTAAAAATAGAAGAACAACCGCTGAGGGCTAAACCAACAGAACCAATCAATAGCCCCGCTTTTATCATTTTTTTCTTATTGTTCATTATCAAACCTAGGAAAATCTTAGAGTTATATTTATTACCCAAGCGCTGGGGGGTCGTTATACTAGCGCATAATTGTATACAGGTTTAGTAATAGAGATACGGTGATATAATGCCAATCTCATATCAGAGGCGCCTAACATGCAAAATGACGATGAAAAACGCTACGCCGAATACCTTGCTCAACAAGAACAAGGAACGGCTGAATCAGACAATCCTTTAGAAGAAGTACGTAAAGTACGTGCCGAACAGCTAGCCGCCTGCGATCTAAAAAAGCATCAAGAAATGGCTAAGATGCGCCAAGCATTAGAGCGTAAAAAAGAACAAGGTTAACCTTTTACAGCACTATTTGAGGCGCAATCAATACAGTCAGTCTGACGGTTAACTTTCCATTCATTAAAGCGGGCATGTAACGCATCATAGGTTAGTAAGCGTCCGTGTAATAACTGCCCTGCTTGCAGTATCGTTTTTAATACCTCTACCGCCTGTAAGCTACCAACAACCCCCACCAGCGGCGACAGCACACCGCTTTCACTGCAACTCAATTGTTCTTGGTTCACTTCATTGTATAAACAACGATAACAAGGGCTTGTATCTTCACGCGGATCAAAAACTGTTATCTGCCCTTTCATACCAATGGCCGCACCACTCACCCAGGGTACTTTATGCTGTATGGCCGCTTTATTAATGGCGTAGCGAACGGCTGCGTTGTCGGTACAATCCAAAATCACATCGTACTGTGCCACTTCATTTAACAACCACTCTGTATCAACACGCTGTTTAACTGCATTAAGCTGCACATCAGGGTTTAACAGCTGTAAAGTTTCAATGGCAGAGGTTACTTTACTCACACCGATGCCTGTTGTGTTATGAATGATTTGTCGCGGAAGGTTACTAAGCTCAACATAATCATCGTCGACCAAGGTAATGGTTCCAACCCCACTGCCAACCAAATAAGGTAAAGCAGCACTGCCTAAGCCACCTAGTCCAATGACTAACAGTTTTGCAGCCTGTATTTTTTGCTGTCCGTCGAGATCAACTTCTGGTAAAAAAATGTGGCGGCTGTAGCGTAGCAACTGTTCATCGTTCATAACCGGTTCTCAACTGAATCTAACTGAAAATTGATTGCGTTTTTAAAGATTCACCCCTAGGGTAGAATACGTACGTAAACTAATAAGGAGCTTATATGAAAACCACATTCGCAACACTAGGCCTAGCGCTTGGTTTATCAATGATTAGCACGTCGACTCTGGCCGATAACAGCTTCCCTGTTACCGCTGCTCCTGAAGGTGCAAAAGTGTATATCATTTCACCGCAAGATGGAGAAACAGTGACAAGCCCGGTGACTGTTCAGTTTGGGTTAAAAGGGATGGGGGTTGCTCCTGCGGGTGTTGAACGTAAAAATACTGGCCACCACCACCTAATGGTAGATGTCGATGAACTACCAGCCGCCGGTATGCCTATTACAGCCAACGATAACTTTATTCATTTTGGTGGCGGTCAAACAGAAACAACCATTAAGTTAGATAAAGGAACGCATACTTTGCAGCTTAACTTGGCAGACCACAACCACGTTCCTTTTGCACCAGCAATTCTTTCAGAAAAAATTACTATTACCGTTAAATAATTTTATAACGGCTTACTCGCTAAGTTTAGGTCGATATGACAATAGCCACCGGGGTTCTTACGTAAGTATTCCTGGTGGTACTCTTCCGCTTTATAGAAATGCTGTAAAGGTAGGTTTTCAACCACCACCGGTTGCGAATAATTTTGTTGTAAGTGCGCTAACGCATCTGCAATAACGACTTCATCATTGGCATCGGTAAAATACACACCGCTTCGATACTGTGTACCAATATCATTACCTTGCTGATTTAACGTCAGAGGATTAATCACCCGAAAGAAGTGCAATAAAATATCATCAAGCGATACTTTAGCAGGGTCGTACTCCACCTTAACCGTTTCGGCATGACCCGTATTACGATGGATAACATCTTCGTAGCTAGGGTTTTCTGTGGTGCCATTTGCATAGCCAGACACCGCACTCAGCACGCCTTCAATGCGTGAAAAATACCCTTCCACACCCCAAAAACAACCACCCGCCAAGTAAATTTCTTTAGTATTCATATTCCACCTATTCGCTTATAAAGCTAATGTGACTTGTTAGTATACCTAGCATCTCACCATTCGTTCTATTTACTGTACCTATTAGTTGCCTGTTTCAAGTAGGCTTGTATCAAGTGACAGGTTGTCGAGCTGATTAAGAGCGAGTGGTTTACTAAACAAGTAGCCTTGGAAATAGGTGCAACCATGTTCCAGCAGCCAGTGGTATTGTTCGGGGGTTTCAACGCCTTCTGCCACTATGCCGACTTCTAAAATACGTGCTAAGTCTATTATGGTACGAATAATATCCACATCACTCTGGTCATCAAACAAGTCGTCTACAAAGGACTTATCGATTTTTAAATTATCGATGGGTAAACGCTTCAAATAACTTAATGATGAATAGCCGGTACCAAAATCATCCAATGAAAAATGCACACCGATTTTACGCAAGACATTCATTTTATTAATGGTCTGCTCAATATTTTCTTGTAGTACGCTTTCGGTTAACTCTAAGCTTAATTGATTAGCTGGCGCATTGGTTTGATTCAATACTTGCTCAATCGTACTTACAAAATCATCTTGGGTTAATTGTTTGGCACTGACATTGACGGCTATACGCCAGTCTTTTTTATGCTCTTCCTTACTCCACTCGGCCAACTGCTTACAGGCTTGTTCTAGCACCCACTGTCCAATAGGAAGAATGAGTCCGCTTTTTTCAGCTAACGGAATAAATTTGTCAGGAGATACTTTGCCATACTTGGGGTGAAACCATCTTAATAAAGCTTCAAACCCACTGATTTCTAGGTGCTTGTTAACCACCGGCTGATAAAACAACTCTAACTCATTTCGATCTAACGCTTGGCGTAAATCTCGGACTAACAACGCTTTTTCGATGGCCTCTTGCTGCATCTCAGGATTAAAGAAACATACTTGATTTCGACCCGACTCTTTTGCGTTATACAAAGCAATATCGGCTTGTTTTACTAACTCTTCCGCAATATCGTATTTTGAATTAAACAACACCACGCCAATACTTGGTGTTATTTCAACTTGCTCCCCGCCTAAGTCGTAGGGTTCTGCTAAAGCAAGGCGCAATGTTTCGCATATCTTATTGGTATTGATGGTGGCGTTTTCTAAGTCAGCGCCGACACAATCCAAAATAAAGACAAACTCATCGCCACCAAAACGTGCCACGGTATCTGTTTGGCGCACAGTATTGGCTAATCGGTTGGTTATTTGAGCCAATAACTCATCACCAGCGGCATGACCTAAGGTATCGTTTACTTCTTTGAAATGGTCTAGGTCCATCATCATCACGGCACCATAGCCCGGCTGACTTTCTTTACTATTGATGGCATGCGCTAAGCGGTCACGCATTAAATAACGATTAGGTAAACCGGTTAATTCATCGTGCAATGCCATCGTTTGAGCTTTGGCTTCCGCTTTTTTACGCGACGTTATATCCGCACGTATAGAAATGTATTGTTCGGGTTTACCGTTCGCCCCTATTAACGGAACTATGGTCGAATGCACCCAATAGATGGAGCCGTCTTTAGCACGGTTACAAATATCCCCGTTCCACACCTCCCCCCCAGCAATTGTTTCCCATAAATCATGAAAATAATCAGGGTGATGATACCCTGAGTTAATGATGCTATGAGTATGGCCAATTAACTCGTCACGAGAATATTTAGAAATTGTACAAAACTTATCATTTACTTCGGTAATCACACCCCTGGCATTAGTCACGGCAACAATGGCATGTGCATCTAACGCTAGTCTTAATTCATTATGCTTGCGCTGATATTCTTTTAAGCGCTCAACATTAGCTTCACACTGTTGAATAGCTCGGCGGCTTTTGCTGAGTAGCGAGGCCACTAACACGCCGCCTAATGCAACAACCGCAAGCAGTAAGCCAACAGACAGCACACTAAAGCGTGCTGACTGCAGAGTATTATTACCTAACAAGGCCAACGAAATTAAAAGAAAGGCGACAAAAAAAAGAAAAGTAGATAAATAAAAAATAAAATTCGCACTGTTCTTACGAACAAAAGAAACAAAGGTATGCATGGTCATTAATGACGCCCGAATAATCGTTAAATAAAAAAGCCATAAGACACTGATAGCGGGGCATCATACCAAATACCAAGTACTAAAATGTAACTTTTGGTAACATGAAACCAAGAAAAATAAGCCTTGTGGGTATTCCTCACGAGGTTTTATAAGAATCGATCTGAAGATTAATTATTCGGTGGTAACTGAACGTTGTT
>CALJVD010000121.1 GCA_937974825.1 uncultured Oceanospirillaceae bacterium | reverse complement strand
GCTCCAAGCTCCAAGCTCCAAGCTCCAAGCGTTTAGGCATACCTGCTCTGCAAATACTCAAACACCGTTCTAATCCCCATGGCTTCACCACCTATAGGTTTGCCCGGCCTGGCCTGTAAGTTCCACGCCATTAAGTCAAAGTGTATCCACGGAATATCTTCCACAAAATGCTCTAAGTACAAAGCAGCAGTAATAGCGCCACCAAGGCCTGTAGGGGCAGAGTTAGCCATGTCTGCAATTTCACTATTTAAGCCTTCTTTATAAAGCTGATGTAGAGGCAGTTGCCAAACTGGGTCGCTGGTTTTTTGTGCGCTGAGCATCAGTTCGTTGGCTATGGTTTGCTGATTAGTAAAAAAGCCGGGTAGGTCAGTGCCTAAAGCAACACGACAAGCACCGGTTAAAGTAGCAAAGTCGATGATTAGCTCAGGCTTTTCACTAACGGCTTCAGTAATGGCGTCGCATAAAACGAGGCGGCCTTCGGCGTCAGTGTTGTCAATTTCTATGGTCGTGCCTTTACGGGTTTTAATCACATCTCCAGGGCGGAAGCTGTTGCTGCTAATGGCGTTTTCGGCAGCAGGAATCAGTACCCGTAAGTTAACTTGCAAGTTGCTAGCCATAATCAGTTGAGCAAGGCCCAATACGTTGGCAGCACCGCCCATGTCTTTTTTCATTTGGCGCATGCCACTGGAAGGCTTGATGTCTAAACCACCGCTATCAAAACAAATGCCTTTACCTACTAAGGTAAGTTTGGGGTGGTTTTTATTGCCCCAGCGCAAATCGATTAAACGTGGCTGGTGGTCGCTGGCACGACCAACCGCATGAATCATGGGGTAGTTTTGTGCTACTAAATCATCACCAATAATTTGTTCGACCGTAGCGCCAAACTGGCTAGCCAAGGCTTCGGCTGTTTTAGCTAAGTCGGCTGGCATCATGTCGGCGGCGGGCGTGTTGATTAAATCTCGCACCAAGCAGGTGGCGGCTACCAGCTTTTGTGCGTTGTCTAAAGCCGTAGTGTCAGCAATGTAAAGTTGCGCTGGTGATTGTTCGCTTTTCTTATAACGAGCAAAGCGATAAGCCCCTACACCCCAAGCAAAAGCAATACGGGTTAAATTGTCTGTGTCTTCGATGTTTTTAACAAAGTAGTCGCCTGGTGGTAATAGGTTAGGCAAATCACCACAGGCAAAGAAATCAGTTAAGTCTTTGCAGACAAACAAAGCGGTATTGAGGCTGCCATCGTTATTGGGTAAAAGCTGTACGCCTTTTTTGAAGTTAACCGCCTTCAGCCAGCTTTGCACATCAGCAGGTTGTTGGGCTAGCCATACAGAAAAATCTTGTTCAGAAAAAACCAGCAGTGCGGTGCCTTGTTGGCCAGCGTTAAGAACGGCAGACATAGTAACCTCTCAAAAATATAGAAAAAGCGTAGATGCCTATTATGCGCATTTCAGCGTAAAATGTCTTTTTTACCCGCTCATTTCTTGCGCTTGGCTGTTAATAGTTAGCAGGGTAGAAGTAACCAATATTAGGCATGTTATAGAAGTTGTATAAAAGTGATGAGCGAAGCAATAGGTGGCAGCCTGATTGGTGTGGCTACCGCTATTTTATGGCTAGGCATCGGCCGAATCAGCG
>CALJVD010000120.1 GCA_937974825.1 uncultured Oceanospirillaceae bacterium | reverse complement strand
GTTTCGCAATCCGCGAAGGTGGCCGTACCGTTGGTGCTGGTGTTGTTGCTAAAATCATCGCCTAATCTAATTGATTAAGTGTAAGTGACAGGAAGTTTGCCCATTTTAATGGGGTAGGCAAGGATGCCATGAGTAAGCCTGCACATTACACTGTTTATCAGTCGCTAGAAAAAGCTTGATTAGTGTGGTTTGTTTGTATAGAATTCGCCACCCTAATCAATTGCAAAATTAGGCCAGTAGTTCAATTGGTAGAGCACCGGTCTCCAAAACCGGGTGTTGGGGGTTCGAGTCCCTCCTGGCCTGCCAAATTATAAAAATTGCAGCATGAGCTGCTTTTTTTGGCTCTAAGGATCCATAATGAGTACAGAAGGCAAAGAAGTTAGTTCATCGTTAGATGGCCTGAAGTGGATTTTAGCGTTAGTTGTGTTTGCTGTGGCTGTAGTTGGCAACGTATATTTCAAAGAGATACTTGATTATCTTCTTGATGCGGCCCCACAACTTACCTTTTTAACCAAGTTCACGCTTATATATCAGGTGTTTGCAGTAGTGTTGTTGATGGCATTAAGTGCCTTTATCGCATTGCAGACCTCTCAAGGTAAGTCCTTTGTTGTGCTGGTAAAAGAGGCAAACCTAGAGCGTCGTAAAGTCGTTTGGCCGACACGTCAAGAAACAGTTCAAACCACAATTATCGTGGTTATTTTCGTTTTTATTGTTGGTTTGATCTTATGGGGTATTGACTCCGTATTAGGTTGGCTAACCCAGATGTTGATAGGTTAAGGAGACAAGATATGGCAATGCGCTGGTATGTTGTTCATGCCTATTCGGGTTATGAAAAACGTGTGGCTGAGTCGCTAAAAGAGCGTATTCAGCTTCAAGCAATGGAAGACAGCTTTGGTGAGATTTTAGTGCCCACTGAAGAAGTTGTTGAAGTGCGTGATGGTAAAAAGCGTAAGAGTGAACGTAAGTTTTACCCTGGTTACGTCATGGTTCAGATGGAAATGAATGATGAAACATGGCATCTGGTAAAGCAAACTCCTCGAGTAATGGGCTTTATTGGTGGTACAGCAGATAAGCCTGCGCCTATTACAGAGCGTGAGGCAGAAGCTATTTTACGTCGTGTACAAGACGGTGCTGATAAGCCAGCACATAAAACTATATATGAACCGGGAGAGGTTGTGCGCGTAACAGAAGGGCCTTTTGCAGACTTTAATGGTGTTGTAGAGGGTGTGGATTACGAGAAGTCACGCATTCAGGTTGCAGTAACGATTTTTGGGCGTGCTACGCCGGTTGAGCTTGAGTTTACTCAGGTAGAGAAGTCATCGTAGTACGTTAGTTAACAGGGGAGCCGTAAGGCGTTATACCCATTTGGAGTAAATCATGGCTAAAAAAGTAGAAGGCTACATCAAGCTGCAGGTTGCAGCTGGTAAAGCAAACCCTTCGCCACCCGTAGGTCCAGCCTTGGGTCAGAAAGGTCTAAATATTATGGAATTCTGTAAAGCGTTCAATGCTCAGACACAGAGCATGGAGCCTGGTGCGCCAGTACCTGTAATTATTACAGCATACAGCGACCGTAGTTTTTCATTCGAAATTAAAACTCCACCGGCTGCGTTCTTATTAAGAAAGGCTGCAGGTGTTAAATCTGGTTCAGCTACGCCTAACAGCAACAAAGTTGGTACTGTTACACGCGCTCAGCTTGAAGAGATTGCTACTACCAAGCAAAAAGACTTAACCGCCGCTGATATGGACGCTGCTGTGCGTACAATCGCAGGTTCTGCTCGTTCTATGGGTATTAATGTAGAGGGCGTTGAATAATGGCTAAGTTAACTAAACGTCAGCAAGTAATCGCTGAAAAAGTAGAACCAGGTAAAGTATATTCAATCGATGAAGCAGCTGCTTTATTGAGCGAGCTATCTACTGTTAAATTCAAAGAGTCAGTAGAAGTTGCAATTAACCTAGGTATTGATGCACGTAAATCAGACCAAGGTGTGCGTAGCGCAACTGTTCTTCCTCACGGTACTGGTAAAACGATGCGTGTGGCTGTGTTTACACAAGGCGCTAATGCTGAAGCAGCATTAGAAGCTGGTGCAGACGTAGTAGGTATGGAAGATCTAGCCGAAACAATTAAAGGCGGCGATGTAAACTTCGACGTTGTTATTGCTTCTCCAGACGCAATGCGTGTTGTTGGTGCATTAGGTCAAGTATTAGGCCCACGTGGTTTAATGCCTAACCCTAAAGTAGGTACTGTAACTCCTGATGTTGCTACTGCGGTTAAGAATGCAAAAGCAGGTCAAGTTCGTTACCGCAACGACAAAAACGGTATTGTTCATACTACTATCGGTAAAGTTGATTTCACTGCACAAGCACTGAAAGAAAACTTAGAAGCATTACTAGTAGATATTAAGAAAGCTAAGCCCGCCACCTCTAAGGGTGTGTATATGAAGAAGGTAACCATTAGTTCAACTATGGGTCCTGGCTTAGTTATCGATCAGGGTTCATTGGACATCTGATCAAACCATCTTTGGGGTTGTCGCCTTTAAGGCGGCAGCTATCAAAGACCGCAGGTGCGAAAGCTTAATTTCCTGCGTAGATGCTGTGTGGCCCCTTCAGAATTCTGGATAGTCACACCGAGACGGCTCGCAAGAGCTAAAACTAACTTTTTAGGAGTTAACCGTGGCCTTAGGACTCGAAGATAAAAAGGCAATTGTTGCCGAAGTCCAAGAAGCAGCCCAGGGTGCTTTGTCTGCAGTAGTAGCCGATTCACGCGGCGTAACTGTAGGCGCCATGACCGCTCTACGTAAAGAAGCACGTGAAGCAGGTGTTTGGATGAAAGTTGTCCGTAATACACTGGCTCGTCGTGCAGTTGAAGGCACTGAGTACGAATGTTTAACAGACGTACTAACTGGCCCAACTCTTATTGCTTTTTCTAGTGAACACCCAGGTGCGGCTGCCCGTATCTTTAAAGCGTTCGCAAAAGAAAACAAAGAGTTTGAGCTAAAAAGCGCTGCCTTCGATGGTGATGTTGTATCTGTTGATGTATTGGCTTCATTGCCGACATACGACGAAGCAATCGCCAAACTAATGAGCGTTATGAAAGAAGCATCCGCTGGCAAGTTGGTACGTACCCTTGCTGCTGTTCGCGATCAGAAAGAACAAGCTGCTTAATAAATAGTTATTAAGCGTTTAACAAATTTAACGAGCGTATAGGCTCCACTTAAATTAGGAATAGTCTCATGTCACTGACTAAAGATGATATCATCAATGCAATTGCAGAAATGTCTGTAATGGATGTTGCAGAACTTGTTACTGCAATGGAAGAAAAATTCGGCGTATCTGCAGCTGCAGCTGTAGTTGCTGGTCCTGCTGCTGGCGGCGACGCTGGTCAAGAAGCGCAAACTGAATTCACAGTAGTATTAAGCGCTGCTGGCGACAAGAAAGTAAACGCTATTAAAGCTGTTCGTGAAATCACAGGTCTAGGCTTGAAAGAAGCTAAAGGTCTTGTTGATGGTGCACCTTCTAACATTAAAGAAGGCGTATCTAAAGAAGAAGCTGAAGAAGCAAAAGCTAAGCTTGAAGAAGCTGGTGCAGTGGTCGAGATTAAGTAATTTACTTATCTCTGACAGCCGTATTGGCACGCTAATACGGCAAATGGCTGACGAGTATTCTCGTCGGCCTTTTTCACGTTATGGAATACGTGAGTATGCTGGCATGATATATGCTAGGTTCCAACGCAAGCCATCCTTGATACCTACTGTTAATTGATCAAGGATACAATCCGAGGATAACAGATGCTTTACTCATACACCGAGAAAAAACGTGTCCGTAAGGATTTCGGTAAGTTGCCGAGTGTTATGGATGTGCCTTATCTCTTGGCAATCCAAATAGATTCCTATCGAAAGTTCTTACAAGAAAGTGCCCCAGCCGAGGAGCGCTTAGATATTGGTTTACATGCCGCCTTTAAATCTGTTTTCCCGATTGTGAGTTACTCAGGGAATGCAGCATTAGAGTACGTTAGCTACCGCATTGGCACTCCAGTGTTTGACGTAAAAGAATGTATGTCACGTGGCATTACTTACGCTGCACCTTTACGCGTAAAAGCCCGTCTGATTATCTACGATAAAGATTCGTCTACGAAAGCCATTAAAGACATTAAAGAACAAGAAGTGTACATGGGTGAAATGCCACTCATGACCGATAACGGTACCTTTGTTATTAATGGTACTGAACGTGTAATTGTATCTCAGTTACACCGCTCACCAGGTGTGTTCTTTGATCATGATAAAGGTAAAACACACTCATCCGGTAAGTTGTTATATAACGCACGCGTTATTCCTTACCGTGGTTCATGGTTAGACTTCGAGTTCGATGCTAAAGATTTAGTATATGTACGTATCGATCGTCGTCGTAAGCTTCCTGCAAGTATTTTATTACGTGCACTTGGCTATAACACTGAAGAAATTCTAGCTAACTTCTTTGAGACCGAAACGTACCGTCTTGAAGACAAAACCGCTAAGTTGAAGCTTATTCCTTCACGTCTACGTGGTGATACCGCTGCGTTTGATATTAAAGACAACGAAGGCAATGTCATTGTTGAAGCAAGCCGCCGTATTACTGCCCGTCACATTCGTCAATTAGAAAAAGCGAACGTTACTGAGCTAGAAGTACCGGTTGATTATTTGCTAGGTGAAGCACTAGCAAAAGATATTATCGACACTAAGACAGGTGAGGTTATCGCACCTGCAAACGCTGAAATTACTGCTGAGATTCTAGAAAACCTAGTGGCAGCAGGCATTAAAGAATTTGAAACGATTTACACTAACGAACTGGACTGTGGTCCGTTCATGTCTGATACGCTACGCGCAGACCCAACTAACAGCCCATTAGAAGCGTTAGTTGAAATCTACCGCATGATGCGTCCGGGCGAGCCACCCACCAAAGAAAGTGCTGAAACACTGTTCGAAAACCTATTCTTCTCAGATGAGCGTTATGACTTATCGGCCGTTGGTCGTATGAAGTTTAACCGCCGTATTGGTCGTGAAGAAATCACTGGCTCTGGCACATTAGATAAAGAAGATATCGTTGCAGTAATGAAAACATTGATCGCGATCCGTAACGGTGAAGGTCAAGTTGACGATATCGACCACTTAGGTAACCGTCGTATTCGTTCAGTGGGTGAAATGTCAGAAAACCAATTCCGCGTTGGTTTAGTACGTGTTGAACGCGCTGTACGTGAACGTTTATCAATGGCTGAGTCAGAAGGCTTGATGCCGCAAGACCTTATTAACGCTAAGCCAGTTGCTGCAGCGGTTAAAGAGTTCTTTGGCTCTTCTCAGTTATCTCAGTTTATGGACCAAAACAACCCACTATCAGAAGTAACGCATAAGCGTCGTATTTCTGCTTTAGGGCCAGGTGGTTTAACACGTGAACGTGCGGGCTTCGAGGTTCGTGACGTACACGCAACTCACTATGGTCGTGTTTGTCCCATTGAAACACCTGAAGGTCCAAACATTGGTTTAATTAACTCATTGTCTTCGTACGCACGTACAAACGAATACGGCTTCTTAGAAACTCCGTACCGTCGTGTCGTTGACGGTGTAGTGACTGATGACATTATCTACGTTTCTGCGATTGAAGAAGCAGATTACGTGATTGCACAGGCATCAGTACCAAAAGATGAAAATGGCCGTCTATTAGGCGACCTGATTTCTGTACGTCATCAGAACGAATTTACTCTGATGGACCCAGAAAACGTAACCTTGATGGACGTATCACCACAGCAAGTAATTTCTATCGCTGCGTCATTGATTCCGTTCCTAGAGCACGACGATGCTAACCGTGCATTGATGGGTTCTAACATGCAACGTCAAGCTGTTCCTACACTGCGTGCTGATAAGCCGTTAGTAGGTACCGGTGTAGAGCGTGCAGTAGCTGCCGACTCTGGTGTGTGTGTGGTTGCAGAACGTGGTGGTGTGGTTGAGTCAGTTGATGCTTCGCGTATCGTTATTAAAGTAAACGACGATGAAACTATCGCTGGTGAAGCAGGCGTGGATATTTATAACTTAGTTAAATATACCCGTTCTAACCAAAATACTTGCATTAACCAACGTCCATTAGTGAAAGCGGGCGAGAAGATTGAACGTGGCGATATTATGGCCGACGGTCCGTCTGTTGATATGGGTGAATTGGCACTAGGTCAAAACTTCCGTATCGCGTTTATGCCTTGGAATGGTTACAACTACGAAGACTCTATCTTACTGTCTGAGCGTGTTTCTCAAGAAGACCGCTTAACCACTATCCATATTCAGGAACTAACCTGTGTGGCGCGTGACACTAAGCTAGGTGTTGAAGAAATCACGTCGGATATTCCAAACGTTGGTGAAGCAGCACTAAACAAACTTGATGAGTCGGGTATTGTTTATATTGGTGCTGAAGTTAACCCAGGTGACATCCTAGTAGGTAAGGTTACGCCTAAGGGTGAAACTCAGTTAACTCCTGAAGAAAAGCTACTACGTGCTATCTTCGGTGAAAAAGCTTCAGACGTTAAAGATACTTCACTACGTGTTAAAACAGGTACTTCTGGTACTGTAATCGACGTACAAGTATTTACTCGTGACGGCGTAGAAAAAGACGCTCGTGCACTTGAAATCGAACAGATGCAATTAGATGACGTACGTAAAGACTTAAACGAGGAATTACGTATTGTTAAAGGTGCCACCTATGAGCGTTTAACGCGCGCATTAGTGGGACAAAAAGTACATGCTGCTCCGGGCCTCAAGAAAGGCGATACACTAACAGAAGAGTACTTGCAGTCACTTGATGCCGATAAATGGTTCAAGATTATGCCGCAAGACGAATCGTTAGTTGAAATGCTTGAAAACTCTGAGCAGAGCTTGGCTGATCGTAAGACCATGTTAGAAGAACGTTTCGAAGATAAGAAACGTAAACTTCAAACCGGCGATGACCTAGCACCTGGCGTACAGAAAATTGTTAAAGTTTACTTAGCAATCAAACGTACTATTCAGCCTGGTGACAAGATGGCAGGTCGTCACGGTAACAAAGGTGTTATCTCTGAAGTTATGCCAATCGAAGACATGCCATACGACGAAAATGGCGTGCCGGTTGATATCTGTCTGAATCCTCTAGGTGTACCTTCGCGTATGAACGTGGGTCAGATTATGGAGATTCACTTAGGTCTGGCTGCAAAAGGATTGGGTGAGAAAATTAATCGCCTTATCGAAGAACAGCAAGAAGTTGCCAAGATTCGTGCATTGCTTGAAGAAATCTACAACGGTGGCGAAGGTCGCAAAGAAGATTTCGATAGCATGACCGATGAAGAAATTTTAGAACTTGCTCGTAACCTACGTGGTGGTGTGCCTATGGCGACTCCAGCATTCGATGGTGCTGAAGAACACGAAATTAAGCGTATGTTACGTCTAGCAGATCTACCTGAATCTGGTCAGATGACTTTATACGATGGCCGTACAGGTAATGCATTCGACCGTCCTGTAACCGTTGGTTACATGTACATGTTGAAACTTAACCACTTGGTTGATGACAAGATGCACGCTCGTTCTACTGGTTCATACAGTCTAGTAACGCAACAGCCGCTGGGTGGTAAAGCTCAGTTTGGTGGTCAGCGCTTCGGTGAGATGGAAGTGTGGGCACTGGAAGCATACGGTGCTGCCTATACGCTTCAAGAAATGCTTACTGTTAAGTCGGATGACGTGGCTGGCCGTACTAAGATGTATAAAAACATTGTTGATGGCGACCACCGTATGGAACCTGGTATGCCTGAATCCTTTAACGTATTGGTTAAAGAGATTCGCTCATTGGGTATCGACATTGAACTGGAAACAGAATAAGCGGGGGCTCTGGAGCATATTATGAAAGATTTAGTGAATTTTCTGCGTAGTCAGAACAATGCCGATGAGTTTGATGCTATTCGCATCGGATTAGCTTCACCGGAAATGATTCGTTCATGGTCTTTTGGTGAAGTTAAAAAGCCAGAAACCATCAACTACCGTACTTTCAAGCCAGAACGTGATGGCTTGTTCTGTGCTCGTATCTTTGGTCCTACCAAAGATTACGAGTGCTTATGTGGTAAATATAAGCGCTTAAAGCACCGCGGTGTTATTTGTGAGAAATGTGGTGTTGAAGTAACACAATCTAAAGTACGTCGTGAGCGTATGGGTCACATTGACCTAGCTTGTCCTGTGGCGCACATCTGGTTCTTAAAATCATTACCTTCGCGTATTGGTTTAATGCTAGATATGACGCTACGTGACATCGAACGTATTCTTTATTATGAATCATTTGTAGTGACTGAACCTGGCATGACTACTCTAGAAGTAGGTCAGTTACTAACCGATGAGCAATACTATGAAGCGATCGAAGAATTTGGTGATGAGTTTGAAGCACGTATGGGTGCAGAAGCTATTCAAGAGCTTTTAGGTCAAATCGACTTAGAAGGCGAAGCTGAAACTCTGCGTGAAGAGATTCCACAAACCAACTCTGAAACTAAAATTAAGAAGCTGTCTAAGCGTCTTAAATTACTAGAGTCATTCTATAAGTCTGGTAACGATCCTCGTTGGATGGTGATGACAGTTCTACCTGTTCTACCACCAGATTTACGTCCTTTAGTACCGTTAGAAGGTGGCCGTTTTGCTACCTCTGACCTAAACGACTTATACCGTCGTGTGATTAACCGTAACAACCGTTTGAAGCGTCTGCTTGAGCTTAACGCACCTGACATCATCGTACGTAATGAAAAACGTATGCTACAAGAGTCGGTTGATGCGTTATTAGATAACGGTCGTCGTGGTCGTGCTATCACTGGTTCTAATAAGCGTCCTCTAAAATCTTTGGCTGATATGATCAAAGGTAAGCAGGGTCGTTTCCGTCAGAACCTGCTAGGTAAGCGTGTTGACTATTCAGGTCGTTCGGTAATTACCGTTGGTCCTCAGTTGCGCTTACACCAGTGCGGCTTGCCAAAGAAAATGGCATTAGAATTATTTAAACCGTTTATTTTCGCTAAGTTAGAAAGTCGTGGTTTAGCGACCACTATTAAAGCTGCGAAGAAAATGGTTGAGCGCGAAACCGCGGAAGTGTGGGATATTTTAGCGGAAGTTATCCGTGAACATCCGGTATTACTTAACCGTGCACCAACACTTCACCGTTTAGGTATTCAAGCGTTCGAACCTCAGTTAATTGAAGGTAAGGCCATTCAATTACACCCTCTCGTTTGTGGCGCATATAACGCTGACTTCGACGGTGACCAAATGGCAGTACACGTTCCATTAACGATCGAAGCTCAGTTAGAAGCTCGTGCGTTAATGATGGCAACGAACAACGTACTTTCACCAGCTAATGGTGATCCAATCATCGTTCCATCACAGGACGTTGTATTAGGTCTATATTGGATGACTCGTGAAGCAATTAACGTTAAGGGCGAAGGCATGTTCCTAGCTGACCTTAACGAAGTGTCACGTGCTTACTATTCAGGTGCTGCACACTTACACGCAAAAGTGAAAGTTCGTATCACTGAAACCGTACTGGACGATCATGGCAATTCAACCACTAACACCAGTGTTGTCGATACAACTATTGGTCGTGCGTTGCTATTCCGCATCGTTCCTAAAGGCTTGCCATTCTCATTGGTTAACCAAACCATGAAGAAGAAGTCGATCTCTAACATGATCAACCAAGCCTATCGTCACGTTGGTCTAAAAGACACAGTCGTCTTTGCTGACCAAGTGATGTACACCGGTTTCCACTTTGCGACCGTTTCTGGTTCATCAATTGGTATTAACGACTTCGTTATTCCTGATGAAAAAGCCCAGATTATTGCGGATGCAGACCGTGAAGTTAAAGAAATTGAAGATCAGTTCTCATCTGGTCTAGTAACCCAAGGTGAGAAGTACAACAAGGTTATCGATATTTGGTCGCGTGCTAACGAATTAGTAGCAAAAGCGATGATGGAAAACCTTGGTAAAGAAAAAGTAGTTGACCGTGAAGGCAATGAAGTAGATCAAGAGTCATTTAACTCTGTTTACATGATGGCCGACTCTGGTGCTCGTGGTTCTGCAGCGCAGATTCGTCAGCTAGCCGGTATGCGTGGTCTGATGGCTAAGCCAGACGGTTCAATTATTGAAACACCTATTACTGCGAACTTCCGTGAAGGCTTGAACGTACTACAGTACTTCACCTCGACTCACGGTGCTCGTAAAGGTCTTGCGGATACCGCACTTAAGACCGCTAACTCAGGTTACTTAACACGTCGTCTAGTAGACGTTGCTCAAGACTTAGTCGTTACTGAGCAAGACTGTGGTACTGAAGAAGGCCTAGTAATGACACCATTAATTGAAGGTGGTGACGTTGTAGTTGGTCTAGGTGACCGCATCTTAGGTCGTGTTGTTGCGACAGACGTATACGAACCAGGTAGCAAAGGCGATGTAGTTGTACCAGCAGGTACATTAATCGACGAAGCTTGGGTTAAAGTTATTGAAAACGCAGGTGTTGATGAAGTACTAGTACGTTCAGCTATTACCTGTGAGAGCCATGTTGGTATTTGCTCGAGCTGTTATGGTCGTGACCTAGGCCGTGGTCATAAAGTGAACATCGGTGAAGCGGTTGGTGTTATCGCAGCACAATCGATTGGTGAGCCTGGTACACAGTTAACGATGCGTACGTTCCACATTGGTGGTGCGGCATCTCGTGCATCAGCTGCCGACAGCATCCAAGTTAAGAACAACGGTAGCATCCGTCTAAACAACTTGAAGACAGTAACGCGTGAAAATGGTGACTTAGTAGCTGTGTCACGCTCTGGTTCTATCAGTGTTATTGATGAACACGGTCGTGAGCGTGAGCTTTATAAGCTTCCTTACGGTGCTGTTATTAGCGTACAAGACGACGCTAAAGTTGAAGCTGGTCAGAAAGTGGCTAGCTGGGATCCACACACCCACCCAATCGTTGCTGAAGTTGCAGGACGTATGGAATTCGTGGGTATGGAAGAAGGTATTACCATTAACCGTCAAACTGACGACTTAACGGGTCTTTCTAACATCGAAGTGATTGATGCTAAGGATCGTCCAGCAGCGGGTAAAGATATCCGTCCAATGGTTCGTTTAGCTAACCAAGATGGTACCGATGCTTTATTACCAGGCTCTAATGCACCTGCTCAGTACTTACTACCAGCACACGCATTAGTCAGCTTGAACAATGGCGACAACGTAGAAGTGGGTGACATCATTGCCCGTATTCCACAAGCGTCATCAGGTAACAAAGACATTACAGGTGGTCTACCACGCGTAGCTGACTTGTTCGAAGCTCGTAAGCCGAAAGAGCCTGCGATCTTAGCTGAAATTTCTGGTGTGTTTAGTTTCGGTAAAGAAACTAAAGGCAAGAAACGTATTGTGATTACACCAAACGATGGTAGCGAACCGTACGAGGAATTAATCCACAAATGGCGTCATCTAAACGTATTCGAAGGTGAAAACGTTGAAAAAGGTGAGGTTATTTCTGACGGTCCAATGAACCCACACGACATCCTACGTCTAAAAGGTGTTGGAGCATTAGCAATGTACATTACTAACGAAGTGCAAGAAGTTTACCGCTTACAAGGCGTGAGCATTGACGACAAGCACATTGAAGTAATCGTACGTCAGATGTTACGTAAAGTTATTATTAATGAGAGCGGCGACAGTAACTTTATTCCTGGCGATCAGGTTGAATACGCAGCCTTCTTAGAAGAGAACGAACGTCTTGAAGCTGATAAGAAAATTACAGCCAAGGGTGAGCGTGTACTTCTAGGTATTACTAAAGCTTCTCTAGCAACTGAGTCGTTTATTTCTGCGGCTTCGTTCCAAGAGACAACTCGTGTACTAACCGAAGGTGCGGTAACTGGTAAGGTTGACCATCTACGTGGCTTGAAAGAGAACGTCGTTGTTGGTCGCTTAATCCCAGCAGGTACTGGTCTTGCATACCACGCAGAGCGCAAGCGTAAGCGTGATCAAAAAGACCGTGAACTGGGCCGTAACACTTCTGAAGTAACACCAGGTATTTCTCTGGATGAAATGGAAGCTAAATTCAGCGAAGCGTTTAGCGATAAGTAAAACGACCTTTAGCTGATTGACCAAAAAGGAGCGATTCGTCGCTCCTTTTTTTTATGAGCTAAGATAATTGGCTTGGTGCTTGGTGCTTGGTGCTTGGTGCTTGGTGCTTGGTGCTTGGTGCTTGG
>CALJVD010000119.1 GCA_937974825.1 uncultured Oceanospirillaceae bacterium | reverse complement strand
ATGGGCAACTCATAACCAACAGCTGCGCTTAGGTCAGTCATTTTGTTATCGCCAAAACCTATCCAGTTAAGATCGGCTGTCGCATAAATACCAAAAGGTGAGCCTACTTTAACAGCACCGTAAGCCATAGGCAGAGTGATATCTAAATCGACACTTTTACTTTGAACTGAAGCATCACCATCAAACATACGTGCGGTTAGACCAAAATCGATGTCTATATAAGGAAGCGGTAAAGGTAAACCCCAGTAAAGAGTAGCGTCTGTGTGGCTAAGATCAATACTGCTATCAACTGCTGTATTGGCGGTGTAGGTCACACCTGCAAAGTTGATTGTATTGCTTAAGGTGCCGCTACCATCCATATCAAGGTCGGTACGTTTTAATTTAACGTTAGGAATAAATGGTACTGGATGCTCGAAAAACACACTCAACTGCTCACCATTTTCAGATTTAAAATTCAGTCCATCGCTTTCTACAGAAGCATTATCATCAATTTGTCCGGTAGGCTTGGCATCCCAGATACTGGCTTTAGCACCGACAGTGAAAAGCAGATTAGCATTAGCAGATAAAGGAGCAGCAATTAATATAGCGCTGACTAAGGCAAGTTTTTTCATATTGTTATCCTAAGGTGTTTGTCCTGAATTTATGTTCTGACTTAAGTGTAGTAGCAAGTTAAGCATAATTGTAACTATTTCGCATATAAAAAACCCCAAGGAGCAGAGTACTTCTTGGGGTTTTCTTCAGTAAGCCTTATTTGGTTATGAATTAAAATTCCACACCAATACGACGGCCGACTTCTTCATAGGCTTCAATAACGCCACCTAAGCCTTGACGGAAGCGGTCTTTATCGAGTTTTTCGCGGGTTTCAACGTCCCATAGGCGACAGCCGTCAGGTGAGAACTCATCACCTAATACAACCTCACCTTTGTATAGGCCAAACTCTAATTTTGAGTCGACCAGTAACATGCCACCCTGCAAGAAAAGTTCCTTCAAGACATCATTTACTTTAAATGTAAGCTCTTTCATTTTTTCTAGGTTTTCTTCGCTTACCCAACCAAATGAACGAGCATGATATTCGTTAACCATAGGATCGTGCAGCGCATCGTTCTTTAGGAACAACTCAAAGGTCGGTGGGTTTAGATCAAGCCCTTCTTCCACACCTAAACGACGACACAAACTACCGGCAGCAATATTACGAGTCACACATTCTAGTGGAATCATATCCAAGCACTTAACCAGTGATTCGTTATCTGACAATACTTTTTCGAAGTGCGTAGGAATACCGGCTTCTTCTAGTTTGGTCATGATAAACGCATTAAACTTATTATTAACCATGCCTTTACGGTCTAGTTGTTCAATGTGCTTACCATCAAAGGCTGAAGTATCGTCACGAAACTCCAATACCATGAAATCAGGGTTATCGGTGCTGTATACCGACTTAGCTTTGCCAGAATAAAGTAGTTCGCGTTTTTCCATGGTGATCTCCGCAGATCTATGCAATTAATTTGTTAAGTTAACTCAAGCCAAAAAGATACTTCGTCTTGGGTTAAAAGTTTAATTTCGTTCAGTGAGCAATCTAGCGCTTGGCTAAGTTCAACGCCCACTAAATCACGACAATTGTTTTGCTCACTTATATGGCCGGCTGTTATATGTTGAACGCCATGCCAGTTAATATGTTGTAGCAGCTCAGCCGTTTGCTGATTATTTAAATGCCCAAAATCACTTGCCACTCGTGCTTTTAAACTGGGTGGATAAGGTCCATTTTGTAACATTTGCACATCGTGGTTCGCTTCAATTTGTAGTCCATGACAGTGACTGTAACTACTAATTACGTGAGGGGTTAACGATCCTAGATCAGATAATACCCCTAAGCGCTTACTGGCACTGTTTTCAACCACAAACTGCATAGGCTCTTCTGCATCGTGTGGAACGACAACGGGTAACACTGCTAGTTTACCTATGCTTTCAGTTTTATCGGCATAAATACAACGCCACAACGGATGATCTAACCAATCCATTTTGCGGGCGGTTCCGAATGAAGCGTAAAAAGGAATCCCCAGTTTTTCACACAGCACTTTGACACCTTTGGCATGGTCAGCATGCTCATGAGTAACAAAGACTGCGCTTAATAAGCTTGCGTCCACTCCTGTACTGGCAATTCGCTCCAGCACTTCTTTTCGGCTAAAACCACAGTCAATTAAAATCGCCTGTTGGTCCTGCATAATTAGAGTAGCGTTGCCTTTACTGCCGCTACCTAAAGAAATATATTTCACTGCTCTAAAAGATCTTTAAGCTCATTTAAAACGGTTTCTGTTAGGGCTTCATCGGCTAAGTTTTCAGCATCGGTTAGCAATGAGATGTATGCACCTTGTCGAGCACGCGTAATCTTAAGCATATTGGTTTCAACCACATGCTTATCTTTGCCCCACATTCTTGACCACCAACCACGATCTTCAGACTTAATGGTTTTCTTCATTTCTAAGTACCAAGTACCGGTACTGCGGTTTAAGTCTGTCAGCGTTAAAGATGATTTAGCAATAGCGTCGGTAACAGATACCCAAGCACGCGCAAAGCTACCATCCACACGCAGAATAAGCGTACCTGCACCATCACGCTCAATACGTGGATCCAGCGCTTCATTACTGTATTCATTATAAGAGGTTGATTGCTCTAGCTCTTCTAAGACTAATGGCTCAGGGCGTGGCGTAACGAATTTTTCTGGTGTCGTCAGATCAACAGCTAACTCAGGAATTGGGTAGCGATCAATATAAGGAACCACTGTACCGTCTTGAGTAAGCGTTGGTGCTTGCTCAGTGGTACGTAAGTAATCTAGAGAGCGATCGCGGTAGCGATCGCCAAATAAACTGCAGCCGGAAATAAATAGTACGACCGCAACTAAAAGAAAGCGCATAGATTCTCTACAATAAGTCTAAAGCAGTTAATGCCAATTCAACTTTTGGCTTGTATCGATCATCAAGCTCTACTAATGGTAAGCGAATGCCGCTGTCAATTAGACCCATACGGTGTAGGGCCCACTTCACAGGGATTGGGTTCGCTTCACAGAACATAGCTTGGTGTAAAACCATTAAACGATCGTTTAATGCTTTGGCTTCTTCTGCTTTGCCTTCTAGCGCTAACATGCATAGTTCATGCATTAATGCTGGCGCAACGTTAGCCGTTACAGAAATATTGCCTTTACCGCCTTGTAAAATTGTTTCGTAGGCAGTGGCATCGTCACCTGAGTACACAGCAACTTTATCGCCTACTAGCTCAATAACTTTTGCAGTACGCTCTAAGCTACCAGTCGCTTCTTTTACGCCGATAACTTGTTCAATTTTTACTATTTCAGCAATCGTTTCTGGCAGCATATCAACGGCTGTACGACCAGGAACGTTATAAATAATTTGTGGTAAATCTACCGCTGCGGCAATAGCTTCGTAGTGTTTAATAAGACCACGTTGTGGTGGTTTGTTGTAATAAGGTGTCACTAACAAACATGCATCAGCGCCGACTGCTTTCGCTTCTTGCGTCCACTCAATGGCTTCTGCCGTTGAGTTACCACCTGTACCAGCAATAACTGGGCGACGACCGGCCGTACGTTTTACAACATATTCAATAAAGGCACAGTGATCTTTAGCATCTAATGTAGCTGATTCACCTGTAGTGCCAACAGCAACTATAGCATCAGTGCCCTTCTTTACATGAAACTCTACCAGTCTGTCGACTGCATCCCAGTCAATTTGTCCATCCGCATGCATTGGGGTAACCAAAGCAACAATACTACCGGTAATCATTGAGTTTTACTCCTAGAGAAGGTACTAAGAAACAAAGGCGCAAGTCTAATGGTGCAAGGCCTTACTGACAAGTCAGATACTGACTTTGTACTTAAGTTTTACTTAAGATTCCACTTTTCTTTTAATATAAAAACGATATTCACCATTATTCTCATTCGCTGAGAGTAATTCATACTGACTATTGGCAAGGTAACGTGGAATATCTTGCCATGAACCACCATCGGTTGCTGCGACTAATAAAACATCGTTTCCGGTGAGTTTTTTTAACTCAAGCCTTGTCTTTAATAGAGGCAAAGGACATTCTAAACCACGTGCATCTAGAAATAGTTGGAACTCATCGGCACTAGACACTAAACAACCTTATAAACATCAAAAGTGATGGTTAGTATAACGAAGTTTAATAATTTTTTGCTGTATTGAACCCAATAAATTTTTACAGTCTAAAATTAATAACATTCACTCTTAGGATCTTGGCTTGCTAAAAAGATTATTTGTTTATTTTTTATCGATTTTCTTCTGCTCTATGAGTATAGCCACCCCTGCCCAGCAACTACCAACGCTCGGCGATGCTGCCTCCGGTCATATTTCATTACAACAAGAACACGACCTTGGACGCTTATGGCTCAGACAGCTACGCGCCCATACAAACGTGTTAGACGACCCACTGGCAGTGCAGTTTCTTGAAAACACTATTTATAGGATGGTGCCATACAGTGAAGTGCAAATTAACGATTTTGAATTTGTTATCGTCGATCAAAAAGAGTTAAACGCCTTTGCTGTACCCGGTGGCATCATAGGCATCAACTTTGGCTTATTTTTACATACACAAGATGAAGACGAATTATCAGCTGTATTGGCACACGAACTTGCCCACTTAAGCCAACGTCATTTTTCGCGTCGACTAGAACAAGCCGACCGACAAGCACCTATTGCCATCGCCACTCTGCTGGCCAGTATATTGCTAATTGCAACCAACAACCCCGATGCTGGTATCGCCGGCCTGATCGGTAGCCAAGCCGCTAGCATTCAAAGCCAGCTTGCCTATAGTCGTGAATGGGAAAGAGAAGCAGACCGCTTAGGCATTCAAGTATTAGCCGATGCCGATTTAGACCCTTCGGCCATGCCTTCCATGTTTCAGCAAATGCTTATCGCCAGTCGCTACCAACAGCGTCCACCTGAGTTTTTACTGACGCACCCTATTACTGAATCACGTATTTCTGGTGCTGCAGACCGAGCCGAACAATACCCAACCAAACCGCGTACTAAAAGCTTTGAGTTTCGCATATTACAAAACAAAGCCTTAAGCACTTATCGATTGTATGGCGACCAAACCTTTGTTCACTTCAAGCAAGTAGCTGAACGTGCAAACAAAGACTCTATAGAACGTGCTGCAGCACAATACAGTTTGGCAGAGCTATATCTGCAACAAGACAAGGCTGAAGAAGCACTACAGCACTGGCAAGGCATCCCCAAGCCTTATCAAGGACGTAACGCTAGCATTGCCCTACATGCCTCTATTCTGCAGGCGCTTAATCAAAGTGAGAAAGCATTAAAGCTATTAAATGATGCTATTCCATTTTCACCCAATGACTATCAACTTCTCACAACTCAAGCCACCTTGCTACAGCAGCAAGGGAAGTTAGTAGAAAGCCGAAATGCATGGAGACGACTAGCCACCCAGAAGCCCACCAATCCCTTTGTGTGGAAACAATTAAGTTATGTGGCAAGCAAGACCAACCAAAAAGCATTAGCCTATCGTGCTAACGCTGAGTTTTTGTTTTACAGCGGACAACATCAACAAGCGTTAAGGCAAATGGATTTAGCGCAAAAACAGGCGGAAGTTGAGGGGGATTTAAGACTGCAACTGGCTATAAAGCAGCGCCAGCACGTAATGGCCAGCGCGCCTTCTCGTTTCTAGCTTAGTTACTTTTAGGGAAGTCCATCATACGGTTTAAGCTAATGGCAGCCTGCTTACGCACAGACTCATCCACTAAAATCTCTTGATCTGCATTCTTTAGCACATCACGTAGATTCACTAAGTCGTTCATTGCCATCCACGGGCAATGAGCACAACTCTTACAGGTAGCGCCATTACCGGCAGTCGGTGCTTCAATAAGCAACTTATCGGGCGCAGCTTGCTGCATCTTGTAAAAGATACCTTTATCGGTAGCAACAATAAGAACATCGTTAGGTAACGACTTAGCCGCGTTAATTAACTGGCTTGTTGAACCTACCACATCAGCGATTTTAACCACCGATTCAGGTGATTCAGGGTGAACAAGTACCGCAGCACCAGGGTGAACGGCCTTTAAGTCTTCTAGGGCTTTTGCTTTAAACTCATCGTGGACTATACAGTCACCGTTCCACAGAACCATATCGGCTCCCGTTTCACGTTGAATGTAGCTTCCTAGGTGTCTATCTGGACCCCATAGGATTTTTTCACCTTTTGCATGCAGGTGACGAACGATATCTAAAGCAATACTTGAAGTAACAACCCAATCAGCACGCGCTTTTACAGCGGCCGAGGTATTGGCATAAACCACTACTGTGCGGTCTGGGTGCTCATCACAGAAGTCAGAAAACTCATCTGCTGGACAGCCAATATCTAACGAGCAGGTTGCCTCTAGGGTAGGCATTAAAATACGTTTTTCTGGGCTTAGAATTTTTGCGGTTTCGCCCATAAAGCGAACGCCTGCAACCACTAAGGTGCTGGCTTTATGATCACGACCAAAACGTGCCATCTCTAAAGAGTCTGAGACGCAGCCGCCAGTCGCTTCAGCTAACGCTTGAATGCTTGGGTCTGTGTAGTAGTGAGCCACCAGTACGGCATCTTCTGCAATTAAGAGCTCACGAATCTCTTCTGTCAGTGCGGTTTTTTCTGCATCTGACAAATCCTTTTTGGGTGCAGACCAATAATCATGAATCAATTCAATACTTTCAATACTGGAAATGATCTTATTCATCTCAATCTCAACGGTAAAGACAAAGCGGGCAGAGTCTAACACATTTAGGTTCAAAACTCTGTTGGTATACATCCCGACAAACAGGTTAGGGATTTTACGCTGCTAAAACGCTTGGTCAAGGATACTTCGTTTTTTAACAGGCAATAAAAAAGGACCACACTGTGGTCCTTTTGAAATATGGTGGGTCGTGCGGGATTCGAACCTGCGACCAATTGGTTAAAAGCCAACTGCT
>CALJVD010000118.1 GCA_937974825.1 uncultured Oceanospirillaceae bacterium | reverse complement strand
TCGTATGGCAGGTGTGCCCAACGAGCAGTCATGAAGTCGATAGTTTCAACAGCACGCAGAGCAATAACCCACTCATAACGACGACTGTCGCCCACTACGCCCACAGATTTCTGCGGAATAAACACGGCAAAGGCTTGCGCTGTTTTGTGGTAGTAATCGGCTTTGCGTAGTTCTTCAATAAAGATAGCATCGGCTTCACGTAGTATTTCAGCGTACTCTTTCTTTACTTCACCTAAAATACGCACCCCAAGGCCTGGGCCTGGGAATGGATGACGGTAAACCATGTCGTACGGTAGACCTAGCTCGACACCAATTTTGCGAACTTCGTCTTTAAACAATTCACGCAGAGGCTCTACCAGTTCCATTTTCATGTCTTCTGGCAGACCACCAACGTTATGGTGAGACTTAATCACTTGAGCCTTACCGGTTTTAGACGCTGCTGACTCAATCACGTCAGGATAAATAGTACCCTGCGCTAAGAATGGAACATCTTTCAGTTTGCTGGCTTCTTCATCGAACACTTCGATAAAGGTATTACCAATAATTTTACGCTTGGCTTCTGGATCAGCTTCGCCTTTTAGCTTACCTAAGAATAGATCTTCAGCATTAACGCGAATGACTTTAACACCCATGTTCTGGGCGAACATTTCCATTACCATATCGCCTTCGCTCTTACGCAACAAACCGTGGTCAACGAACACACAGGTTAGTTGATCGCCAATGGCTTTATGCAGTAAGGCTGCTACTACTGAAGAGTCAACGCCGCCAGATAGACCGAGTAGAACCTTATTAGTGCCAACTTGTGCACGCACTTTGGCTATTTGATCTTCAATAATTTTTTCTGGTGTCCAGAGTGCATCACAGTCACAGATTTCAAGCACGAAACGTTCTAACAAACGCTTGCCTTGAATAGTGTGTGTGACTTCTGGATGGAATTGAATGCCAAAGAACTGTTTCTCAGCCCAATGCATACCAGCGATAGGACAGCTTTCTGTGCTGGCCATTAGTTCAAAGTTAGTTGGTAGCTGAGAGACTTTATCGCCGTGACTCATCCATACATCTAACAGCGCTTTGCCGTCAGCGGTGGTTTTATCTTGTAAGCCTTTTAATAACGCGCTTTCGCTTTCAACCGTTACTTGTGCGAATCCAAATTCACGCAAATCCGATTGCTCTACTTTACCGCCTAGCTGCTCGGCCATGGTTTGCATGCCGTAACAAATACCTAGGACAGGAATGCCTAAATTAAATACAAGCTCAGGTGCACGTGGTGAACCTTCCACTGTTACCGACTCTGGACCACCAGCAAGAATAATACCCTTAGGGTTAAATTCTTTAATTTCGGCGTCGGTCATATCCCAAGCACGAATCTCTGAATACACGCCAATTTCACGAATACGACGGGCAATAAGCTGAGTAAACTGCGAGCCAAAGTCTAAAATTAAAATACGTTGCGCATGAATGTCTTG
>CALJVD010000117.1 GCA_937974825.1 uncultured Oceanospirillaceae bacterium | reverse complement strand
GTAAGCGACGCAATAAACGCAGCATACGACCGTCGTATACGCCTTCATCACGTAAAGTGATACGCACTGAACGCAACATTTCGTTATATTTAACGATATTTTCAGCACTTAAATCCATCCAGTACTTGTCATCGATTTCAGCCGTATCCTTTTCAATAAAGTTCATTGCTCTGTCAAACATCGAGGCGAACTCTTGACGCGACTGCAGGCCAAAGCCTTCATCAAAACGATCTTTATGGACGATCATTTGAAAGTCTAAATACGCTAGGTTAAAGCGCATCACGCCGCCTTTGTCACCTAAGCCCTTATACATTTCTAAAGGTTTATAAGCGATCGCTGGGGCATAAGCAACGTCGACACTGCCGTTGTTAAACCGACCGGAAAAGTTAGCCGAATTTGAAGGCACTACTGACGCGCCCACATGGTTAACTAGTTTTATTGAAGGTTCGTCGTATTCAAAAGTAGCAATACGCTTGCCCGAAAGTGCTTCTACGGTGTTGACGTTACGGTCACGTAAAAACAGGTAAATAGGCCCTGCTGGTAACATTCCGGCTACTTCGTAACGACCTTCAACCATCAGTTTGGATGCTTGAGGTGTTGAAATAGTATTAATTAGGTTACGCATCACTGTATGCGTTGGCACGGCACCTATGCCTTCTACTGTGGCAGCAAACTTATTAAAAGGACGAGCACGCGCACCGGTCATTAGCACGGCATCACATTGATTGGCTTTAAAGTCATCAATGGCAATTTTCTCGTCGCTATAAGCGCGCAGATTAAAGTCTACGCCCCACTCTAGGGCGTTGGTCTTATAGTCTTTCATCATGCCAAAAATAGAACCGTTCGCACCTAGAGGGTCATAGATGCAAAACTGGCGTACTTCTGTTTGTGCATAACTATTGATGCTTACTAATAACGAAGCTAATAAAGAACAACATAAAGCAAAACGTAGCATTACTACTCCCCTAGCAGATCATCGATATCAAAGTTAGTGGCGGGTGTTTTAACATCGTCCCAGAAAGTACCTAACTCACCCATTGGTGTACGAGAGCCGGTTGCTTCTGTCCATAAGCGGTCTGAGATCGCTTGAATTTGACGAGTAGCCATTACATCAATTAATCGATACTTAGGGTTACTTTCAGTTGTCTCTAACGATTCTGCGTGCTGACGAATTGCAGCTTTCAAACGTTCAGTATCGCCGGCGCTGTCTGCCATCACTACTTGAATAGCATGCGTTAAGCGTACCCCTGATTCGGTTGCCATATCGGCTGCTTGTTGCAGAGTTTCCCATGGGTCAACACCTTCAGGCGCACGCTCAGGCATCATTACCCAAAACCCAGCTTCTAACGCTTGTGGTAAGCCCCACCAACGCTCTGCATCTAAACACTGCATGCCGCGTACAGCCTTCATGGCGATGTCTTTTGGTACGTTTACTGTTGTCTGTGATTTCAGGTCACTCATTACCGCTTGTAAGCCTGATAAGTTACCCATCATCCAGTAAATTTCATCTTTCTTTTTAAGCTTAGGGCACTTCTCGCCACCTGGTTCGCCGAACTCTGCAACCATATGCTGATAAGCGGCATACTGACGAGCCGTTGTTTTGGCATAGGCACGTTTTTCACGGATGCGTGCATCTTTTGCTTCGTTAATATCTTGTGATTTTAATGCGCGTGCGTAATTCAGCACTTCTTCAATGGCGGTATGCTCTGAACAAGAACCCATTAGCATATTCATAGAGATTGCGATTTTATCAGGATCACTGGTTAATTCCGTAAATGACATCATGGCAGGAAACATAGCACCGGTCATAGTACAAGCGGCTTCTACGTCATCTGTTGTCATGGTATAGGGTATGGCGTACGTTTTAGTGTAATCGTATGCAAACCAAGCGGTCGGACGATAAACGGTACTACAAGCCGATAAAGTAACTGCAATAACCGCAGTCATTAGAAAGCGAAAAGAAAAAGACATGATGCCCCCAGTGTTTATTTTTATTATTTCTAACGCTGTCTCAGAGGAGTGACAGCCCAGTGTAATATGCCTATTGTCGTTACCGATTGCCATGACCCTAACGACTAAGCGATAGCGACACTAAAACCAATAGACATTCATCTAAAGGTTTGTTTGCACCAATATACGGTTTTATTCTTTAAAACGTAAGCTGTAATTGCACGTAACCTTGCGTCTCACCAAGTGCTGAATCTAGCCCTTGAGCAACCCCTAAGGTAATAGGTAACAACATACTATAACCAACAACCCCCTCTATTTTGGCTTCAATGCCAATACTGGTAAGGCTGTTGCTGTTATCTATTTTATTCCAAGCATGAGCATTTTTAACCCAAGCCTGTACGTTAAGGTCGCCCAAGCCCACAGGCCACAAGCCTAGGTTTCTTTCTATACGGGCTAGCCACTGATTGTAACGAAGCTCAGCTAGGTAATAGTGTTGTCCATATTGAATATAGGCTGGGTAACCAGGCAAGCTAAACTGGCTACGGTTAAACAGCAGGTTCTCATCTTTTATTTTGCTATCCCCCAAGGTAAAGGGCGACATGGTTGGGCTACTGCTACCACCTTGCAATCCAAGCTTTAAACTGGATTTCCCTGGTAAATCAATCCAGTGTTGTACATCGGCTTGCACTCGATAACCACTATAACTGTTATCAATTAGGTTAGCGTTTTCATACACCAAATGACTGTATGTACCCCAGCCAACGCTAGTCACTTGTCGATAGCGTTCTCTATTATCAAAACTGATTGCAGCCCCCACTAAGCGTTCAGAAACTTTAGAATTAACGGCAACTAAGTGGCTGGCTAAATCGACTATTCTCTGATTATCAACACTGGCTCCTAGGTGAGCTTGCAGCTGATCTTCAAAGGCATTAAACAGATGGTTTCTTTGTACTATCAGTTTATCGTTCTGAAAGATTATGCGTTCATTGCGAGCATTAATTCGCTCCGTTACAAAACTGTGATTTCTACGCGCATACAATTGCCAACGATTGTCGTACTGATATAACAGCTCCGCTTGGTTGAGGCTGTTTTTTAAATCATGACCAATATTAAAACTGTACTGATGGCGCCCTAAAGCATCCGCGCCTTCTGTCATTACCCCTAATACCGTTGAGTAGTTATCTATCTCTATGTATGGAAACCAGTATTTAGGCAATACACTGGGCCATGCAGAATATGAGGTACTTGCAGTGACTTCTGTCGAAGTAGGATGTGGTTGGTAGTGATAACTGCCTGAAAATTGATCGAGAGTAAATTCTTTATAGACCTGCAACGGCTCACGCGTTAACTGGAAACCTGCCTGTGTATATTCTTGATAATACAACCAGTCCTCACGCAAATGAGTCTTAAAGACACCCGTATTCGTTTGTGTCACTTGCTGTAACAAACCGCTGTCTATTTCTAATAGAAAAACATTAAATTGACCAAGATAATCAGCGCTGTATAACAGGCGCCCATCGGCTAGAAACTCTGGCTGATGCTCTGTCGCTTTAGTTTGCGTAATTATCTGCCATTGGTTACTCAGAAAATCATAGCGCTCTAGATTCCAGCCACTTTGTGGGCGTTTTATAGAGGCGACCATACTTGTACCGCTTGGATGTACAGCAAAGCCACCTAACACATCTCCCTGCTCGCCCTGCCACAGCAACAGCATCTGCCCTTGCCTATCTAGCTGCCATAGCTCGCTGACACCCAGTATCTTACGGCTAGCGATAATACTGTCATTATTTAACCAACGAGCTTGAGTAAAGCGTTGCTGTTTTGTTAAGCGCTGCCAGCCAGCAGTCTTATGCCAGAGGAATAAGTCATTAAATACCGAACCGTTTGCATAAGGAATCTGGCGTGAGACCACTAAGGTACCATCGTCAGCGGCATCGATAAATTGAACATTCTTAGTGTAAGCGTATGGTGTCTTTTGCTCTTCAGCGCTTTTTGTGTTGCCTTGCTGCCAGAATACAAATCGGGATCGGTCTTCTCCATTTGCCTCGACCTGCCATAACCCATCTTTTGTTACGGCGGTTGCCTGTACTGTGTTAGGAAGTGTTTCTAAGGCTTGTCCGTTTGTTTGATGAACCGAGCCGTCAAACTTATGCGCAAGCCATTGTAAATATTCTTCCCAAAGTGCAGTAAAACTCTGTCCAAAGACCGACTTGGCCACACTATTTTGAAACACATAAGGAATGATTTCTTGACTATAACGGTGCAAATACTGCTGCACTTTTACGTCACCGTATTGCTCGGCTAAGAATTCAAAAAAGTAAGCACCGTATAGATAGGCCTTGCTAGTAGGCCAATCACGCATGGGAATGACGACTTTACTTAATGAATCACCACCGTGGGTTAAAAGCTCAGCACGCATTTGCATGGGTAGATAACTTCCATCTAAACGCCCATAGCCTGCTTCATGATTGGATTCTAGATAAATAGCGAGCCCTTCTTTCATCATCGATGGAGTGAATTGATGAGGAAAAAACCAAGGCATACGCCCAAAGAATGAACGGCCGTCCCTATTGATTCGAGCCCCTAAATCTAAGTGAAGAACATGAACATACTCATGCAGAATTAAACCGTGCAGCCAATCATCGGTATGTTCGAGACCACCAACATCTTCAGGCGGATTAACATACAGTCGGATTTGATTGAATGGAAATGCAGTGGCCCAGCCGTTAGAGAAATCAAAATCATCCACCAAAACCATTTCGGTTTTACTGTTTGGTACGGAACCAAAATACGGTAACAGCGCAGTATGGACATTTTCAGCGATAGCTAATGAGCGTATGGCTGTTTCATCAAGCACTTGAGGATAATGAATAATAAAGTGCTCACTGCTACGGCTTTGCCAATTTTTACTACCACCCCAAGCGACACTCTCAGCAGACACTAAGTTAGGGAGTAACACAAAAAAGAGCAGTCCAATTATCCGTAACATTACAGATTCCATTTCCTGTGGATTAATTTCATTTATACAGAGTTAACCGAGGTTTTGCGCAGACTTTATAAGAATTATCTCACTTGGAACATAGGTATTATCAAGCTTACAAGAGTTATCACCAATAACTGTTGATAAGTCTTTGGATAAATTGATTATAACTGCTCGAAAGCCAGTATTCATGCGCCTTTTAGGTTTTTGAGCAAAAATAAAACAAAAAATTAAATCCTTATTTTTCAATAACTTATACCAAGTGAAACTATATTCCTATTAGTTCATACAGTTAGCTTAAGAATTATTTTTTATGCAACCACCATGTTGACAATTATTTTTAAATTGAATAAGTCAAGCATTTCTAGTGCATAAAATACGCCAAAACAAGAATTAAACTTAGAATCTTCTTTACTAAAATCTGAACTTTCCACAGTTTCTGTGGATAACTTTGTGCATATCTACTGAATAGATGCGTCTAAATCATAGCACATCTAGCCTTGATCTTTTTGTCTACTTTTTGATCAGTATTTATGCATAAGTAAATAACCATAGAGTAAAAAGAAGAAGAGGTATTTTCTGCAGACAATAGAGATTGATAGAACGAGAGAAATATTGAGGAGAAGAAAAGAAAAAACAGAAACAGTAGGTCAGACATCCTTATCTAACCTACAGGAATACTTCGAGCTATAACCCTATACGACGAGCTAATTCGTCTGCAGGCATATAACCAGGGATCAACGATCCGTCTTCGGTGAATATCGCAGGTGTACCCGTTACACCAAGCTCATGGCCTAAATCGTATTGATGCGCCACAGGTGAGTCACAGTTCTTACTATTTTTCACGATATTGCTCATAGATCGAGTCAGCTTTTGTAGCTCATCTTTTTGTGCAGCCGTGCCTTTATTTTCAGCCATCAATCTTGATAAATACCCTAGCTGCGCTTGGTTATTTTTAACCAAAGTCATTTCTTTAGCTGAGTTTTCAGAGCACCAAACATGATTTATTTTACGGTATGAGCTTGTCTCTTCACCGCTTTGAGGATTAACGATACCACTACGTGGGTAAGCTAAATAACGAACAGTAACGCCTAATTCATTTAAGCGTGGTACTTCGTCATGTAATTTCTGGCAATACGGGCAATCGATATCTGTAAACACATCTATAACTGCTTTTTGCTTGCCTTTTGCAGGGAAGTAAACCGTATCTTTATCAGCCACTTTCTTTAGGGCTGCTGCTCGCTTAGGATTCAAACGATTTTCGGTAATATTTTCTGCACCCGTTGGTGTTAACTGATACAAAGAGTCATTGAATATGAAGTAATTAGTGTCAGGGGTCATGTGCACAGTCGCACCATCAATCAGAATAACTTCTAGTAACTGCTGATTGGCTAAAGGCTCAACGCTTCTGACTTTCAGCATAGGACCAAATGCCGACATTAAGCGATTTTCAACCTTCGTCTCTAGGGGAATTTCAACTGCCTGTGCAGTTGTTGCGCCAAGCAAGACAAACATGGCACCAACAATTATTTTTTTCATAATGAACCTCAAATGACCGATAGTCTAAGATCACCTTTAATGGCTTTTGTTCCAGTCATACAACCTTGGTATATAAAAAAACGGGCCGAAGCCCGTTTTTTTGTTGGTTAAACCTTCTCTTTAATACGAGCCGATTTACCGCTACGCTCACGTAAGTAGTAAAGCTTAGCTTTACGTACTAGACCGCGACGTTTAACTTCAATACCTTCAACTAATGGGCTGTGCGTCTGGAAAGTACGCTCAACGCCAACACCGTGAGATATTTTACGTACAGTGAAAGCAGAGTTTAAGCCACGGTTACGTACACCGATAACCACACCTTCGTAAGCCTGGATACGCTCACGGCTACCTTCTTTTACTTTTACATTAACAACCACTGTGTCACCAGTGTTGAATGATGGTATTTCTGCCTTTAATTGGGCATTTTCAATTTGTTGTATAACTAGGTTCTTGCTGCTCATTGTTCGCTCCTTAACAGTCCAGCGAAGTCAGTTGATTTTCGCTAAGATATTCTGTCAATAACCTTTGTTGCTCTTTCGTTAGTTCCAAGTTTTCTAGTAGATCGGGTCTTCTTTGCCAGGTTCTGCCCAGTGACTGCTTTAAGCGCCACTGACGAATTTTTTCATGGTTACCGCTAAGTAACACTTCCGGTACTTCCTGCCCTTCGTAAACCTCAGGACGGGTATAATGTGGACAATCTAACAAGCCTTCCATAAAGGAGTCTTGCTGGGCCGATTGATCGTGATTCAATACACCAGGAATCAATCGTATGATGGCGTCCATCATTGTCATGGCGGCTAACTCACCCCCACTTAGTACGAAATCGCCTAAAGACCACTCTTCGTCAATTTCGCGCTCTATTAAACGCTCATCAATGCCTTCATAACGCCCTGCGACTAAGATCAATTTTGATTGCTGAGCAAGCTCAAGCACACCTTGTTGATCTAGTTTACGACCTTGAGGTGACAGGTATATCACCTTAGCGCCTTCACCAGCAGCTTCTTTAGCTGCGTGTATGGCATCTTGCAGAGGTTGAATTTTCATCAACATACCTGGGCCGCCGCCGTAGGGACGATCATCCACAGTTTGGTAGTTGTCGTGTGCGAAATCACGTGGATTCCAGCAATTCACACTCACTTTCTCTTGCTTTACTGCTCTACCACTAACACCGTGCTCGGTGAGTGCCTGAAACATTTCAGGAAAAAGTGAGATAACTCCAAACCACACCGGATTAATAATCCGCTTGCCAGTCAACTAAGATTTCACCTTTTTCTAAGTCGACGTCTAAAACTATTGTTTCTGCAAAAGGAATTAAGCGCTGTTGATCATCAATACTGCCTTCGCAGCCTTTGATCTCCATCACTTGATTACCACCACCAGAGTTTAATAATTTTTTAACCTGGCCCAAGCACTCGTCTTCTGTGTTAACCACTTTTAGACCTAGTAACTGGAACCAATAATGTTCGTTTTCATCAAGTTCAGGTAACTCACTGGTTGGTACTGCTATTTCAACCTGAGATAACGCTAAAGCGGCATCACGGTCAGTAATTCCTTCCAGAGCCACACCTAAACCTTTTGTATGGACTTTACTGTCTTTAACTTTGAACTCTTTCCACTGGTTATTAATTTTTAATAGCCAAACAGGGTAATCCAAAATATTAGAGGTTGGTTCTGTGTACGAATACACTTTAACCCATCCTTTAATGCCAAAGGCTGTGGTTATTTTTCCAAGAATGGTGAGTTCCTGTTCCTCAGCTTTGATAGACAACGCAAATTCCTCTAAAGCCAATTAAGCTTGTGCTTTCTTAGCTTCTTTAATTAGGCTAGCTACACGCTCAGAAGGCTGTGCACCTTTACCAATCCAGTATTCAACACGCTCAAGGTTGATACGGCTTGTCTCTTCTTGGCCGCGAGCTACGGGGTTAAAAAACCCAAGACGCTCGATAAAGCGACCGTCGCGAGGAGAGCGCGAGTCTGCTACATGAATGTGATAAAAAGGACGTTTTTTAGAGCCACCACGGGCTAAACGGATTACTACCATAAAAGTGTTCACTCCGATCGTTTTATCTGGAGCAGGTTTTGAGATTGCCTGCCGTTTTAAATCCTTTGCATCCCGAATACCCAAATTGGCATATTCCAGAAGCTCAGGGCCTATAATTAGGGCGCACAGTTTAATCGATGGCGATATTAAGAGCAAGGAAGTATTACGGCTTTTTATTCCGTGCTGATATCAACCTAAACTTAGCTTGGGTAAACCTCGTTTCCAATAAAAAAGGCGACCGAAGTCGCCTTTAATCGATGAAGAAAAAACTTAGTTTTCTTCACACCATACGCGTGCGTTACGGAACATACGCATCCAAGCACCGTCTTCTGTCCACCCTTCTGGGATGTACGAGTTTTGGATGGCTCGGAAGAGTCGTTCTGGGTGCGGCATCATAATAGTGACACGACCGTCTGCAGCCGTTAACCCAGTGATACCTTCAGGCGAGCCGTTGGTATTGAATGGGAAACGCTCGGTTACTTTTCCGTAGTTATCAACGTAACGTAAAGCAATCTGACCGGCTAATTCATCTTTGTCAGATGCCTGAGCAAACTCAGCACGACCTTCACCGTGCGCCACAGCAATAGGCATACGCGAACCTGCCATACCGGTTAGGAAGACAGAGTCAGATTCTTGTACTTCAACCATGGCAACTCGTGCTTCAAACTGTTCACTGGTGTTACGTACGAAGCGTGGCCAGTGATCAGCGCCTGGAATAAGCTCTGCTAGGTTCGATAACATCTGACAACCGTTACACACACCTAGCGCAAAGCTGTCGTTACGCTCAAAGAATGTTTTGAATTCATTACGGGCGTGATCATTAAACAGAATGGATTTAGCCCAACCTGCACCGGCCCCTAATACGTCACCGTATGAGAAACCTCCACAAGCCACTAAACCGCGGAAGTCTTTCAGGCTAACACGGCCATTAAGGATATCGCTCATATGAACGTCTACGGCTGTAAAGCCTGCACGGTCAAAAGCGGCGCCCATTTCAATATGACCGTTAACCCCTTGTTCACGCAAGATAGCAACACGCGGACGCTCGGTTAATCCGGCGGTAATGTCTTCGTTAATATCGAAAGTTAGCTCGGCGTGTAGCCCTGGATCGTTTTCGTCTAATAAGTTATCAAACTCTTGCTTCGCGCAGTCTGCGTTATCACGCAATGCCTGCATCTTATAGCTGGTTTCTGCCCAAGTGCGGTGCCAGTTTACGCGACGCTCACTTAGAACTTCTTCGTCACGGAAGCTAAAGGTAACTTGACCGTCTTCGTTGGGCGCACCAATCACAGCCGTGCAATCTGCTAGTCCGGCGGCATCAAACTGTGCAAAGACTTCTTCTAAATCTTCACGACGTACTTGCAATACTGCCCCTAATTCTTCAGAGAACAGAGCAGCGGCTAACCCTTCTTTATCATCAGCCAACACATCTAGGTTAACGTTCACACCCGTATGTGCAGCAAATGCCATTTCGGTGACTGTGGCAAACAGCCCACCGTCTGAACGGTCGTGGTAAGCCAATATTTTACCATCGGCATTTAGCCCTTGGACAACGGCAAAAAATGCTTTTAAGTCTTCGGCATCGTCTAAATCGGCAGGCACTGAGCCGACCTGTCCGTACACCTGTGCTAAACAAGAACCGCCTAAACGGTTTTGACCGCGACCTAAGTCAACTAACACTAGGTCTGTATCGCCTTGGTTTAGCTTTAACTCAGGTGTTAACACTTTACGGGCATCGGTAACTGGAGCAAAACCGGTAATAATTAAAGAAGTCGGTGAAGTTACGGCCTTATTTTCACCATTTTCTTCCCAGCTGGTTTTCATTGACATTGAGTCTTTACCAACAGGGATGGTAATTTCTAACTCAGGGCAAAGCTCCATACCCACAGCTTTTACTGTGCTGTATAAAATAGCATCTTCACCTTCGTGGCCAGCTGCACACATCCAGTTAGCCGACATTTTCACATCAGATAACTGTCCAATAGGTGCTGCTGCTAAGTTAGTAATGGCTTCCGCCACCGCTAGACGACCTGAAGCAGGACCATCTAATAGAGCCACAGGTGTACGCTCACCCATTGCCATGGCTTCACCTACGTACGAATCGTACGATGAAGTAGTCACAGCAACGTCTGCTACCGGCACTTGCCATGGACCTACAAACTGGTCACGCGCTACGGTACCTGTGACAGAACGGTCGCCGATGTTAATTAAGAACGACTTACTGGCTACGGTAGGCAGGCTTAATACGCGTTTCGCGGCTTCGGCCAAATCTATATTAGCGGTTTCAAGATCTTGGCTAGGCGCTTTAAGTGTTTTGACATCACGGTGCATACGAGGCGCTTTGCCTAATAGCATCTGCAAAGGTAAATCAACTGGTTTGTTACCGAAGTGTTCGTCGGTTACCGTTAAGTGCGGCTCTTCTGTCGCTAAACCAACCACTGCGTATGGGCAACGTTCACGTGCACAAATAGCGTCAAACTCTTCCATATTTTCTTCGGCGACAGCCAATACGTAACGTTCTTGCGATTCATTACACCAAATGGCTAATGGGCTCATGCCCGGTTCATCATTAGGTACGTTACGTAATTCGAACTTACCACCACGACCAGCGTCGTTTACAAGCTCTGGGAAGGCGTTGGATAAACCACCGGCACCCACGTCATGAATAAAGGCAATCGGGTTGCCTTCGCCTTGCTGCCAACAGCTATCGATCACTTCTTGTGCACGACGCTCCATTTCAGCGTTATCACGTTGCACAGAAGCAAAATCTAGATCTTCGTTAGATTGACCAGACGCCATAGAAGAAGCAGCACCACCCCCTAGGCCAATCTGCATTGCAGGTCCACCCAGTACGATTAAACGCGCCCCTACAGGAATATCGCCTTTCTGTACGTGTTCGTCACGAATATTCCCGTAACCACCTGCAATCATAATCGGCTTATGGTAGCCGCGTACTTCGCCGTTATGTTCTAATTCAAAGGTACGGAAGTAACCGGTTAGGTTAGGACGACCAAATTCATTGTTAAAGGCTGCGCCGCCCAATGGGCCGTCGATCATAATATCTAAGGCAGAAACGATACGATCGGGTTTACCGTACTGGCTTTCCCAAGGCTGACCATGTCCTGGGATTTTCAAATCGGAAACAGTAAAGCCGGTTAAACCTACTTTGGGTTTAGAACCACGTCCGGTTGCACCTTCGTCACGAATTTCACCACCAGCACCAGTTGCTGCGCCAGAATATGGTGCAATAGCGGTTGGGTGGTTGTGTGTTTCTACTTTCATCAGGATATGCATATCTTCTTCATGGTATGCATATTCATTCGAACCTGGCTTAGGAAAGAAACGCCCTGCTTTGAAGCCAGTAATTACCGATGCGTTATCTTTATAGGCAGACAATACATTTTCGCTATGGCATTCGTAGGTGTTTTTAATCATTTTGAACAACGATAGCTGTTGCTCTTCACCGTCAATGCTCCAACTGGCATTGAATATCTTATGACGGCAGTGTTCGGAGTTTGCTTGAGCAAACATCATTAACTCAACATCCGTTGGGTTACGATCCAAGGCTTGGTAGTTTTCTAACAGATAATCTATTTCATCTTCAGCCAGCGCCAAACCAAGTTCTTGGTTAGCGTTTTCTAGCGCTGCACGCCCACCGCCTAACAGATCTACGGCAGATAAAGGGGCAGGCTCTGCTTTTGAAAATAACGCATCGGCTTGTTGAGCATTAGCCAATACTTCTTCCACCATGCGGTCATGAAGCACGGCTGCCGCGGTATCACGCTCACTGGCACTAATACCTTCAACATAATAAACAAGACCGCGTTCTAAACGCTTAATCTTTTCTAGGCCGCAGTTACGGGCAATATCCGTTGCCTTAGACGACCAAGGAGAGATAGTACCGATTCGTGGCACGACGATAAACGCTTCACCCTGCCCTTCTTTGGCATCCACTTTAGGACCGTATTCAAGTAAGCGTTTTAATACAGCTAACTCGTTGGCATCTAAATCGGCTGACAAATCAGCAAAATGAATGTATTCCGCATACACAGAAGTTACGCTAGGTAAGGCCTGTTGTAATTTGGCTAAGGTTTTCGTTTGAAGAAAAGCAGAAAGCGCAGGTGCGCCACGCAGCTCAAGCATGAGTAAACTCCAGAGCAGAGGTCAGCAAAAAATGAGGCGAATAGTACAGTATAGGGCGCATATATTCCAATAAATTAAAATTATGGAACTATATGTTGTGGTTTTGGAACTTTGCTTTACCTGTCACTTACAATTGAAAACATTTCCTTATAAATCAATGAGTTACAATTGTAAAAAATTTTTCCGTGATAAATAGACACTATAAACCGCCCTTGGTTCATTTGTCTTATTTATGACCAACAGGATAAAATAGCAAGCAATTCGATTGGGTACTGGCCGATTTTGGCTAAGTACAACAACATGGAATCATCATCATCAATGCTCTTTGACTTATTACGTAAATCTTTTAAGGGAACAATTGTTATAACCTGCCTTATATTACTGACAGGCAGCGTTAAACCGACTCAGTTAGAAATAGCTAAAATGTCTGGTTCCTTATATGTAGTGACTCGTAATAGCCCTGTTGCCTTCTTTGAAGACCGTACTGGGAAAACAGGGTTCGAGTATGAGCTCGCAAAAGCATTCGCAGACTCTCTTAATCTTGACCTGCAATTTATAGTAGCTGACAGCGTTCAAGATATCTTTCAGTCTTTAACCAGTAACAACGCTGCCTTTGCCGCGGCTGGCTTAACACGTTCAGACGAGCGCGAACAGACCTTAAAGTTCACTACACCATACATTACGACAAACGAGCTGGTTATTTATCGTCGCGGTGGTATTAAGCCTTCTTCCCCTGAAGACCTAACCAAGGGTCGTTTAATGGTTATTGGTAGTTCAGTGCATGCCGAACGTTTGCGCAATTGGCAGCTTGAAACACCCGAGTTAACTTGGACCGAAAGTAGCGAAACCGAAACTGCTGATCTTTTGCAGCTGCTGTCCGCTGGTGATATAGACTTTACTTTAGTAAACGCTAACGAGTTTAAGCTACTCCAAGCCTATTACCCTTCTTTATCTGTTGCTTTCACTCTAGAAGAAGAACGCGAAATTGCTTGGGCCTTCCCACGCAATAATGATGACAGCCTATACGAAGCGGCTAACGAGTTTTTACAAAGTATTGAAGACACCCAGCTAATGGCGACGTTATCTGAGCGTTTCTTTGGCCACTTAGACCGCCTAGACTACGTCGGCGCTCAACGCTTTACTCGTCTAACGAATAACAAGCTCGACCAGTACAAAGAACACTTTGTTGAAGCAGCAGAAGCCAACAAGTTTGATTGGCGCTTATTGGCTGCAGTGAGTTACCAAGAAAGTCACTGGAACCCAAGAGCTAAAAGCTTTACGGGCGTTCGTGGCATGATGATGCTAACTCTACCTACGGCTAAAGAATTGGGTGTTAAAAACCGCTTAGACCCTAAACAAAGTATTGAAGGTGGTGCTCGCTACTTATCTAAGTTGCGCGACCGTTTAAAAGATGTCCCTGAACCTGATCGCACTTGGTTAGCACTGGCTGCCTATAACGTTGGTTACGGACACTTACGTGATGCACGTAAAATTACAGAACTTGAAGGCGGTAACCCGAATTTATGGATGGACGTTAAGCAGTCGTTACCGCTATTAAGTCAAAAGCGCTACTACAAATACACACGTCACGGCTACGCGCGCGGTCAAGAGCCTGTCGACTATGTGCAAAACATTCGTCGTTACTACGATGTTCTAGTATGGAACGATGAGCAACCAGGCATTGATGCTAAAAACATCGCCCTATCGGTTTCTCACGTACCACCACTTCTTTAATGCATTAATGTGATGCTAAAGGTAAGGCCGAACGATCGACCACTTTTCGCATCACAAAGCTAGAATGCACACCACTTACGCCTTCTATACGGGTAAGCGTATCTAATAAAAACTCCTGAAAATGCTGCATATCACGTACGATCACTTTAAGTACATAGTCGGCAGTTTGTCCGGTAATTAAGTAGCACTCTAAAACTTCAGGGCAGGCACTGATTGCCTTTTCAAAATTATCAAAACGCTCAGGCGTATGCTTATCCATGCTAATAGAAATTTGCGCTAGTAAATCGAGCCCTAATTTCTTTGCATCCAAATGCGCGCGATACCCCTGTATCAATCCTTGCTCTTCAAGGGCTTTAACACGTCGCAAGCAAGGAGACGGAGACAAGCCCACTTTTTCTGAAAGCTCTTGGTTAGTTAAACTGCTATCTTCTTGCAATTGCTGCAGTATACGTAAATCTATACGGTCTAAACTCATGGTGTCATCTTAAATGTGGTGTAAAAAGTGCATTCATCATAGTACTCGGGTTTTATCATTTAAACCCAAGCTTTTTTAAAAGTAGATTTACCGATACTCTATACCACCCAACTGAGCCTGAACATGATCCAGATGTCACCTATTGCCATTATTCATACTCCTTTCCTTGAAAAGTTTGCTATTCCAAGACAACCCAAACTTGCATCAGCGGCCACTGGCTGCATAGAGTTACTGCCACCCTTTAACGATCCATTAGCTTTCGAAGGGCTAGAGAAGGTGAGTCATATCTGGCTGCTGTTTCGGTTTCATGCGGTCAAACAAGACCAGAACAAACCGCCTAGACTTCGAGTGCGACCACCACGTCTTGGTGGCAACGTAAAGGTAGGAGTCTTTGCAACACGCAGCACGCATCGCCCAAACGGCATAGGAATGTCGGTTGTTAAGCTCGAAAAGATTGAAGGGACTAAACTGTATGTCAGCGGTGTCGACTTATTAAACGGCACGCCTATTTTAGATATCAAGCCCTATGTCCCTTACGCTGACTCTGTTGCAGATGCCACCAACGTTCTTGCCGAGCAAGCTCCTGAGCTCATTGAAGTTAATTGGAGTGATAATGCCTTACTATGCGCTCAAAGCCACAGTGACCGATTACACGCCGATGTAGTGGCTTTAATAGAGCAGTGTTTAGCGCAAGATCCAAAGCCGGCATACCAGCAACCATCACCCGACCGAGTATACGGTGTGCGCCTGTGGGACTTAAACGTCACTTGGTGCTACCCAAGCTCAACAGAAATTAAAGTATTAGGGGTTATTAACGAAGCAAATACACCAACTGCTTAAATGAAGTTAAGCCGCGTTCTTTAAAGTTAGGTTGGTGTTCAATGATTTCTCGAATCTCAAGCAGCTCAATATTCTTATAGTAAGAATGGTAATTCATGTGCAACTCAACCGCTGGTACTGAAAATGGTGGGCCACTCATTACGTTTTGATCGTAATCAAACGAGAAAATAAGCTGCGGTGCCTGCTGAGTGATTTCTTGAAGATGATGGCAATACTCAACGCGCATATCCGCCGGCAACGCCACTAATGCAGCACGATCATAAACAGCAGTAACATCGCCTAGCATCGACCGAGTTAGGGCAAAAAAATCTCCGGCATAGAGTAATACACCATCGGCTTCGTACTTAGCAGTTAACCCTTCTTGCTCTAACGTCGTTTTGGTTACTTCTAAACCAAGAGTTTCGGTAATGGAATCGGCTAACTCGTCTAAAGCGATCTCACTCAGCTCTACACCGATGACTGAATAGCCTTCGCTTCTTAACCAAACCAAATCTAACGTCTTACCACAAAGCGGCACGAATACTGTGCACCCTTTAGGCACCCCTAAACTGGGCCAGTGTTTAATTAACAGTTTATTTGTTTCGTCTAGATGGAAACCAATTTGATTGGACTTCCATTTTTCATGCCAAAAAGAATGCTGCATATAAGGGTGTCTAATTCAGTTATTGATTTAAAGAAAAGCATTTAAAGGTAAGTTTTTATGGAGTCTCATTGACTCTATAGATAAGGACTAACAGCGGTATTTCAAGCTCCGTAGGTTTACTAACCCCCGAGCGTCGCGACTATAAGCCCATAAACATCTTATACAATTCCGTAGGCGCTAGGGGTTAATTACGAATTCTTTGCAGAATGGAATGTTAGCAGGGCGAGTTTAATTATTGCTCGGCAGTGTCTTGTTCGATTTCATTTATGAAAATCTTAACCTTAGCAGCAGCATAATCTGATGCTGAGTAAAGGCTGTTTTTTAACGACAAGTGATTCGAATTAGGTAAAAACTTACCCGATGTATCTTCACTTAAAGCCTGTAAAAACGGAACCAGCAAAGCAACAACAAACAACAATGACAAAAACGGAGCTTTAGGAGATTCGGTGAAAAAGAATAAGTGAACGGCCAATGCCACTAGGTACAGCACTAATGAGGCGGCAATAGGCACTCCCCAGAAGACTGGGTTAGTAAGCGATTGCTCAGGAGCAACCATATAGCCTTGCAGCATAACGCCTATTTCACTGGCGCCATAATAGCTACCATAACAATGCAAATGTAATAGTTGCGATGCCTGCATGATAAAAAAGAGAGTTAGTAAGCCCACACTGACTCTACGTGATGCAGTAAAATTGAGGAACAAAGCAATGATCAGCGCTATAAAAATATTTTTAAGACTCGTATCCGCTTGAAACGACTCACTCATCCAACCGTAAATAACATCTGGTAAAAGAACAAATGCAAAAAACGCGGTTAGACTGAGAAGACTACCAATGTATTTTTTATAATTGCATGCCATAACTTAGTCTCTACGAAAGCACACTCCTTACCTTCAGGAATGCGCTAAGAAATAAATTAAGTTAGCCGATAAGCCGGGTTCTGTCTTGAACAGTCATTCGTCTAGGCCGGCAATCGCTCACCGGCTCAAGCAACCTACCCGCCCCCAACGCGGGCCGCGCCATACGGGGGCCTATTTGGTCTTGCTTCGAGTGGAGTTTACCGTGCCGCAATCTGTTGCCAGTTGCGCGGTGCGCTCTTACCGCACCCTTTCACCCTTACCTGTGCCTAAAAGGCCATCGGCGGTTTGCTTTCTGCTGCACTGGTCGTGGGCTCACGCCCCCCAGGAGTTACCTGGCACTCTGCCCTATGAAGCCCGGACTTTCCTCCCCTAACCTCCGAAGAGATTAGCAGCGACTGTCTGGCTAACTTAAGCAGCGGAGTTTAAACAGATATGACACTAATGTTAAATTATAAATACTAAATCTTGCGTTAAAGATAATTTTCTTAGCCTTCAGCACAACTTTAATCGCATCTCTGTCGGTTTTTATCTATTCCTTTTTATAGCTCAGCACTTGGGTATATAACTCTTTTTTATTCTCACCGGTTACCGCAGAAACAATAGCCGCTGCTTTTTTAGGCGGTAACTCTTCCGCCAATAAACGCAGTAACTTATCGGTATGCATAGCATTAGCCTTCATAGGCTCAGGATTACCAGCCAACATGACTACAAACTCGCCTTTTTGGTGGTCACTGCTTGCTTGAAGCTGTTCAAGAATATTCGTTAAGTTGCCCGAATAAAAAGTTTCAAACGTTTTAGTTAGCTCACGAGCAACACAGGCTTGTCGCTCTTCACCAAACACTTCAGCCATCACTTCTAAAGTCGACAATATACGGTGCTTGGCTTCATAAAACACCATAGTGCGTGGTTCTTGCACCAGCTCTTCTAGCTTTTCTTTTTTAGCGCCCGTTTTGTGTGGTAAAAAGCCTTCAAATGTAAAACGATTGGTCGGCAAACCCGCTGCGCTTAATGCCGTAATAATGGCACTTGCACCTGGAATGGGAGTTATTTGAAATCCTTGTTGTCTTAGCGCTTGAACAAGCGGATAACCTGGATCAGAAATTAAAGGGGTACCAGCATCGGAAACTAGAGCAATAGATTGCCCCTCTGTTAACATGCTCGCTACTTGAGCAATGCGGTCAGTTTCATTGTGCTCATGCAGCGATATTAGCTTCTTCTTTAAGCCAAGATGCTGCAACAATTTACTGGTATGCCTCGTATCTTCACAGGCTACCAAGTCAACACTGTCGAGTGTTTGTTTGGCTCGTTCGCTAATATCAAATAAATTACCTATTGGGGTAGCGACTATGTACAATATGCCCGCAAGGTTTTTGGAATTGGAATTCATGCTTAAAGCGTTACCTAAGAATTATTCAAACAGTATTTTTCGTACATTAGGGTTGTTTACTCTTGTTGCTTGCCTGGTGCTCAGTGGCTGTGCAACGAGTCCTGATACTACACCTAAAACCGCACTATCGGTTAATCAACAATTATTAACGTTGGCCCAAAATGCCATTACTAACGGTGAGTTTGACAATGCTGAACACGCATTGCAACAACTGGAAAACCGTACGTTAAACTCAAGCGAAGAAATCGACTTCGCCCTCACTTCTGCCGAACTGCATCTAGCACTGAATGAACCCATGCTGGCTGAGCTTTTCTTGCAAGACGTGGCTAAGCTCACAGCCTCTGCTTCAAACGCCCAAAGCATTCGTTACAGTCAACTTAGAGCACGTTGGTATGAAGCGAACGGTCAATTTTTAGAAGCCGCTCGTATTCGTGTTATGCACGCTTCAAACTTGTCTGAAGACGACGCTGCCTTAAACCATGAGCTTATTTGGCGTGACTTATTATCGTTAGATGAAGAAGTATTAAGAGAGTGGTCAGACCAACAAACCAACGATCTGTTTGGTCAGTGGGTAGAGTTAGCGCTCATTAACCGTAACTCACGCTTAACCATTGATGAGCAACTGGTTGCTATTGCCGACTGGCTTCAAGCAAACCCTAAGCACCCAGCCAGTTTAAAGCTGCCTGGCCGTTTAAATCAATTGCAAGAGATTTCCGAAAACCGTCCTGATCAAATTGCACTCTTGCTGCCTTTATCGGGGCCTTTAGCCAAAACAGGAACTGCTATTCGTGATGGTTTTATGGCTGCTTACTACGAGTCATTAAATAAGGGGTACCAAGTACCCAGCATTCTTGTCTACGACAGCCTTAAAACAGACGACATTAACAATGCTTATGCCCAAGCCCAGTTTGACGGTGCCCAATGGCTAATAGGACCTGTGCAAAAGCCCATTGTACAAGAGCTATCTGAGCGCGAAAGCTTACCGTTACCTACCTTAGCGCTAAACTACAGCGACCGCTTTGATAGCAATGAAACGCCTCTGAATTTATTTCAATTTGGTTTAGCCGCTGAAGACGAAGCCAAGCAAATTGCAGACAAAGCCTGGCAAGATGGTAAACGCAATGCCTTAGTATTAACTCCTGCCGGCAATTGGGGGTTGCGTGTGTACCAAGCCTTTGAACAACGTTGGTTAGAATTAGGCGGCACTATTAACGCCCATCATTCGTATCCTGCTCGCCAAGATTACAACCCCGATATCCGCACCTTGCTGAACGTTACCGATAGCCAAACACGCTACCGCCGCATGCGCCAAATTCTGCGTCAAAACACCGAATTTGAACCCCGTCGCCGAGAAGATGCCGACTGGTTATTCTTAGTGGCACTGCCGCAACAAGCCAGACAAATTAAACCCACTCTAGCCTTTAACTTTGCTGCTGATATTCCTGTCTACTCAACGTCTCACGTTTATTCTGGTGAGCCTAACCCAAGCAAAGACAGAGACTTAAACGGTATTGTTTTCTGCGACACACCATGGCTACTACAAAAGAGTGAACTATACGAACAAGTTGAGCAGGCCGTTAAAGGCCAAGGCAATTATGCACGCCTATACGCTATGGGCGTCGATGCCTTCCGTTTACTACCGTATTTGCATCAATTAGAGGCCTCTCCAAACAGTCAGGTATTTGGCAGCACTGGCTCTCTGCAAGTCGACAACGAAAGACGTGTTGTGCGTCGCAGTCAATGCACCCAGTTTAGAGGTGGTAAACCGCAGCGTGTAAGCGCTCGCTAGTACTTAATATAAGGACAACCTATGAATAAGGATTATTCAGCTCCAGGCCTTAGTCGCCGTCATAAGGGGCATGCTATTGAACAGCTTGCTGAAACTTGGTTAAGCGAACGCGGTCTGACGTTAATAGAGAAAAACTTCACCCTTAAAGGTGGAGAGATTGATCTTATAATGTGGCAAGATGATGTTTTAGTGTTTGTTGAGGTTCGTTATCGCGCAGATAATGAGCACGGCAGTGGTGCTGAAAGTATTACTCGCAGTAAAATAAACAAACTGTTAAGGACGGCTGAATATTACCTACAAATGCACTTTGGTAATACGCCGCCCTTTTGTCGCTTTGATGTTTTATCTGGACAAGGCGATCCGATAACGTTTGAATGGATTAAAAACGCATTTGCCTAATTAGCTAATACTTAATAGGAGTATTTTTGTGCAACAACGAATTATTGGTCATTTTGCCGCAAGCATTGAAACCAAAACCCTTTCCGCAGAAGAGTTACCTCCTTATATAGAGTTAGCCGGTAAAATGATGGTTAACTCACTGCTTAATGGTGGAAAGATTTTAAGCTGTGGTAACGGTGGTTCTGCTGGCGACGCACAGCACTTCTCCTCTGAAATGCTTAACCGTTTTGAACGTGAACGCCCAAGTCTACCTGCTTTAGCATTAACGACTGACTCTTCAACTGTTACTTCCATTGCTAATGACTACAGCTACAACGAAGTATTTTCTAAGCAAATTCGTGCACTCGGTAACGCTGGCGATGTGTTACTAGCTATTTCTACTAGCGGCAACTCTGCTAACGTTGTACAGGCTATTAAAGCCGCTCACGAGCGTGAGATGACGGTGGTTGCATTATCGGGTAACGACGGTGGCGATATGACATCACTGCTCACCGAAAACGACGTTGAAATCCGTGTACCTAGTTTTGTTACAGCTCGCATTCAAGAAGTGCACTTACTGGTTATTCACTGCCTGTGTGACTTTATCGACTGCGCTCTATTTGGTGAAAACTAGTATTGTTTATTTGCTTGCAACCAAGCAATTAATTTAGACGGCATAAAAAAGAGGGCAACGCCCTCTTTTTTTAACTCACTTATTCACAGTCTGTATTTTGCACGGTCATTAACTGTTACGGTTCTAAAACCTCAAAGGTTAATCCACTGTACTTCTGTAATCGTTCAATTAGACCATCCTGATAAATACTGGCAGGCGTCCAAAAGCCTCCAACTTTGGCTTCTTTATCAATACTTGCTAAACAAAGTGCTGCTTGGCCAAGCATCTTTGCCGTGCTGCCATAACCAGGGTCACGGTCACCCACAACTTTAGTGACTATTCTTTTACCGCTAACGGTTTGCCCAAAGAAGCGCATATCAAACATACCTTCCTCTTGTTCTTTTGGAGTGGGACCTTCGCCCGGCTGAGGAATAAACTTTTCCAATAACCAGCGGGTAGGCGCTATTGCAGCCAATATCATAAACCACTTAAGCATACGCCCCATGCTTTTAGCGCGCTTCTCGCCCTTTTTCCCTTTGCCCATCATCATGGCTTCACTGTATTTAAAGTTTTGACCATAAGCGTTATCTTGCAATGCATTTGAGCGATGGACTACGCGTGTATTAACCGCTGCCATAACAAAAGGTCCGATCCAGCCGCCTATATTTTTATCAAACTCAGCACCACCCACATTATGCTGGCGAGTTTTAAAGCCATGATCCGGTGGACAAATACTGTACGGGTTTTGTAGTTCTTTGCGTAAGGCTGGGTCTTTAGCCGCCTCTTTAGCGATATTAATCATACTGGCAAACGTACCACCACTTGCCCCACCTTTTAACCTGGCGACACGCATATCAATTTGTTGGCAAGTTTCACCAAAGGCTTGCTGGGCTTGTTGTTGCGTAAAATACACGCCTAAGTCCGACGGCAGTGAGTCAAATCCGCTGCAGTGCACAATACGCGCACCGCTTTGCTTGGCTTGTGATTCGTATTTATCAACCATGCGTTTGTACCACTGCACTTCACCGGTTAAGTCGCAGTAGTCTGTACCGGTTTCCACACATACTTTAACCAAAGGTTCTCCGTACAGCGCATAAGGGCCTACTGTACTGACGATAACACGCGCCTGATTGACCATATCTCTGAGCTGCTGCTCGTTATTTGCATCGGCAATTATGTGCGGTACATTTTGGGCGCCATGTTTTTCTTTAACTTCTTGTAGCTTGGCTTCACTGCGCCCAGCAATGGCCCATTTTACGTCACCATTGTCAGCAAGTGTTTTGTGCATATAACCGGTTAAAATTTCGCCGACAAAACTCGTGGCGCCAAAAATAACAATATCGAACTGGGAATCTGCCATAGTGACCTCATTTTTGTTATTGAAATAATACAGACCGCCTGACCTTAGCAAGAGTCAAAGGGGAACAACAGTATTGATTTGTATACTTTTTTAAGCGGCTGCGCATAACAAGGGGCGACACGCGCTCTAGAGGATCTGTATTATAATCGCCGCCACGTCTAGCTTTGTCGCAGTACTCGCCACTGTCCGCCACTTATGCGTGGCTGCCCACCTAGGTCTTCCCTTGTTTCTACTTGCTGAAAGCCTTTAGCCTTGAGCAACTCCCTGACTTGCTCAGCTTGTTGGTAGCCATGTTCAATTAAAAGCCAAGCTTGATCACGCAAATAGTGTGGGGCTTGATCAATAATATGAACAATATCAGCCAAACCCTGCTGCTCAGCAACCAATGCAGACATAGGTTCAAAGCGTACATCGCCTTGTTGCAAGTGTGGGTCTTGGCCATCGATATAAGGTGGGTTACTGACAATTAAATCAAAACTGCCTGCGACCTGTTCAAACCAATCCGAGCTTTTAAACTCAACCTGTTGCAGCTGATTTTTCTGGGCATTGTTAAGCGCTAACTGAACCGCATCATCGCTTTTATCAACCCCGATCACTTGCCAAGAAGGCTGTTCACTGGCTAAGGCCAGTGCAATGGCGCCCGTTCCTGTACCTAAGTCGAGTACACGAGCGTTGGCTAATAAAGGAAGTTCGAGTGCCCACTCAACCAAGGTTTCGGTATCAGGGCGAGGAATTAACGTGCTAGCGTTAACTTCTAGAGTAAGACTCCAAAAGTCTCGCTCGCCTACTAAGTGGGCTATAGGCTGACCGGCGATGCGCTTTTCGAGCAGTCCATTAAGGCTCTCAAACTCGACATCGCTCAACGCATAGTCACTGTGGGTGTATAACCAAGTACGGTTTTTGTCTAAGGCATAGCCTAGCAATATTTCTGCATCCAAGCGTGCGCTATCTGATCCAGACTGCTCTAGCTGCTGCTTAGCCTGCAGCAGCCAATGCTCTACCTGCATTAGCCACCAGCCATTTCTGCAAGCAAGTTGGCTTGGTGCTCACGCACTAGAGGGTCGATGATAGGAGATAAATCACCTTGAACGATTTCTTCTAACTTATACAAGGTTAGGTTAATACGGTGATCGGTCACACGCCCTTGCGGATAGTTATAGGTGCGAATACGCTCAGAGCGGTCACCACTACCTACTAGGTTCTTACGTTCAGCGGCTTGTTCTGCCTCATGCGCTTGACGCTGTGCATCACGTAAGCGTGTCGATAAGATGGATAGTGCTCGTGCTCGGTTCTTATGCTGCGAGCGCTCATCCTGACATTCCACCACTAAGCCGGTAGGCAAGTGGGTAATACGAATAGCGGAGTCTGTTTTGTTTACGTGCTGACCACCAGCGCCAGATGCACGGAAGGTATCAATACGTAAATCGTTTTTGTTGATATCAATCTCGTCTTCGTTTTCTACTTCTGGCATCACCGCCACTGTGCAAGCCGAGGTATGAATACGGCCTTGGCTTTCTGTATCGGGTACACGCTGCACACGATGCGCGCCAGACTCAAATTTTAATTGTGAGTAAACATCGGTACCACTAATACGGCTGATGATTTCTTTAAAACCACCGTGCTCACCTTCGTGCGAACTAAGCACTTCTACACGCCAACCGCGCTCTTCGGCGTAACGGCTGTACATGCGGAATAAGTCACCAGCAAAAATAGCGGCTTCATCACCGCCGGTACCCGCACGTATTTCTAACAATACGTTACTGCCATCGTCTGGATCTTTGGGTAGCAGCAAGATTTCAATTTCATCTTCTAGTTCAGCCTTGCGAGCTTCTGCAGCTTCTAACTCTTCTTCGCCCATAGCGCGCATATCAGGATCGGTGTCTTCTACTAGCACCTTGGCTTCTTCGATATCTTCCACACATTGCTCATAAGCGGTATAAGCTTGGGCGATGGTTTCTAGTTCGGCATATTCTTTGGATAAATCACGAAAGCGATTTTGATCATTCGCAGCATCGGGCTCAGACAGCAAGTGCCCAACTTCTTCGTAGCGGTCACGCAATTGCTCAATTTTTTCTAGGATAGATTTTTTCATAAATTACTTAGAAGATTCAAATTTGTTTAAATTAAAAAGTTCACGACTCCAATCCAACACATCTAAACGCCCATCAGCACTTGCCTGGCGCATGGAAACCGTAGGGGCATGAAGCACTTTATTAGTGAAAGTATGAGCAAACTGACGCAGCACTTGTTCTGCATCGGCTCCGTTACTTAGTTTTTTCAATGCAATCGCTAACTGCTCATCTTTTAAGTCATGAACATGCGTGCGAACTTCTGTAATGGTCTTAACGGCATCTAGCACTTTCAGGTCGCGCATAAATTGCTCAACGCCAGAATAGATTAACGTCTCTGCTTGTTCAGCGGCACTTTCACGCGAACGTATATTTTCTTCAATGATATCGCGTAGGTCATCAACCGTATATAAATACACATCAGAAACCTCAGCCACTTCCTCTTCTATATCTCTAGGAACGGCGATATCCACCATAAACATAGGCTTATGGCGTCGCTTTTTCATGGCACGCTCAACCATGCCTTTACCAATGATAGGTAATGGACTGGCTGTCGATGAGATAATGATATCTGCATTAATTAAGGCTTCTGGAATGTCTTCAAGCAAGACTGCTTCAGCACCGAACTCATTGGCGACCTGTTGCGCACGCGCTAAGGTGCGGTTAGCCACAATGAGTTTACGCACACCCGCTTGGAATAAGTGGCGCGCTACTAATTCAATGGTTTCACCTGCGCCCACGAGTAGCGCGGTACTTTCTTTCATATCAGAGAAAATATGCTGTGCCATACGCACTGCAGCAAAGGCCACTGACACTGGGTTTTCACCAATAGAAGTATCGGTACGAACACGCTTTGCAATAGAAAAGGTTTGACGGAACAGGCGACCGAGTTCAGCCCCGACCGTGCCGCTTTCTTGGGCAATAGAATAGGCATCTTTCATTTGGCCAAGAATTTGTGGCTCACCCAAAACTAGAGAGTCTAAACCGCTAGCAACACGCATAGCGTGTTGCACCGCTTGATCGGTTTCTAAAAAGTATAAAGCGTGCTCAATCTCTTGACGATCGAGCTTATGATAGTCAGACAGCCACGCAACTAACTCAGATGGCTCTACCTGATCGGGTGCTGAGTAATAGATTTCTGTTCTATTACAGGTCGATAAAATGACCACTTCTGAAATTGGCTTAAGGCTTTTAACCTCAGACAATACAACAGGCATCTGCGCAGGGTCGAATGAAACCCTTTCACGAACGGCGACTGATGCGGTTTTATGGTTGATACCTAATGTCCAGATGCCCATACTGACAAATTCTGCTCTTAAAACGGCCTATTTTGTATAACAATAAATGCTAAAGACGTACAATTATAAACTTTTGGCGCAAGCTTTGCTCTGAATTCTTTGACTTACATCTTGGTCTGACTCTAAATAGCAGCAATATTATACGGTTTTTTACTTTATGCGCTTATTTGAAAACAGTTTTAAACATGCTTCTATCGCTTTAGTGATAGGTTTGTCACTTTTTACGACTGGTTGCTCTAGCCTTGCCTCTAAAAAAGTCACGGATAACACTGTTGTGTTCGATGAAGAACAAAGCCTTTATTACAGTGCCCCCGAATTATCTTCAGAAAAGCCACCGGTTACCTACCGCCCTATTGAAGCCGACACCTTAAACGCTCTATTAACCGCCGAAATTGCCGGTCATCGTAAGCGTTTTGATATCGCGTTAGATCAATACTTACTACAAACCCAAAAAACCAAAGACCCTGACATCGCCGAACGTACTGTTCGTATCGCGTTGTTTATGGGCAGTTCACATCATGCATTAGAAGCACTCAAAGTTTGGATTGAGGTTGAGCCAAAAAACCCTATCTTACACCAAACTGCGGCTCAAGTTTTAATGGAGTCGGGCGATTTCAAACAAGCACTAGTGCATATGCAAGAACTCCAAGCCTTAACTGGCACCAGCCAATATGATTTTTTAGCCGCGAATGCTGGGCATTTACCAAGTAGCTACCAACAAGATTTGCTCACTGACCTGCAAATCATAAAAGAGTCGCAACCAAATAACGCATCTCTGCTTTATGCTGAAGGCCTCATGCAGCAGCACCTTAAACAGTATCAAGCAGCCTACGATTCAATTGAACAAGCACTTAAAGCCAACCCTAGCTTACTCAGTGGCTCATTGCAGAAAGCACGCGTACTGGTGCTGCTCGACCGCTCTGATGACGCCATAAAGTGGTTAGCAAAACTGCGTAAAAAACACCCTAACAATAAAGGGGTGCAAGTATTAAACGCTCGTATCCTTTTAGAGCAGCATGAATACGACAAAGCTCATGCGGCCTTTAATGAACTGCATAATAACTTTCCTGATGATTCGAATATTTTGCTATCTCTTGCCTTACTTAACGACGAACTAGGTTATCCAGAAGAAGCAAAAAGCAGTTTTTATCAGCTCATCATTAATGAAGAGCATTTAAACGAAGCGCACTATTACTTAGGTCGATTATCAGAAGAATCTGGCGACACACAAGAAGCCATTAGCCATTACTCTCAAGTCGCTCCCAGTCGTGAGTTTTTAGCGGCTCAACTCAAAGGTGCCTATCTCATTCATGCAGAGCACGGCTTTTTATCAGCACAAGAATTTCTACACGACAGCAGCGAGCAGTTCCCAAAATACAAAACGGAGCTCATGCGCATAGAACTTGAGCTGCTGATTAACGAAGGCCAATACCAAGACGCCTACGAACTTATCTCAACCGTTTTAGAGCAACTACCAAACAGCACAGACTTGCTTTACACACGCGCCATGATTGGCGACAAGTTAGACGACCTAGATATATTAGAAACCGATTTACGCAAAATCTTAACCTTGCAACCTAATCATGCCGATGCATTAAACGCACTAGGGTATACACTGGCCGACCGTACTGACCGCTTAGAAGAAGCGCATACTTTAGTACTAAAAGCCTACCAGATTAAGCCAAACAACCCCGCCATTATGGACAGTTTAGGATGGGTACACTTTCGCCAAGGTAACTACGACGAAGCGCTACCTTTATTAGAAGAAGCCTTTGGTAGCTATCCAGATCATGAAATTGCCGCTCACTTAGGTGAACTTTATTGGGTCACAGGCAAACAAAAGGAAGCCATAGAGGTTTGGCAAGCAGGCTTAGAGAACAACCCCGATAGCAAAACCATTCACAGCACATTAGAACGTCTTAACGTAAACATTGATGATTGGCATACAGAGACTAATGACAGTACAACACCTTAAATTCAGCGTCATCGTTCTACTGCTTAGTTTTTTAAGTGGTTGCGCAAGCTTAATGCCACAGGGCACCAGCAAAGAGTTTCAGCAGCAGCTAAGCAAACTCAATCACTGGCAAGCTCGCGGTAAGCTTTCTGTCATCAGCCCTGACTCCAGCAATACGGGCTACCTAACGTGGAAACAAGATCATCAGGCGTACGATTTATATATCGCAGGCCCGTTTGGAGCCGGTGCATCGCGCCTTGAAGGCAATCAGCACCAAGCAAACTTACTGCTCCCCGGATGGAAAGAGCCGCAGCATGCCGCTTCTGCCGAAGAGTTGATGCTAATACATACCGGTTGGAACTTTCCGGTATCACAAATTCGTTACTGGGTTAAAGGTCAACCCATTCCTAAAAGCAAAGCTAAAACACAATTTAACGACAGCGGATTACTAGAAACACTAGAACAGCATGGTTGGACCATTCGATACTCTCGTTACAAAGAGCAAAATGGCTACTGGCTTCCTAGTTTAATTCGCATCAGCGGTTATGATTTTCGTTTCACCTTTGCCATCAAAGAATGGACCCTGTATGACTAGCAGTAGCAACATCAAAGAAATTACCTTGCCGTCACCGGCTAAATTAAACCTCTTTTTACATATTACTGGGCAGCGCCCCGATGGCTATCACAATCTACAAACCATTTTTCAGTTTTTAGACTATGGTGACACCCTAACCTTTCAGAGCACAAACGATGGTCAACTATCGTTAACACCAGCCATAGAAGGGGTTAAGGAAGAAGATAACTTAATTATTAAAGCGGCTCGTGCGCTTCAACAACATACAGGTTGCACACAGGGCGCCAAGATACAGCTTAAGAAGGTGCTGCCCATGGGAGGCGGCTTAGGGGGAGGCAGTTCAAACGCAGCCACTACTCTGCTTGCTCTTAATTGTCTTTGGGAATTAAACCTACCTATTAATGAATTATCGTCATTAGGTTTAGCCCTTGGAGCAGACGTTCCTGTCTTTGTTGAGGGGCATTCTGCCTTTGCAGAAGGGATTGGAGAAAAATTAACACCCACCCCAGAACTGCCGGAACCGTGGTATTTAGTGGCTTGTCCGCCGGTTAGTGTAAATACAGGGAAAATATTTTCACATAAAGGCTTGACTCGTAATACCGACCCCATTAATATGCGCACCGCGTTGAGGCAAGAAGGAAAAAATGATTGCCAGCAAATTGTATCAATGCTTTATCCTGAAATAGATAAGTTATTGAATTTGCTAAGTAATTATGGTCTTGCTAAAATGACGGGCACTGGAGCTTGTTGCTATATAAGCTTTAGTTCTGAAGCAGAAGCCAGTCGAGTTTCTGACCAGTTACCGGCTGAGTACGAAACCTTCGTAGCAAAAGGAATTAACCTTTCTCCTACACATAAGGTATTATTCAGACCGTCTTGATGCTGGGGTGTCGCCAAGTGGTAAGGCAACGGGTTTTGATCCCGTCATTCGTAGGTTCGAGTCCTACCACCTCAGCCAACTTTCTAACTATCATTTAATTGCAAACATCAAGGGGACAGCCATGTCTAAGTTGGTGGTTTTTTCTGGTAACGCTAACCCAGATCTGGCTAATAAAGTTGTAGAACGTTTAGACATTCCTCTTGGCGAAGCCGTCGTTGGTAAGTTCAGTGATGGTGAAATCACCATCGATATCGAAGAAAACGTTCGTGGTAAAGACGTATTCATCCTGCAACCAACATGCGCTCCAACAAATGATAACTTAATGGAAATCATTCTGTTGGCCGACTGCTTACGTCGCGCATCTGCTAGCCGTATTACTGCAGTTATTCCCTATTTCGGTTATGCCCGCCAAGACCGTCGTCCACGCTCTGCCCGTGTACCTATTAGTGCTCGCGTCGTTGCAGACATGATGACCAGCGTTGGTATTAACCGCGTGTTAACCGTTGATTTACACGCAGACCAAATTCAAGGCTTCTTCAGTGTTCCAGTTGATAACGTTTATGGTTCACCTATTTTAGTAGACGATATCGTCCGTCAGAACTTTGAAGCGCCTATCGTAGTTTCTCCTGACATCGGTGGTGTTGTTCGCGCTCGTGCAGTTGCTAAACAACTGAACGTAGACTTAGCCATCATCGACAAACGTCGTCCAAAAGCCAACGTATCTGAAGTCATGAACATCATTGGCGATGTAAACGGACGCACCTGTATTTTAGTAGACGATATGGTCGACACCGCGGGGACTCTTTGCCAAGCAGCCAGTGCCTTAAAAGAGTTCGGTGCGAAAAAAGTTGTCGCCTACTGCACACACGCTGTATTATCTGGCCCGGCTATTGATCGTATCAGCAAAGCTGAGTTAGACGAGATTGTTGTTACTGACACTATCCCTCTAACAGAAGCTGGCAAAGCTTGTGAAAAAGTTCGTCAATTAACTATTTCTGGTATTTTGGCTGAAGCCATTCGCCGAGTTAATAACGAAGAATCAATTAGTGCAATGTTCAGATAATACTGAACGATTTTTTTATAGCTGCTAGGACTGGTCGCAAATCCTATCAGCTTTTTACGTTAACCTTAGAAGGTAATTTATTATGTCAGACTATATTCTGAATGCTGTAACCCGTACAGACGAAGGGAAAGGTGCGAGCCGCCGCCTTCGCCGTGCAAATGGTGTCCCTGCTATCGTATACGGTGGTAAAGCGGGCGCTAACGATCGTAAACCTACTTCAATCACGCTAAAAACTAACGAATTAGTTAAAGCGCTTGAAGACGAAGCGTTCTACAACAGCATCATCACTATTAATGTTGATGGCAAAGACGAACAAGTAATTCTACAAGACTTACAACGTCACCCTGCTAAAAACATCATCTGGCACGCTGACTTCTTACGTGTAAGCAAAACTTCACGTATTAAAGCGCACATCCCAGTACACATCGAAAACGAAGACAGCTGTGTTGGCGTTAAGATCGGTGGCGGTATTATTTCTCGTCACTTAGCTAGCGTAGACGTATTCTGTAACGCTGGCGACCTACCAGAAAGCATTTCTGTAGACGTTGCTGCACTAGAAGTAGGTGAGTCTCTATACCTAACAGATCTGGTAATGCCTAAAGGCGTTGAACTAGTTGACCTAGCTCACGGTGCTGATGCAGAGCGTAACGACGCTGTTGTATCTGTTGTTGCACCTCGCACTGCTTCTGTTGAAGAAGAAAGCGAAGCAGCTGAAGGTGAAGAAGGCGCATCAGAAGAGTAATAACTTACTCTTTATCTGTGTCTTAGATAAAGCGGGGCTTGCCCCGCTTTTTTGCTATATACGCTTTTATTCTTCCATACTAAGGGAATCTTATGAGCGCACCAATCAGGTTAATTGTTGGTTTAGGCAACCCAGGGGCCGAATACGAACAGACTCGTCATAATGCAGGTGCTTGGTTAGTTTCACGCCTTGCTCGCGCAGAAAACATCTCGCTCTCCCCCGACCGAAAATTTTTTGGCCTTGCTGGCCGTGGCAGAATTGGTGGAGAAGATTGCTGGCTACTACTTCCTACTACGTTTATGAACCTTAGCGGTCAAGCAGTTGCTGCGCTTGCTAACTTTTATAAAATAAAACCAGAAGAGATTTTAGTAGTACATGATGAATTAGACCTTCCTGCTGGCGTCGCCAGATTTAAAACAGGTGGTGGTCACGGCGGCCAGAATGGTTTACGTGATATCATAAGCAAGCTGGGTAATGACAAAGGATTCCACCGCTTACGAATAGGCATTGGACATCCTGGTGATAAAAACAGAGTGACCGGTCATGTACTAAGCAAACCTTCTGCAAACGAACAAAAACAGATGGATGAAGCCATTGATAACGCAATTGCGGTTATCTCGCTCTATGTCGCAGGCAGCAAAGAAAAAGCGATGAGTGAACTGCACACTAAAAAATAAGTGTGTAGCCGAATATAACCGCGCACTTAATGGCGATATAATGTCTTAAAGACTATCTTGAATACGAATTACTGAATCTGAATATTAGGAATTATTATGGGTTTTAAATGTGGCATTGTTGGCTTGCCCAACGTTGGTAAATCAACTCTTTTCAATGCGCTAACGCAATCTGGTATTGCTGCAGAAAACTTTCCCTTCTGTACCATTGAACCCAACACAGGTATTGTGGCCATGCCAGACAAACGTCTGGATGAGCTAGCAGAAATCGTTAAACCAGAACGTGTTGTGCCGACCAGCATGGAGTTTGTTGATATCGCTGGACTAGTAGCCGGCGCATCTAAAGGCGAAGGTCTTGGTAACCAGTTCTTAGCAAACATTCGTGAAACTGATGCGATTGCTCACGTAGTCCGCTGTTTCGAAAACGATAATGTGATCCATGTTGCAAACAAAATTGATCCTGCAGCCGATATCGACATCATTAACACCGAGCTAATTCTTGCTGACTTAGACTCTTGTGAACGTCAGCTGCAACGCGTAGCTCGTGTTGCTAAAAGTGGCGACAAAGACGCCGTTGCTCAAAAAGCATTGTTAGAGCGTCTCATTCCGCACTTTGAAGAAGGCAAAACTGCTCGCATGCTATCGTTAGATGAAGAAGAGCGTAAAATTGCTCGCACCTTCCATCTGCTTACTATTAAGCCCACCATGTACATTGCGAACGTGTCCGAAGACGGTTTTGAAAACAATCCACACCTAGACACTGTTAAAGAAATTGCTGCTTCAGAAGGCGCTTCAGTAGTGGCAGTGTGCAACCAAATTGAAGCCGAGATTGCCGAATTAGACGCCGATGAAAAGCTCGAATTCTTACAAGAGATGGGAATGGAAGAACCAGGCTTAGACCGTGTCATTCGTGCTGGATACGAATTGCTTGGTCTACAAACCTATTTTACCGCAGGCGTTAAAGAAGTACGCGCTTGGACCATCAAAGTGGGAGACACTGCTCCACGTGCGGCAGCGGCTATTCACACAGATTTTGAGCGTGGTTTTATTCGCGCTGAAATTATTAGCTACGAAGACTTCATTAAATACAAAGGTGAAGCAGGCGCTAAAGAAGCCGGTCGTTGGCGTTTAGAAGGTAAAGAATACATCGTACAAAACGGCGATGTTATTCACTTCCGCTTTAACGTTTAAGCGTTTTAAAAGCCCTAACTTAGTTAGGGCTTTTTTATGCCTGTTACAATAGTTCTTTACGTAACTGAGCAGCGCTCTTTGGTGATAACAAGCCAGGAGCAACATCAAAGGCAGTTTTACAACCGTACTGGCCTTGCTCGCTTAAGCGGTGACATGCACGTGCATAAGCCACTAACACACTGGCAGTAAACTCAGGGTTACTTTGTAACTGTAACGAGTACTCCACTACTTGGTTAATGCCTTCGCTGGACGTACCACTGCGAATAACAAAGCCGCCATGTGGCATTAGGCTGTGCTCTTCTTTCAGTGTTTCTTCACTAATGAAATTTACTGTTGTGTCATAGTCTGAGAAGTAGTTAGGCATGGTCTTAATGGTATTCTCAACCACACTCGCATCGGCACCCTCTTCTAATACCACATAGCACTCACGCACGTGCTTTTCTTTCGTGCTTAGTGTTGGACGGCTACCGCTGCGTACTTTTTCTATCGCTTCGGTTGAAGGAATAGTATATTGAACACCGGCTTTAACGCCTTCTACACGACGCACCGCATCAGAATGGCCTTGGCTTAAGCCTTTACCCCAGAAAGTATAAGTCTCACCGTCTGGTAGTAATGCTTCCCCCATTAAGCGGTTGATAGAGAACATGCCTGGATCCCAACCGATAGAAATTAATGCGGTTTTATTGTTTGCTTTAGCAGGTGCATCAACCGATTCGAAGTACTCTGGAATGCGAGCATGAGTATCAAAGCTATCGACCGTATTAAACATGGCAGCGTACTCTGGCCCTTGTACGGGTAAATCGTCTTTCGAGCCACCACAAAGAATTAACACGTCAATTTTGTCTTTAAATTCAGCTAAAGCATCAATTGAGAAAACCGCTGTGCTTGGATTAAGGGTTTGCACAGTGCTTGGCTCACGACGACTAAACACCCCCACTAACGTCATATCTTCGTTTTTACTGATGGCAGTCTCTACACCACGGCCAAGGTTACCGTATCCGGCAATACCTACTCGTATCGGGGTTGTCATAAAGTCAGTCTCCTAATTGGCTATTTCTAGCAATGAATTTTGAAATTTGGCGACCTATTATAGGCTTTTTCCACTCATTTTTCTGCAACTAACACGCAGATGACCGCAAAAAACCTCTAACCTTCTGTTTACTCTTTTTTTACCTTAGAATGCGACCTCTTTTACTTTGATATCCAAATATAATTATGCGTTTTATTCTCTGTCTTGTTTTACCTCTTTCTCTTAGCGCCTGCAGCTTATTCTCAACCACACCTAGTGCTGAAAGCGTTCTTAATCAAGGTATTAATACCTTAGACGGTTACACCTATGCATCAGGCACAGGCACTACTAAAGAAGAGGCCACCCTAGCAGCCCGCTTAGCGCTTTCTGAACAAATTTATGTGCATGTTTCGTCAGAGTTTAAAGCAGCACAGCAACAGGTAAAAGAATCTAGCAGTGACGATGTGCGTGTCAGCACCAGTGAAGAAGTCACCAGTTTTATGGCAAACAGCACCAGTGTGTTACTCAGCGATGTGCAAGTAGAAGTTTCTACTAAGGTACAAGAAGGTTGGTTAGTCACCGTTAAAATGCCAACCCATAAAATGGATGAAGTACGACAACGTACCGACCGTCAAGCACCAGCTTTGGCCTATGCGCTCTTAATGAAAGATAAAGAGTCTCTGTCACCGGGTGCCATCCTGCGCTATGCAATTCTAGGGCTAGAGAAAACCTTAGAACAAGGCATAGCCAATGAATTAATTTATGGGCCTGGTGTCCCTGCCAATACTACCTTTGAAGTCTTCTTTCAAAATGCTATTGAAGAGTCGAAGCGACGCCTAACGCTACTCCCAATAACTAATGATAATCGCGTACGTTTTGTGCTTATTGATGCAAAAACCTATGAGCCTCAAAACGATTTCGTTATATACATTAATGGTATTAACTTAAAGACCAATCACTCAGGTAAAACACGTTTTGTAAGCCTAGAGCAGCTGCCTGAACACTTTTCTCCTATTTTGCTTGGCTACCATCAGGTATTAAACAGTTCGATTGATAAAGACCTTTTAAAAATGAGCGCTATCAATACGTCTGATCTAACCAACTTTAGCCAAACCACCATTTATGTACACACCCAACCTAGCAATGCGCTGGTTACCTTACTGAATGGAACAACTGTCTTGGCCACCGAATTCCAAGATAAAGTTTTTAGCGTTAGCTCTGAATACAACATGCTTAAATTGACGGCAGAATCAGGGGAAGATTCGCACCGTACGAATATTGAAATGATTGGTCAGCCAGTATCCGCCAATCTTTACTACAGCATTAAACTGTCGGAAAAGTCATTTGGCTTGCTAGATATCTCTGTACCGAGCTCTAAAAACACCATTACTCTAAAAGACTCAAATAACACCATTATTATGAGCGGTAGTAATCGTATTAAAAAAGAATTAGAGGTAGGCCGTTATCATATTAATATCTCTAATGCAGATCAGCTTAATTATCAGAGTATTGATGATAGCTTTACAATTTATAAGAACAGAGAGTTTAAGCGTGATTATAAGGCCTTAAAAAACCGTCGATTTTATCACTATGGTCATATTTCAGATCTAACGCTTGGCTTTGGCAGCAGACTGGCTAACGAGTTTGAAATCCCATTAAAGGATGGCTCGGTTATGACTAACCAAGCCTTTATGCAGCAATTCGACTCTGATCATCCAAACAACTTCTCGGCGGCTTTACGTCATATGCGCTTAACAAACGCTAAGATAGCGATTTCTTATGGATTCGATTTTGGTTTGCGCAATTACAAACAGGCCATTACTGAAAACCGTGCGTCTCTGTGGTCGGTAGGTGCTAATGCTGGTGTGGGTCTTTGGTCGGGTAAAATATTAGGCAAAGCCGGATGGATTACTGCTAACTACAACTATTCGTTTTACGATTGGAAAATTGATGATGACAACAGCCTAGCAGAAAGCTCATCGGCACCTAAGGTTGATTCGTTTAGCCGCGGCTATCCATTCCTAGACATAGGTGCCCGTTGGGATGCCTACGGCATTGGCCTGCGTCTCTCTGACCCTAGCTTGGCGGCCCCAATGCTTTATCTATCATTTGGCTCAACCGCGATACAGTCGGGCTACGAACTTTCTGAGCACAGCACCGCCATCAAAGGCGTTAACTTTTAACACCACGCTAGTTTACTCACCCAAGTACGAGCCTTGCATAGATAAGCAAGGCTTCGCTATCTTCTCTGCAGCCGTGTATTATTTAGTTATATGCTTATAACTTACATAACACTAAGGTTACTACTATGCACAATATCGTTATTTTAGGCAGTGGTTTTGCAGCCGTCGCTGCTGTACGTGAGCTACGCAAACTCTCACTCAATGCCGAAATAACCGTCGTGTCCCCTGACAATGAACTGGTTTATTTACCCAGTTTAATTTGGCTACCCTCGGGTAAACGTAAAGGCTCAGACTTGCGAGTATCTTTAGGGAATTTCTTTCAACGTCATCATATTCGCTGGCACCAAGGCAGTGTCATTAGCGTTGAAGACAGTGATAGAAAAGTCATTACCGACAATGGCGAGCTCACATACGATTACCTAATCATTGCCACCGGTGGGCGTTATTTACGCAAACTGCCGGGCATTGAGCATGCGTTTATCCCCTGTGAGGGTATTGAACCTTGTGAAGCCATTAGCGAACGTATTAATAATATGGAGGGCGGCACTATTGCTATCGGCTTTGCTTCTAACCCTAAAGAACCCGGTGCTGTACGTGGCGGCCCTATGTTCGAATTCTTATTTGGTATCGATACCTTATTACGTCAGCAAAAGCGTCGCGATAAATTCAAATTAATATTCTTTAATCCACAACTTAAACCGGGTAAGCGCTTAGGTGAGGGCGCGGTTGATCGACTATTAGCTCAAATGCACAAGCAAGGCATTGAAACTCAATTAGGTCATAAACCTCTTCGCTTTGAAGAAAACAAAGTCGTTACTGAAGGGGCAGAGTTTGATGCCGATCTGATTCTCTTTATGTCGGGTTTAACCGGCCCTGAATGGCTTGATAACACAGACCTACCTCGCTCTGAAGGAGGTTTTATTGCCGCCGACGAGTTCTGCCGTGCAAAAGGAATGGAAAGAGTTTATGTCGCCGGTGACATTGGCAGTTATCCAGGACCTGAGTGGATGGCAAAGCAAGCTCACCAAGCAGACCTACAAGCCGTTGCAGTGGCTAGAAACATTGCTGCCGACATAAAAGGGGAAACCGTACTCAGCCCATTTACCACTGAGCTAGCCTGTATTATCGACTCCTTAGACAGCGGTATGCTGGTGTATCGTCGTGGCAACCGTAAACTAGTGCTACCGCGCTTTAAACTGCTACATTGGGCCAAAGAACGATTTGAAAGAAGCTATATTAGTAAGCTTCTTTAATCAGTCAAAGCAGAGTATTAATAACAAAGAAGATCTTAGGTATGGCGTCTGACGAACTAAAAGAACGTTTTTATACCGTCTTAGCTGCCGTACCTGCTGGTAAGGTAATCACTTACGGTCAATTAGCTGCTCAAGCTGGTATGCCCCGTAAGGCTCGCTGGGCGGGTTATCTATTGCGCAACCTCCCCTCTAACACGCAGCTGCCTTGGCATAGAGTAGTCAACGCTCAGGGAAAGGTCAGCTTCCCTGCAGGCAGCGAAGCCGCCCTAAGACAAATAGAACGCTTAGAAGACGAAGGCGTTGAATTTAACGTGCGTGGCATCATTGATTTAAAACGCTTTGGCGTACTTTAACCCTCTCCCACACTGCCTTTTTGCGCTCTTATTTTTTATTACCCAGCCTATAGCTAACAACTTATCGAACGATAAAAAAAACTGACGATAGCTTATTCTTCAGCAACCTAGCACTCATTGACTGTTTTAATGACTTACCCCCATAAAAATGTCATACCTTCACCTGTTAATCCTGTAATATTTATCTAAAGTGCGTAAGCATTGATAACAATAACAAACATATAACTCTGGATTTTTTATGGCGATTGAACATTTTGACGTACTTATTATAGGTGCAGGCCTTTCTGGCATTGGCTCTGCCGTTCACTTAAAAAAGAAACTGCCCAATAAGTCTTTTGCCATTTTAGAAGGCCGCGATGCAATAGGCGGCACTTGGGACTTATTCCGTTACCCTGGCATTCGTTCAGATTCCGATATGTTTACCTTGGGCTATGCATTTAAACCTTGGGTAAACGACAAAGGTATTGGCGATGGCGAGGATATACGCACCTATATAGAAGAGGCCGCAGAAGAAAACGCCGTTAAACCGCATATTCGTTTTGGTCAAAAAGTGAAAAGCGCTAACTTTGATAGCGACTCTGCCTTATGGCACCTCAGCGTTGAGCTAAAAGATGGCAGTATTAAAGAATACAGCTGTAACTTCTTTATTAGCTGTACCGGATACTACGATTATGACGAAGACTACACCCCCGACTTTGCTGGTCGTGACGACTTTAAAGGCGATATTATTGAGCCTCAGTTCTGGCCAGAAAATTACAATTACAGCGGCAAAGAGGTGGTCGTGATTGGTTCAGGAGCTACAGCAGTCACTGTGGTACCGGCCATGACCGATAAAGCGAAGCACGTTACTATGCTGCAACGCTCACCCTCTTATGTTGTTTCTGTTCCACAGCAAGACATTATGGTTAAGGTCTTACGAAAAATACTGCCTGAAAAATGGGCGTATAAAATCATTCGTGGACGCAATATCTCTATTACTTTGGCCATTTTTCAGTTGTGTAAACGCTTCCCTAATTTTATGCGTAAACTGTTGCAGTGGGGCGTTAAGATGCAGTTACCGAAAGACTTCGACATGAGCCACTTTACGCCTAAGTACAACCCTTGGGACCAGCGCTTGTGTGCCGTACCTTTAGGCGACTTGTTTGAGTCTATCAAGGAAGGCTCTGCTTCTGTGGTGACAGACCATATCGACCGTTTTGTCGAAGACGGTATTTTATTAAAGTCAGGTAAAACGCTTAAAGCCGACATGATAGTTACCGCTACGGGGTTAAAAATTCAGATGCTGGGTAATATGCAGGTCAGTGTTGATGGTGAGCCAATTATTCCGAATCAGAGCATGAGCTATCGTGGTGTTATGTTTGAGAACATACCCAACATGGCCATGGTATTTGGCTACACTAACTCTTCATGGACCTTAAAAGCCGATTTAATTTCTGATTACGTATGTCGTTTACTTAAACACATGGATAACAAAGGCGTACGCCAAGTGATTCCGCGCAACCACAACCCAGACATTAAACGCTTACCTTTTATTGATATGAGCTCTGGTTATATTCAACGAGTAAAAGACCAAATCCCTCAACAAGGCGATGCTAAACCTTGGAAGCTGTACCAAAATTACTTCTTAGATATGACCAGCTTGAAGTTAGCCAACCTAGATGACCCTTCGTTAGAATACTCTGCGCCTAACATAAGCACAGAGCGAAGCGCCCAAGAAGCTGGGTAATCTTTTGTTTGGAACACTTTCTAGCTTTACTTAGCGCCATTTCATATGGCGCTTTTTTATTTCTAAGTGGCCCTTTCAAGACTTAGCGCATTGGCTATCGTTTTAACCTGTTGCAGACTACACTCAATATTAAGTACTTTTCAGGACAAATCTTATGCAAGTACAGTTTATTGGTGCCACGGGGACGGTTACTGGCTCTAAATACTTAGTCTCTTATGGTCGCCATAATATTCTAATAGACTGCGGCTTATTCCAAGGCATAAGCACTATACGTAGAAGAAACCGAGAGGAACTCCCCTTTGTTGCCGATAAGATTGATGCTGTTTTATTAACTCATGCCCACATAGACCACTCGGGTTATTTACCTGCGTTGATGCGCCAAGGTTTTCACGGGCCGATATACACCACCGCTGCCACTACCCTACTTTGCCAAGTGTTACTGCCCGATGCAGGCTACTTGCAAGAAGAAGAGGCGCGCTACGCCAACAAAAAGAAGTACTCTAAATATAACCCCGCTGAACCTTTGTACACCGAAGAAGACGCTCGCCAAGTGTTAAAGCAATTTAAAAAAATTAAAACCCATACCGTTCTTGAATTACCTGGCGGTATGACAGCCACCTTTACACCTGTCGGACATATTCTTGGCGCCTGTGCTATTCGTCTTGAATATAATGGTCGTAGCATTACTTTCAGTGGTGATGTTGGCCGCTTAAACAACGCTGTCATGATGCCGCCAGAGCCGTTAGCCGATACAGACAATTTAGTATTAGAGTCCACTTACGGCGACAGAGCACATGTTGAAATAGACGCTGAAGAAGCCATCGCCGATGTGGTCAATCGCACAATTAAACGCGGTGGTATTGTGTTAATCCCTGCCTTTGCCGTTGGTCGTGCCCAACTAGTTTTATACTTTGTTGAGCGCTTAATGGCGCAAGGGCGTATACCTAAAGTGCCGGTGTACTTAAACAGCCCAATGGCCATTAAGGCCACAGAAATATTTTTAGATAACGACAAACTGCATAAGCTTACCAGTGATGATTGCGAGAAAATTGATGCCATTACTACCTACATTAGAACCACAGAACAGTCCATTGAACTGACCGCCCGCAGAGAGCCCAGCATTATAATTTCTGCCAGCGGTATGGCCAGTGGTGGGCGCGTATTGCATCATCTTAAAGCATTGGTTAGCAACCCTATCCATACTGTCTTGTTTATGGGGTATCAGGCACCGGGTACACGTGGTTTTAGTTTAACCAGCGGTACCGACCAGATAAAAATCCATGGTGAATATTATCCAATTAATGCAGAAGTATTGAACTTAGAAGCGCTTTCTAGCCATGCAGACTATAAAGAAATGTGTCACTGGTTAAATCAAATGAAGAACAAGCCGGGGAGAATATTTTTAACTCATGGTGACCCCCAAGCCGCAGATATCTTCAGGCAATACCTAATAGATAAATTCGACTTGGACGTAGCTATACCGTCTTACCTTGAAAAGATAAACATTTAGTCACCTGTTGGTGAAATACTGAAGTTTCTAACCATAGGCAATTGACGCAATGCAGCGGCTAACTTAGATAAGTTTTTCTGGTTAGTTGTGCAGACCACCATTTTATACTCAAACGCCGTCGACTCCTCGACCGTTCGGTAACTAAAGTTCACTACATCAAAGCCATTATTGGCCATAAACTTAATGACTTCGTCTTCTGTCATAACATTATCACGATCAAAACTAATGGTTTGATGAGCGTAATAATGAGAAGGCAAACGACGTTCAAACCAGCGGAACACAGAGAGTGTACCAAGCGTTAGAATGGTTGATAACACCGCAGGAACATAGAAACCAATACCAATCAAAATACCAATAGCGGCCGTCATCCAAATAGAGGCCGACGTTGTTAAACCACGGACAGACAAACCTTCTTTAAAAATAACACCGGCACCCAAAAAACCAATACCTGTCATAATGCCCTGAGCCATACGAGTAGGGTCGGTTCTTACGGTATCCATAGAAGTGCCTGGTGGTAACCACTGCCATTGATACATGGTCACTAACATTAATAAACTAGAAGCCAAACAAACCAGGGTATGTGTGCGAAAGCCTGCCGGACGGCCATGATAACTACGCTCTAACCCAATAATACCACCAGCCACAATAGCCGCTAATAAATGGATTAGAATTTTAAAAAAGTCGTGTTCGTGTAGAAACTCCATCACCCTTTAGTTACCCCCATGCAAATTAAAAAACAGTCCATAATACCACGACCGACCTATAAGTTTTAGAGACGAACTCCAAATCAAAGGCGTTTTTACGTAAAGATGAAGCAAGGAAATCAAACAAGAAGTGAATCAGGAATACCACTACTAAGTGAATACCCCTGACTGATTGACTGAACTAGTCGCGCCAGTAATTATTTGCGGCAGCCACGGTTTGAAAATTTACTGCAATAACATGCGAAGCAGCGGTCAGACCATCGGCTGAATTAGCATATTCTGGACGCAGTTTATGTAAGGTATCGCCATCTGGTTGTGTGTATTTTACACCACGACGGCTCAGAGTAATGGCAAGTTCAAAGCCTTCTTGTGGTGTCTTGGTAATAAGGCTAGTTAACCATGCATCGGCCATAAGTAGATTCCTTCTTCTGTTTTATAAGTGTTTGTTGGTGGTATAGACCACTCTCAACAATACGCCTATAGAAAACAGATTCCATACCTACTTAGTGGGATATAATATCTTCTACATCACAGCGAATAGCACGATTTTTACCATCCACTAATACGCCTGCAACATCTTTTTTGTCATTGTCTGGACGCACAAGTAAATAGCCGTCAGCGCAAAAAGCAATTTTGCCTGAGTTTTTAGGTGAAACCTTTACGTCTGATTCTGTACTTAGGCTTAATAACTTAAACTCTTCAACAACAGCAGCTTGCTCGGGTGTAGAGTGTTTGATGTAGCCGTAATATTCCAACGTGATAACGGCAGCAACCAGACCTGCTAAAAAGCCTAGACTAATCCACTTAACATGGTCTGGTTTATTGGTGCTGCTCATAATTTATCCTTACTTAGCGTGGTAACGAATAACGGTATCAACTTCATCGCTAGAGCCCATGACGACGGACACGCGCTGGTGAATACTGGTTGGCTCTACGTCCATGATAGGTTCGAACGCGGTAGAAGCTTTACCGCCCGCTTGCTCAATTAACATACTCATAGGATTACCTTCGTACATTAAGCGCAACTTACCGGGCTTGCTGGCTTCACGGCTATCGTATGGGTACATAAAGATACCACCACGAGTCAAAATTCGGTGAACCTCTGCCACCATCGCAGCAATCCAACGCATGTTATAGCGCTTACCTAATGGACCTTCTTCACCACGTAATAGATCGGCCACATATTCTTGCATCGGTGGCAACCAGAAGCGCTGGTTCGACATATTGATCGCAAACTCTTTAGTAATAGGAGGCACTTTTACGTTCTCACGTTGTAAGAAGAATTCCCCTACACGTGGATCCAGTGTAAAAATATGAGTACCGCGACCTGTACTTAGAGCCAATAAAGTTGATGGACCGTATAAAACATAACCTGCGGCAATTTGTTCGCGACCGGCTTGTAAATAGGTATCCTCATGGGTTGGGTCGTCGTCGGGTTCTGCTTGAAGAATGGAAAAAATAGTACCAACGGTGACGTTTACATCAATGTTTGACGAGCCATCAAGCGGATCAAACAATACTAAAAACTCACCTTGATTGTTGCATGGCACAGGGTTGGCTTCTTCTTCACTGGCCATCCCTTTAACCGCGCTCATGCCTTTAAGGTTAAATTTGATAATATCGTTAGCAATAACATCTAGCTTCTGTTGGCGCTCTCCTTGTACATTATCTTGAGTAGAACTTCCCAGAACACCCGCCAAAGAACCCAACTGCACTTTGTACGCAATATCCTTACAAGCGACCATTAAACCTTCAATAACATTGTTTAATGCCACATTGCTGCTGTGAGCTTCTAAGAAAGTGCTAAGACGTTGCATAATTTAACCCTAAGGACTGTATGTGAAATTGGTCGCATCTTACCTGAAATCACTTTATCTGGCACCTGTTTGTCATTATTGCTTAACGATAAATATGTTTTTATTTTTTGCTGCTCTGCAATTTTAATTTTATTTATCTATCTAACCGCCATGATTGAGGGCTTGCCTTGCCAGCTAGGCGCCAAAGTGGCAAGCTTTCACCCATCTTTAAAAGGCAGGTATTTATGGCATTCGTGGCAAAGCGCATTCATATTTTAGGAATTTGTGGCACCTTTATGGGCTCTTTAGCACAATTAGCTAAAGCTCTAGGGCACCAAGTGTCTGGCTCTGATACCGGTGTGTATCCCCCCATGAGTGACCAACTCATCAAGGCCGGCATTCATCTCAGCGAAGGGTTTGATCCTAAAAACATTCCCCAAGACGTCGATTTGGTAATTATCGGGAATGCTTTATCTCGTGGAAACCCATCGGTGGAGTATGTTCTTGAGCAAGGGCTGCCCTACACCTCGGGCCCACAGTGGCTAGGTGAAGAAGTATTACAAAAGCGTTGGGTATTAGCAGTGGCCGGAACGCACGGTAAAACCACAACGTCCAGTATGTTAGCGTGGATTTTAGAATACGCAGGTATGCAGCCTGGATTTTTAATTGGTGGTGTACCTGAAAACTTTGAAGTATCCGCTCGTTTGGGTGGCTCGCCTTTTTTCGTGATTGAGGCCGATGAATACGATACTGCCTTCTTTGATAAGCGCTCTAAGTTTGTCCATTACCGTCCACGCACGGCCATTTTAAATAACTTAGAATTTGATCATGCCGATATCTTTCCAGATCTTGCCGCTATCGAACGTCAATTTAACCACCTAATTCGTACCATCCCGTCAAACGGTCAAATTATTTTCCCTAACGATGAAGAAGCCATTGAAAGAACCCTGACTCAAGGTTGTTGGTCATCGGTTCAACGCTTTGGCCAAGATAATGCCGACTGGACTTGGCGTTTAGAAAGTAACGACGCTTCAAGTTTCAGTCTACACTCGGAAGAAACAGGCACCGCCACAGTGAACTGGCAGCTTAGCGGCCTGCATAATGTAAAGAATGCTATTGCAGCCATGATTGCCGCACGTCACGTTGGCGTAACACCAGAAGTGGCTGCAGAAGCGTTAGGTCAGTTTGCCTCAGTTAAACGCCGCATGGAGTTGGTTGGTGAGACAACCAACATTCAAGTGTACGACGACTTTGCCCACCACCCTACCGCCATTATTACAACGCTAGAAGGAGCGAAAGCTAAGTTCCCCAATAGCCGCATTCTTGCTGTGGTTGAACCCCGTTCAAATACGATGAAAATGGGAATACATAAAGACAGTCTCGCAAACTCTGTGGCAGCTGCCGACAAAGCCTTTTGGTTCCAGCCCGACAACCTTAATTGGCAACTGTCAGACAATATTCCGGCAGACCATTGCTTTAACGACCACCAGCAGCTTATTGATGCTGTTGTTCGTGAAGCCAAACCGGGAGACTGCATTGTTGTTATGTCTAATGGCAGCTTTGCTAATATGCCTAGAAACTTATTAGCCGCTTTACAACAAGCACAACAGGTGACCGCATGAGCGAACGTATTTGTGTCGCCATAACTGGCGCATCGGGCAGCTTATATGCACTGCGCTTAATTGAGGTGCTCTTAGCGGCTGGCAAAGACGTGGATGTAATTATCTCTAAAGCGGCATTACTGGTTATGGCCACCGAAGCCAATCTTAAGATTCCCAGTAACCCCAGCGCTCAAGCCACTTTTTTGCAAAACCACTTTAATGTCAGCGAACAACAGCTGCGTGCTTTTGGGCGTGAAGACTGGTTTGCGCCTTGGGCATCTGGTTCTGGTCAGCCTGGTCCTGTAGTCGTTTGCCCATGCAGCACTGGCACCCTGTCGGCCATTGCCACCGGCGCCAGTAACTCGTTAATTGAGCGTGCTGCTGATGTGGCTCTAAAAGAACGCCACCCTCTCATTTTAGTTGTACGAGAGTCACCCTATTCTGAAATTCATTTGCAAAACATGTTATCGCTAACGCGCATGGGTGCCGTAGTATTACCGGCCAGTCCTGGGTTTTACCATCAACCACAAAGCATTTCCGACTTAATCGACTTTGTAGTGGCTCGTACGCTTAAACAATTAGGCATTCAACAAGAATTAATGCCGCCTTGGGGCATCCATTAAACTCATTTAATCTAACGAATGGCTGTGATACCCTGCGCGCAATTTCTATGGCACCTACAGTCGTTTATTTGGGAGACAACATGAAAGCAACAGTAAAATGGGTCGACAACGTAATGTTTGTTGGTGAATCTGGCAGTGGTCACAGCGTTGTAATGGATGGCTCTCCCGATCATGGTGGCCGTAATATGGGCTTTCGCCCCATGGAGATGCTGTTGTTAGGCTTAGGTGGTTGTACGAGCTTCGACGTCATTGGCATTTTAACCAAACAACGCTTAGATATTCGTGACTGTGCAGCAGAAATTACCGCTGAACGTGCCGACACTATTCCTAGTGTGTTCACCAAAATTCACGTGCACTTTAAAGTCACGGGTAAAAACCTAAAGGAATCGGCGGTAGCACGTGCCGTTAAGTTATCGGCTGAGAAGTATTGCTCGGCTTCTTTGATGTTAGAAAGAGGCGGAGTAGAAATTACTCACGACTTTTCTATTATTGAAGTTGAGTGATTAACACTCGTTAGACTGCAACAAAAACGGCGCTTCATAATGCGCCGTTTTTTATTAGTAAACACAAATCAATTTAAAGCCTTTCTCTTGCGTCATGACTTCGACTTGAGAAAAGTGCTCTTTAGCCCATTCTTCATAAGCCAAATGGCTATTGGCTACCAACCACAACTGGCCTTCTTCTACTAAGTGTTGTTTGGCCTGTCGAAATAACTGTTGGGCAAAGCGGTAATCCGTTTCTTTGCCCTGATGGAACGGTGGATTGGTAAAAATATAATCGAACTTACCTTCCACTTGGCTTAAGCCATCACTAGCGATTACTTCCACAGGTAAATTTAAACGCATGCTATTTAAACGGGCACTTTGCAATGCAAAGGCGTCGACATCGGCTAAGGTAACCTCTAATGCAGGCTGCTGCGCTTTCATGCTTAAACCTATGACTCCACTGCCACAACCTAAATCAAGCAGCTTACCTGTGCTTGGGGCTGGCAAATGCTCTAGCAACACAGAGGTACCGACATCTAACTTACCTTGGCTAAACACACCCGGTAAGGTGATATAAGATTTTCCTTGATGATTAAATGAACTCGCCAGTTGCAACCAGTTAAACTGAGTGGCTGGCTCTAAGTTAAGCTTCCATAAATTACTGTGACGGGCGGCATCAACTTTTTCAGCGTTGGCTAGTTTTGCAACATTTTTACCTATGCTTTTACCACCGGCATTATTAGCCCCCACGACCCAACATTCTGTATGGACATTGGCAATTAACTGAATTAGTGCCAAAGCATGTTGTTTCGCTTTAGGCCATAGAAGAATAATACGTTCCGCACTTTCTAAGTCTACCACTTGCGGCATCGCAAACTTTACATTGTCCAATGCCTTATGAGCCTGTTGGGTTAGAAAATCCCAGGTTAGCACTTGTGCACCTGCTTCTTTTAATAAAGACAACCAGCCAGCAGGCAAGTCGGCGTTTGCACCTAAGATTATTGTGTTTTCGGTAATCAGTTCAGGGTGACGGAGTAAAAGCTCGTAATTATTCGACATAAAGGTATAAGGTTTCTTAAGAAAAAGAACACCGGACTATGCCGGTGTTTAGAATGTGCCTCAAGAACATTGAAGCACTTCACTTTTGCAGAGCTTACTTAGCTGCTTTTTTAGCGGCTTCTGCAGATTCAAGAATTAAAGAACGTGCTTTGTCTGCATTTTCCCAACCTTGAACTTTTACCCACTTACCTTTTTCAAGATCTTTGTAGTTTTCAAAGAAGTGAGCTATTTGAGCGCGTAGTAATTCAGGCACATCATCGATGTCTTGGATATCGGTGTACATTTGAGTTAGCTTGTCGTGTGGTACCGCTAGTAACTTAGCATCACCGCCCGCTTCGTCTTCCATCATTAACACGCCAACCGCACGTGAGCGAATTACAGAGCCTGGCTGAACTGGGTATGGAGTAATAACTAGTACGTCTAACGCATCACCGTCATCGGCTAGTGTGTTAGGGATGTAACCGTAGTTTGCAGGATAGAACATGGGGGTGGCCATAAAGCGGTCAACCATTAAACAGTCCATGTCTTCATCAATTTCATATTTGATGGGTGAGTGGTTTGCAGGAATTTCAATTGCCACGTAAAAATCGTTTGGCAAGTCTTTGCCGGCAGGAATAGCTTTATAGCTCATTTAGGTGCTCCCATTAATAAGGTTTTATAAACGCAAAGATTATACCTAGCGCATTTCACTCTGTCAGTCTGCCTTTAGTATAAATCTTACTTGTGATGCTTTTGACTAAGCCCTAGACTTGCCTTACCTCAACATAAACGATGCATAATGAATAAATTAATAATTTTATTAGGGATAGCTTCGCTTACGGTAAATGCACAGGACGGTTACGATTCATATATTTATGAAGACTTCGGCAACATTGATTACATTCCCGAAGTATTAACAGCCACTCGACTTAAACAACCTAAAGCAGAAACACCAGCCAGTGTAACAGTGATTACCGCAGAGCAAATAGAAGCCTGGGGTGCACGTAATATTCCTGAAGCACTACGATTTGTGCCGGGTATGTTTGTTGGCCACAGCCAATCAGAGTCTTCTGACACTGTTATTTACCATGCCTCGGCACAGAACTTTACGCGTCGCCTACAGGTATTAATTGATGGTCGCTCTGTGTATAACGCTGGTGTGGCTCGTGTGCTTTGGGACGATACTCCATTAGCAGTTGAAGACGTGAGCCGCATTGAAATTATACGTGGTCCTAGCTCCGCTACCTATGGAGCCAACGCATTTTTAGCCACTATTAATATTATTACTAAATCACCAGAAGAAAGCTTAGGCACTCAAGTTCGATACCGTGCAGGTAACCGCGGTGTTCAAGATGCTTACCTAAGCCATTCTAACTTAACCTCTAACGGCAGTTATCGCCTAACTACCAGCTATAACTCAGACAGTGGCTTTGACGGTAAAGATGCTAAACGTGGCGAAGACAAATGGGATGACGATAAAAGTAATAAGTTTGTTAAGTTGGCTTATCAACACACTCTAAACAACGACACCCAGCTTAATTTCTATGCTGGCCTTGGTAACAGTTACGCAAACATGGATTCCAGTGATCTTGTCGGCTATGAATTCCGTGATACTGACTTTGGTTTTTTACAGAACACCGTCACCTTTAATTTTTCTGCCACGCATCAGTCTCAGTTTAAAATGTATTGGCAAAAAACGAATCGTAACCATGAACAGCACAGTAGCATGCCTACGGTGTTCTTTGACCCCAATTTAAACAGATTATACTTGCTTAACCCAGATGCCACAATGAATCTTCTTAAAGCCGTAGATGACGAAGATGACGGTAAAGTACAATCAATTTATATGGGTATGCAGTCCTACGAGCAAGATCTTGTAGACTCACTATTGAGCGAAGATATCAATGAAACTGTTGAAGGCTGGCACGACTATAACTACAGCGAACAGCGCTTTGATATAGAGTGGCAAGACACCGTTATTTGGCACGATCGTTTTCGCACCGTTTCCAGTATCAGTTATCGTCATGACCAAGCTTCGTCTCAAGCAATGTTTCAAGGCAGCCGTTCTAACAACGCTTTGCGCATATTTGCAAACGCCGAATGGCGCATCACCGATTGGCTACTATTAAATACCGCTGGCACTTACGAGCACGAAGAGATTAATAAAGAAGCATTTTCTCCTCGCATAGCACTCAACTGGTTACTGTCTAAGCAACAAAGCTTGAGATTTGTATACTCAGAAGCCATTCGTTCACCGGACATGATCGAACAACAACCCAACATTAAGTTGGTAGGCCGCAACCTCAGCCAGCCAAACTACCTAAACGTCACTGAAGCAGTATTCTTTAAAACAGTCCATGCTGACCATCGTAATTTACGCGACGAAGAGATTACCAGCTATGAAATTGGCTATTATTCGATGATTCCTCAACTTAAACTAGAATTAGACATCAAGGTTTATAAAGAGCACTTAACCCATTTAATCTCAGACCCACTTAATCTCCATGAACGCTACGTAGACTCAAACACAGAGTTGAATATTAATGGCGTAGAAGGACAGTTTAAATGGCAACCAAAAGCATCAGACTGGCTGTTGTTAACTTTAGCTCACATGGAGTTTGATAACATAAAAGATGGTGCCTTTCGCTTGGAAACACGTATCAGCCCACAAGACAGTGCAACAGCAAGCTGGCACCATAAAGGTGAAAACGGTTGGAGTTCTACGTTGTCTTACTTATGGCTAGATAGTTTTAATAACGGTAACAGGTTATACCAACGTAGCGAGCTGCAACTTAGAAAGCAGTGGCAAGTTAAACAGTACCAGCCTTGGCTAAGCGTTTTTTGGCAACATCGTTTTGCCGACAATGCGCTAGGCCATTGGTCGCAGATAAATTCAACAAGCAATATTTACCAGCTACAAGCAGGGATTAACTTTTAAAACGGTATGAGCATGGAAGCACGTAAGCTCACAATAGCAGTATTAACACTGCTTTTGCTTTGTACAGCAAAGGCAGACGCCGCCGTGCTTTTTGTTATTCCTGAATACAGCCCTAACAGTATTGCTTTAGTTAACAAAACTAACCGACATTTAGGCACAGATATTGATATCAAAACCATAGTCGATGTCGACCCTCTGGATACAGAACAATACAAGGCGATAGTATTAGTCGGTAGCACTGTACTAACACAATGGCCAGGGAGCTCCATACCCACAATTGCCATTTTAGTTAGTACAAAACAAGTAAGTAAGCATAAACAATCACTAGCAACTAGTATTTATGCAGACCCTCCCCTAGCCAGACAAGTATTGTTAGCTATTGAGCTTTTAGGTGCAAAACAACCTATAGGTATTCTGTTTAAAAACAGACAGCAGCTTGTTGAATACAACATTGCCGACGTCAGCATAGAAACTTGGCGACAAATGAAAATATCTCTTTATTTTGCCGACGAAAGTGAAAGTGTGGCGCACGCTCTAGTGCCTTTACTGCGCGACAACAGCGCCCTTGTGGGTATTTACGACAACGAGCTGTACAGCCCTGAAAACATCAAAACGATTTTAATTAGCGCTTATCGACAGAACATTCCTCTTATTGGGCCTTCAGCTGCTTATTTAAAAGCAGGAGCGTTGGCCTCTACCTACAGCAATATAGACGATACCGCTTTACGCTTATCCGAAGTTTTAAAACAAGGATTAACAACAGGCCAATGGCCAGCAGCAGACTACAACCCCTACTTTCATGTTGGCTTTAACGAGCAAGTTGGCCGTTCTTTAAACATGCCCCTACCTAACGCTGAAGCATTGGCCAATAAAATTAGAGCAATAGAAGCTGCGGATAGTAAATAACACTATATAATAGGCTGTTTTTATTATTTGTAGACTGACATGCCCTCCTCTATTTTCACTGGCTCACTTCCCTTTGACCAACAAACTAAGCGCCCTTATATTGCGTTGGCACCTATGGAAGGGCTAATGGACTACAACCTACGTGATATATTGACGCGCGTGGGTGGTATAGACCACTGCGTTACTGAGTTTATTCGAGTGATTGACCAGGTCTATCCTGCCAAAGTCTTTCGCCGTTTTTGTCCTGAGCTGCATAACAATGGCTGTACTGCCGCAGGAACACCGGTACATATTCAATTATTAGGCTCTAACCCAGAGGCCATGGCTGCTAATGCCGCTAAAGCAGCAGCACTAGGCGCACCTGCTATTGATATAAACTTTGGCTGCCCAGCGAAAACGGTTAATAAAAGCAAAGGCGGAGCGGTATTACTTCAGTACACTGACCAGCTGCATGATATCGCTAAAGCAGTACGCCAAGCGGTACCCGCACATATTCCTGTAAGCGCTAAAATTCGCTTAGGTTTTTTAGATAAAGAACTAGCAATAGACAACTCCATTGCCTTAGCGGAAGCCGATATTCAATGGTTATGTGTGCATGCCCGCACTAAAACGGAAGGCTATAAACCACCGGCTTACTGGGAATATATTGCCCGCATTAAAGAGAAAATTGATATACCAGTACTGGCTAACGGTGAAATTTGGACAGCAGCCGATGCTGAGCAATGCATGCAAGAAAGCGGTAGTGATTTGTTAATGATTGGTCGTGGCTTGGTATCTATGCCTGACCTTGGCTTACAAATACAAAAGCACTACGGCCAGATAGAACATGAAAACTATACTTGGGTACAGCAACTCGATTTATTCTTAAGCCTAGTGCCTAAATTAGAACACTTACAAGACAAGCAAGTAACCGATCGCTTAAAACAGTGGCTGTTTTACTTTACTCGACACTTTCCAGAAATTACTGAGCTATTTGATGCGGTAAAAAGAGAAAGAAATTTAGTTGAATTTTTGCAGGTTATTCATCAGTTTAAACAAGAGCGCAAAGTGGCTTAAAACTGATAGCCCACCCCAAGCCAAAACCCATGGTAATAGTTTTTGCTTTCGGGTTCGTTGAGGGTTATATGTTTAAAGCCACGTCTATCCGTCACATAATCCGTTGCTGGAAAGTATCTATAACCTTGCTGATGTTTTGCATGTAACAACCAACGCTCGGTTAGGCTATAGCTAATCTGGATAACAGCTTCATACCCTAAACCACTTTTCAGATGCAGTTTTGGTTTATTCAAATCAACATGGGTTAAGTCGACCACTAAGTCGCCACTCAAACTACTGGCTGCCGCTGTAAAATCCACCCTAATGTCATCCCATTGTTTTAAGAAACCAATCTCAAAAACTGGGCCATACCAACGGTAGTATTCATAAAGGTGCTTAACACCATTATTGGCTTGTATTTCTCTATCCCAGCTCTGATATACACCTCCTAGGCCTATATACAACCCCTCATGATAGATACGCCAAGTAGCTATATTCTTGTGGGTTCTCTCATGCGTAACAGTTTCATGATTCTTGCCTTCTTGCGTAGCACCAACGTATTGCAGAGGATCGTTTTGATAGCCGTATAACAGATAAATATTACTGTTATTAGTGACATCCAACTTTGCCGATGTCTCATAACTTGATAGCCATCCTTGTTCACGATCAAGCTCATTTTTAATTGAATTGTACTCACGGTACAGCCAGCGTTCTTCACCCACAAGCAAAGACAACTCATGCGCTTGAGTTGTGTAGAACCAACATAACAATAAAAGGCCGCTTAAAAAGCGGCCTTTTATATTATGCGTAAAAATCGCCATTAATTAGTAATCAATAATTGGTGTGGCAAAACAAGAGGATGAAGTGTATTTGATTTCATAGGTTCCATCTGTAAAGGTAGCTTCACCTATAAAAGGTGATTTTTCATCGTCATAACACATCTCTTCGATGCTGGCAGTAAAGTTATAGTAACCATGGTCAGGATGGTAGATTTTACCTTCAATCGTATTTGGCTCACCATTGGTTTTAGTGGTTACTCTAAAGTCTTCAACTTTATAGACTTTGCCGTCTTCTGTTTGTACTGTGGTACCTAATGTACAACCATTGACATCGCAGTTCATGCTGCCTTTTGTTGACACTGGCTTTCCGTTGATTGTGCCATATAAATTCCATTCAGCCTTATAAGCAATACCATCCAAGTATAATTCATCGTCATCATCAATAAAGCTTAGACCCGAAACTTGGTAGAAACCATTGATCGTCGAAGTTTCTTTCTTACCATCATAAAACTCTTCGTCGGTAAAGTTTTTAAATTCAATACGCACCTTGCCTGCCGTTTCAGAATAAACAGAAGTTATAACCACTGTGCCGTTAGTTAGGTAATAGGAATCATCAAAGTCTACTTCCTTACAGTTTTTATCTGTAAGCGTTATAACTGAGGAATTAGTGTTCTCATTAAAATCCATCGTTATTGAAGTCGTTCCGCCATCTGAGCACTTTTCATTATGAATTTCTGTAGCTGCAACGGGCAACTGCGATAATGTTGAATCTTGTGCTTTTGCTTGTTTAGCTTTAGCGAACGCTTCAGTAAGTATGCTCTTAGCTTTGTCTTGAAGCGCTGAGCCAGACTGAACCTCTGCAGCAGAGGGAAAGTCTCCAATCATGCCATCGGCATCGCTGAAGTTTGCAGCTTCATAGATCACTGTAGCGGAATCTTTACCAACAGCTTGTTTTTGGTCTTCATTAAGAGAGTCGAAGCTAGCTGGGCTAGTTTTACCTGAGTAATCTGCAGACTCGGATTTACTACTGCTGCTTCCGCCACAAGCGGCAAGCGTGAACGCCATAAAGGCGGGGATAAGGTATTTAAATGATTTATGCATAAGAAGCTCCTTCTCATTATTTTAAGTGCAGTCAGTCTTGCTGCAAATTTGGCTAAGCATTAAACGCCTTAGGTACTGCTCTATCCATGGGCTTTACATCGTTTTCTAAAAATAGCACAGGTTTTTTGTCAATGCTACATACGATGTGTGACTTTCTAACGAAGCCTTAACTATCTTTACATCGATTTGTTAAGGCATAGTGAATTCTTTTAATGTCGCTCTGGTATAGCATCATCTCCCATCATTCCATTAATTCTACGACCCAGTTGCACAGCTGGACGTGCATCTAGTTGTTTCGCCCAGCGTTGTACGTGGGTATAGGACTCTGCTTCTAAAAATTCCGCTGCACCGTAGACTTGGTTGAGCACCACGCCACCATACCAAGGGAAAATAGCGATATCGGCAATGCTGTACTCATCACCACAAATAAACTCATTGTTTGCTAGGTGACGGTCAAGCACATCGAGCTGGCGTTTTACTTCCATGGTGTAACGGTTAATGGGGTATTCGTATTTTTCAGGCGCGTAGGCGTAAAAGTGTCCGAAGCCACCGCCTAATATAGGTGCGCTGCCCATTTGCCAGAATAACCAGCTTAAACACTCTGTACGTAGACTAGGGTCTTTAGGAATAAGGGCATTAAACTTTTCTGACAAGTATAAAAGAATAGCGCCCGATTCAAATACGCGCTGTGGAGGATTAACGCTATGATCCATTAATGCAGGAATTTTAGAGTTTGGGTTAATCTCTACAAAATCGGAGCCAAATTGATCACCTTCCATGATATTAATTAACCAAGCATCGTATTCGGCTTCTTTAATACCTAATGCCAGAAGCTCTTCAAGCATAATAGTTACTTTTTGGCCATTAGGTGTAGCAAGCGAGTATAACTGCAATGGGTGCTTACCAATAGAAAGCTCTTTTTCATGCGTAGCACCAGCAATCGGACGATTAATGCTGGCAAATTTACCGCCACTTTCTTGCTGCCACTTCCAAACCTTAGGTGGAATATAACTACTCATTTTATCTCCTCATTTCTACACATAAAAAAAGGCGCCCCTAAGAGCGCCTTTACTATGACATTTAATGTCTGATAATAAAATCAAACAGTCAATTACGCAGGCTGTTCAATGCCTTTCATCGTTAGCTTGATACGACCTTTAGGATCAACATCGGCAACGTGAACGTTAACCATTTGACCTTCTTTCAGGTAGTCTGCAACGTTTTCAACACGCTCTTCACTGATTTGTGAAATGTGCAGTAAACCGTCTTTACCAGGTAGAACAGTAATAAAGGCACCAAAGTCTACAACTTTGCTGACTGTACCAGTGTAAGTAGTACCTACTTCAACTTCGGCGGTAATGGCTGCGATCATATCTAGAGCGATATCACTTGCTGCTTTATCAGAAGCAAAGATTTTGATTTCGCCGTTGTCGTTAATATCAATTGAAGCGCCAGACTTATCGGTAATGTCACGGATAGTTGCACCGCCTTTACCAATAATGTCACGGATCTTATCTGAATCAATTTTAACCGTAGTAATAGTAGGTGCACTTGCAGACAGCTCTTTACGTGCTTCTGGTAGTACAGCATTCATTTGCTCAAGAATGGTAAAGCGAGCAGTTTTCGCTTTGCCTAAAGCAATTTCCATAATCTCTTCAGTGATACCTTCGATCTTGATATCCATTTGTAAAGCAGTGATACCTTCATCGGTACCGGCTACTTTAAAGTCCATATCACCTAGGTGGTCTTCATCACCTAAAATGTCGGTTAAAACGGCAAACTTATCACCTTCTTTAACCAGACCCATAGCGATACCAGCAACTGGAGCTTTGATTGGAACACCGGCATCCATTAATGCTAATGAAGCACCACATACAGAGGCCATTGAAGAAGAACCGTTAGATTCAGTAATTTCTGATACAACACGAATGGTGTATGGGAACTCTTCTAATGTTGGCATCATTGATTGAATACCACGGCGTGCTAAACGACCGTGACCAATTTCACGACGACCAGGTGTACCTAAACGACCCGTTTCACCAACAGAGAATGGAGGGAAGTTATAGTGGAACAGGAATGGGTCTTCAGTCATACCATGAAGGAAGTCAACCATTTGCGCATCACGTGCCGAACCTAGAGTGGTTGCAACGATTGCTTGGGTTTCACCACGGGTGAAAATTGCAGAACCGTGTGCTTTAGATAGCACGCCAGTTTCAATGGTTAGCGCACGCACGGTGTCGTTGTCACGGCCATCGATACGTGGTTTACCATCAATAATTTGTTGGCGAACAATTTCATATTTAAGTTCTTCGATGGTGTCTTTGATATCACCTTCGTCGAAGCCTTCTTTTTCTTCAGTCGCTGCTAGTTTTTCAACAGCATTAGCGGTAATTTCATTCAGCTGGTTATAACGCTCTTGCTTGTCTGAAATTGTGTAAGCTGCGCTGATCGCTTCTGCCGTTTCTGCTTTAACTGCTTCGTATAAAGCTTTATCGCTTTCAGGAGCAGTCCATTCCCAGTTCTGAACGCCTAGCTCTTCTTTCCACTCTGCAATAGCAGTAATAACCGACTGGAATGCTTTGTGAGCGAACAACACACCGCCTAGCATTTCATCTTCGGTCAGTTCGTCAGCTTCTGACTCAACCATAAGAACCGCATCTTTAGTACCAGCAACCACCATGTTTAACAATGAGGTTTCTAGCTCTTGGTACGTTGGGTTTAGGCTATAACCACCATCATCTGTGAAGCCAACACGTGCTGCACCAATAGGACCATTAAATGGTACACCAGAAATACTTAGTGCTGCTGAAGTAGCAATCATTGCACAGATATCTGGGTCGTTAACTTTGTCGGCAGACATAACGGTTAAGATAACCTGAACTTCGTTCATGAAACCGTCTGGGAATAATGGACGAATAGGACGGTCGATTAAACGTGAAGTAAGTGTTTCTTTCTCTGAAGGACGACCTTCACGCTTTAAGTATCCGCCTGGAATACGGCCAGTCGCATACATTTTTTCTTGATAATGTACTGATAACGGGAAGAAGTCTTGACCTTCTTTCGTACTCTTAGCTGCCACAACAGTTGCTAATACTTGAGTATCACCAATAGTGGCTAACACGGCGCCGTCGGCTTGACGGGCAATACGACCCGTTTCTAATGTAACGGTCTTTCCACCGAATTCGAATGTTTTAGTATGTGCAACAGGTAAGTTACTCATGGTATTTCCTTTTATGTAATGTTGCCTGCTGACTGTCGGTACTTCTACATATAAGTTCTTTAGTAAAGCCTATATGTAGAAGCACCACCACAAAGCTTATGTGTGGGGTTGGCACCACAGTCTGTTATAACGTCTTAACGCATAAGCAGGTTTTATAATATATAACAAAGGCCCCGTAGGGCCCCGTTTTTCTTTCTAGCGACGTAAGCCTAAGCGACCGATTAGGGTAGCGTAGCGACCTAAGTCTTTGCCTTTTAAGTAGTCTAACAACTTACGGCGTTGGTTTACCATACGGATTAAACCACGACGTGAGTGGTGATCTTTACCGTGTTCTTTAAAGTGAGATTGTAAACCTTTGATGTTGTAGGTTAACAAAGCTACTTGAACTTCTGGTGAGCCAGTATCGCCTTCAGCAATTTGGTACTCTTTAACAATTTCAGCTTTTTTAGCAGCAGATAATGCCATCTTTCTTTCTCCAATGAATGTGCGCTAATAAAACCATCGGCACCGTGCACATTAACAGTACGATGGGTAACCCACAGAAAAGTCAGCTTTGCAGCTCAACTTGACTGAAAGTAAGTTGAAAGTGAATCTAAAAAGGGGGTAACTGGAACAGTCTTTGCGCTTTAACGTATCCACTTTCTATACGACCTATTCCAAACATTTGTTGGACAGTTTCGTTAAAAGCCCATAATTGTACCCAAGGTTGGTCTTCTAGGCTAGTATTTACTGCCTGACCTAAGAGCATCTTATTGGCTTCTTCTGGGTCTAATTTTACTTGAGGCCAATGTGGCACCGCACTTTCAACCGGCATCAGTTGGTCATCAAGCGTACCGGCTTCAAGGTGCTGCTCTAGTTCTTCTAGAGTGAGCATTTGCTCACTACTAAAAGGACCACAAGCTGTGCGATGCAACATGCTCACATAAGCACCGCAGTTCAAAGCTTGACCAATATCTTCAACCAATGTTCTGATGTACGTACCTTTAGAGCAACAGACAAATAAATCTAATTCTGTGGGCCGTTGGTCTTCAAGCAAAAGTTCATGAATCGTAATAATGCGACGTTTTTTTTCTGCAACCGCCTGCATTTCTTCTGTACTCAAGCCCGTTCTAGCGAGTTCATATAGTGGCTTACCATTAAGCTTTAGGGCTGAAAACATAGGAGGTATTTGTTCAACCTCACCACGAAACTGCTCTAATACATCAGCAAGCTGCTCGGTTGCTATTTCAGGTACAGGAAACTGCTGAACAACTTCGCCCTCGGCATCTCCTGTGGTACGTATTTCACCAAGGGTAGCTGTAGTGCGATAGGCTTTATCAGCATCGAGTAGGACTTGTGAAAGCTTAGTAGCCTCGCCTAAACAAATAGGTAATACACCTGTTGCTAAAGGGTCTAAAGCACCTGTGTGCCCTGCTTTTTGAGCATTAAACAAACGTTTTACACGTTGCAGCACCTGATTTGAAGACAATCCAATCGGCTTATTAACGACTATGATGCCATTAACTGCACGACCTTTTTTACGTTTGGCCATAATGTAGAGATTATTCTTGATCAGGTTGACGAGCTTTATCTGAGGCAGTGGCCTGACGAATCAGACTGTCTAAATGCATACCGCGTTCCAACGTGCCATCGTAATGGAAACGCAATAAGGGAGTAATTCGAGTGGTAAGTATTCTGGCTAATTCAGAACGTAGGTAACCAGCTGCATCGTTTAATATTTCGCTGGTTTGTTGGCGAATTTCTTCATCGCTTTCACCGCGAGCACCCATCACTGTAAAGTAAATATCGGCATAACCTAGATCTCTGGCTACTTTAACTTCGTTTAGAGTGACCATGCCTAAGCGCGGGTCTTTCATTTCGAACTGTATCTTGTGTGCTAATTCACGCTGAATTTGTTCAGCTAAACGCACGGTACGGCTATATTCTTTTGACATTCGTTATCCGCTAATTGAGATTCAAAAATCTGCAAGCATGGGCGCACCAAGGGTACGCCCATTCAGATCTTATAAGGTACGAGCGATCTCTTTAACATCAAAGACTTCGATCTGGTCACCAGGGCGAACATCTTGATAGTTCTTCACACCGATACCACATTCCATACCTTGACGTACTTCTGCCACGTCGTCTTTAAAGCGACGTAGGGATTCTAGTTCGCCTTCGTAGATTACTACGTTGTCACGCAATACACGGATCTTCTTGTTACGGTATACAGTACCGTCAATCACCATAGAACCAGCAATCTGGCCAAACTTAGGTGAGTTAAAGACATCACGTACTTCTGCGATACCAACAATTTCTTCACGTAGCTCAGGAGCCAGTAAACCAGCCATAGCTTGTTTAACGTCATCTAACAGGTCATAAATAACACTGTAGTAACGCATATCAACGCCTTGTGTCTCAACAAGCTTACGCGCTGCGTTATCGGCACGAACGTTGAAACCAAAGACAACAGCTTCTGCTGCGACCGCTAAAGTGATATCTGTTTCAGTAATACCACCAACACCGGAAGCCACCACGTTTACTTTAACTTCGTCAGTACCTAGTTTATGCAATGAGTTAACGATTGCTTCTAAGGTACCACGCACGTCTGTCTTAACCACTATGTTTAAGTTAGCGGCTTGACCTTGACCCATATGGGTAAATAGCGCATCTAACTTAGCGGCTTGTTGACGCTGTTGAACTTGTTCTTTCATCTTAGCTTCACGGTACTCAGCTACTTCACGTGCTTTACGCTCGCTTTCAACGACCATAAATTCATCGCCAGCTTCTGGTGTGCCGTTTAAGCCTAAGATTTCAACCGGAATAGAAGGGCCTGCTTCATCAACCTGATTACTGCTTTCATCAAGCAGTGCTCGTGCACGTCCATAACAGGTACCTGCTAGTACGATATCGCCTTTCTTAAGCACACCGTTTTGTACTAATAAAGTTGCCACTGGACCACGACCTTTATCTAAGCGTGATTCAACAACCACACCTTGACCAGGACCTGTTGCATAGGCTTTTAGCTCAAGAATTTCAGCTTGTAAAAGTACCGCTTCAAGTAGGTCATCAATACCTTGACCGGTCTTAGACGAAACATGAATGAATGGTACGTCACCACCCCAGTCTTCTGGAATAACATCACGTTGCGCTAATTCGTTTTTAACACGTTCAACGTCGGCTGTGTCTTTGTCGACTTTAGTGATTGCAACAACAATAGGTACTTCAGCGGAACGAGCGTGCTGAATAGCTTCTTCTGTTTGCGGCATCACACCGTCATCGGCAGCACAAACTAGAATTACCACGTCTGTTGCTTGAGCACCACGAGCACGCATTGATGTGAACGCGGCGTGACCTGGGGTATCTAGGAATGAAACGATACCGTGGTCTGTTTTAACGTGATATGCACCAATATGCTGTGTAATACCACCGGCTTCACCAGAGGCAATGCGCGTACGACGGATGTAGTCTAGTAGTGACGTTTTACCGTGGTCAACGTGACCCATTACCGTTACAACAGGCGCACGAGATGCCTCTTCACCGTCGTAAGATACAGATTCTGTAACGTCTTGTTCTAATTGGTTTTCAGCAATTAACTTAGTTACTTTATGACCCATTTCTTCAACAACTAAGGTAGCTGTATCTTGGTCTAAAGTTTGGTTAATGGTTGCCATAACACCTAGACCCATTAAGGTCTTAATCACTTCACCCGCTTTAACAGCCATTTTAGCAGCAAGATCACCCACAGTAATTGCTTCTGGCAATTCAACTTCGTGTGTTACTGGTGCTGTTGGTTTAGTGAAGGCGTGCTCATTATTGCGTTGCTGTTGCTTATTCGCTTTCAGCTTGCCTTTTTGATTGTTACGACGTGGACGACGTTCGGTCGACACTTCGTTTTTATCTTGGAATCTGCTGTCATCACGCTTTTCAGTGCGTTTTTTATCAGCGGACTTATGTACTTTTTTACGCCCTTCTTCTTGGCGTGCAGCTAATGCTTCTGCTTCAGCGCGTTTTTGAGCAAGGTCTTCTTCTTCCGTTAACTCTTTCGCTTTCGCTGCAGGCTTAGCCTTAGGTTTCGCGCTAGGCTTTTCAGTCGATTTCTTTTCGCTTTCTTCTTTCGCTTTAGCCTCAGCTTCTGCTTTAGCTTTTGCTTCAGCTTCTTCTTTCGCCTTAGCTTCTGCTTCGGCTTTTGCTTGAGCTTCTATGCGTGCTTGCTCTTCAGCAGCTAAGCGTGCCGCTTCAGCTTTTGCAGCTTCCGCTTCTTGTTCAATATCATCGCGCTTAACGTAGGTGCGTTTTTTACGCACCTCGATAGCAACGGATTTTTTACCACCTGTTTTCAAGGTGCTTGTTTCTTTACGCTTTAAAGTAATCTTCTTGGTGCTTGGGGTAGCACCATGACTTTTCTTTAAATGTAATAACAATTTTTGCTTTTCTTCTTCACTTACAGCCTGATCAGGGGCTGTTTGGGTTAACCCAGCCTCTTTCATTTGTACAAGTAAATTATCTACGCTGGTTTTCACCACGTCGGCAAGCTCTTTAACTGTTACATCTGCCATACGTTACGTTCCTCCTATGCCGAAAAAATAAATTAAGCTTCGTCTTCAAACCAAGGCTTACGTGCTGTCATGATGAGTTCAGCGGCTTTTTCTTCGGTCATGTTTTCAATTTCAAGTAATTCATCAATGGATTGCTCAGCTAAGTCTTCCATAGTGCAAACACCTTTACTTGCTAACACTAATGCTAAGTGACGTTCCATACCTTCCATATTAAGCAAGTCGTCTGCAGGTTCTGCTTTGCTCAACTGTTCTTCCGTTGCCAATGCTTGAGCGAGCAATACGTCTTTGGCACGGCTACGCAATTCATTAACGATTTCTTCATCTAATGCTTCGATTTCAAGCATTTCTTCTAGCGGAACGTAGGCAATTTCTTCCAGTGAACTGAAACCTTCTTCCACTAATAAAACGGCCAAATCTTCATCGACATCTAACGCTTCCGTAAATAGATCGATGTAGGCTTGGTTTTCTTCGCTTTGTTTGTCAGTCGCTTGCTCTTCGGTCATCACGTTGATAGTCCAACCGGTTAATTCTGAAGCAAGACGTACGTTCTGACCGCCACGACCAATTGCTTGTGCAAGGTTTTCTTCCACAACTGCAACATCCATTGTGTGAGCATCTTCATCTACAATGATAGACGCAACTTCTGCAGGTGCCATGGCATTAATTACTAATTGCGCTGGGTTATCGTCCCATAGAACGATATCAATACGCTCGCTACCGCCTAATTCGTTGGTTACCGCTTGTACACGGGCACCACGCATACCAACACAAGCTCCCACTGGGTCTATGCGCTTATCGTTGGTTTTAACGGCGATCTTAGCGCGTGAACCTGGATCACGAGCCGCACCTTTAATTTCGATAATTTCTTCAGAAATTTCAGGCACTTCAATGCGGAACAATTCAATTAGCATCTCAGGGCAAGAACGGCTAAGTATTAATTGTGGGCCACGGTTTTCAGGACGAACCTCATGCAACACTGCACGAACGCGATCATTCAAACGGAAGATCTCACGAGCGATCAGCTGATCTTTTGGTAACAGACCTTCTGCGTTATTACCTAAGTCAACAATAATGTTGTCACGTGTTACTTTTTTAACGCTACCGTTTACTAGCTCACCAAGTCGCTCTTGGTATTCTTCAACGATTTGTGCACGCTCTGCTTCACGTACTTTTTGTACAATGATTTGTTTAGCAGCTTGTGCAGCAATACGGCCAAAGCCTGGATTTTCGATTTCGATTTCGTAAACGTCACCCGCTTTTAGCTGTGGGTCATACTCATGAGCTTCCTCAAGAGTTAAGTCGTTACCTAATCCAGCCATTTCATCGTCGGCAACTACGTTCCAACGACGATAGGATTTATATTCGCCGGTTTTACGGTCAATTCTAACTTCGACAGTTGGCTCGCCACCTTCGTCTTCGTAACGTTTTTTTGCTGCTGCCGCTAAGGCTAATTCAATGGCTTCAAAAATAATTTCTTTTGAAACGCCCTTTTCATTAGAAACCGCCTCTGCGACCAGAAGAATTTCTTTGCTCATCTGCTAGCCTCGCTCTTGTTGCTATTTTTCAAATTGGGGAACCACTCGAGCTTTTTCAATTAACTCGACGGGTAATAAATATTCGTGTTCGTCTATGACCATTACTATGTCTTGTTCTTCAGTACCTAGTAATTGACCTTTAAATTTACGTCTGCCATCAAATGGAAGGCGCAGACGCACATCTATAATATGGTTGGCGTATTGCTGATATTGCTCAAGAGTAAACAAAAGCCTATCCATTCCTGGAGACGAAATTTCTAGGGTGTATTCTTGAGTAATTGGATCTTCAACATCCATAACAGCACTTAGCTGTCTGCTTACTTCTGCACACTGGTCAACACTAATGCCTTCTTCGCTATCAATAAAAACGCGCAAAGTAATGTGTTTGCCACCCGCAAGATATTCTAATCCCCAAAAAATATAGCCTAGGGACTCCACTACGGGTTGTATCAAATTGGTAAGCTGTGTTTCTTTTGCCAAAAAATCACCTTCTCTAAAAACAAAAAACGGGCACCTTATGCCCAGTTTGCTACTGTTTAGATCAACTAAACAGGTACTGTTGCCTAGCGAACAGTTACTAAAAAGCCCCTAACTTGAGGGGCTTTTAATAGTTTCGCTAAAAAAGCTTACGCAGTATAACATAATTGGTGCGGATAGCGAGACTTGAACTCGCATGAGCTATGCTCACCACCCCCTCAAGATGGCGTGTCTACCAATTCCACCACATCCGCAAAAAATCTTATTGAGCGCTGTCTATCATTGGCACATCAGAATCAGAAGCGTCTAATTCTGGAGTTGCGTATTCTTCCACATCCATTAGCTGCTGTTCAAGTGCTTTCTGAACTTCTTCGCTTGGAATACCAACATCGCTCAAACCAGCGGCATGCTGACGTGCAAACATTGCTAAGGTTAAACTGGTTACAAAGAAACCGGTTACCAACACTGCAGTCGCACGAGTTAAAAAGCTTGTATTGCCCTGACTACCAAATACTGTTTGGGATGCACCACCACCGAATGATGCGCCCGCCTCAGCACCCTTGCCTTGTTGAATTAAAATCAATCCAACAATAATAAATGCTAAAACGATATGAACGGTAATTACTATAGATTCCATAACTTATGCCTTACATATGGCTAAAAATTCAGCAGCATCGAGGGAAGCCCCACCGACTAAACCACCATCAATATCTGGTTGAGCAAACAACTCAGCCGCACTTGCTGCCTTAACACTTCCGCCATATAAAATACGGGTTGTTTCGGCAACCTTTTCATCTTTCTGCTGCAGCAAGCTACGAATATATTGATGCATAGCTTGTGCTTGTTCTGGTGTAGCAGTTTCACCAGTGCCTATTGCCCATACTGGCTCATAAGCTATTACTATTTGTTGCCAATCATAACTGCTTAACTGTTCTAGCAGCAGCGATAATTGTTTACGAACCACTGCCTGTTCTTGACCCGCCTGTCTTTCTGACAAAGTTTCGCCAACACAAACAACAGCGGTTAAACCATTGGCCAATAATTGTTTCGTTTTTGCTAGCACTTGCTCGTCAGTTTCACCGTACAGTGTACGACGCTCTGAATGCCCAACCAAAGCCATTGCACAGCCCAAGTCAGCCAACATAGGAGCAGACACCTCACCGGTGTAAGCGCCTGATTCATGCTCAGCAACATTCTGAGCACCAACGCGCAACGTGCTACGAACAGACCCAGCTAACGCCTGTGCCAAGTATGGGAAAGGTGGAAAGACTGCAACATCTACCGATAAATCTGACTCTGCAATAGCAGAAACCAACGCTTCTGTTTGCTTAACAGAGGCATTCATCTTCCAATTTCCAGCAACCAACAAAGAACGCATGCTTAATCCTAAAAATTAAAGAGCGCAAATACTAGCGAAGAAGACCAAGATAAACAAGAGAGCAATGCACTATGCCAGCGCTTTTTCTACTACTTGTGCTAATTCGGTCACTTCTTTATCGACTTGCTCTATGTTTTCACCCTCAACCATCACTCGAACTACAGGCTCTGTACCCGATGGGCGCAATAATACTCGCCCTGCATCGGCTAAGCGTGACTCTGCAGCAGCTATGGCTTCTGTAACTTCTGGCAGAGACATCACATCAACGTCTTTATTTCGTTTCACGTTAATCATCTTTTGTGGCATTTTAACCATGCGTTTTTGCCAGTCATGCAATGAAACTTCACTGTCACTCAGCGCTTGCAGAACTTGTAATGCAGAAACAATACCATCACCGGTTGTATTGGCATCGAGCGCCAACAGGTGACCAGAAGATTCACCCCCAAAGCGCCAGCCTTTTTCCTGCAATGCTTGCATCACATAACGGTCGCCCACTTTAGCACGTACAAAGTTCACACCTAGTTTTTTAAGGGCGACTTCTAAGCCTAAGTTACTCATTAAGGTGCCAACCACCCCACCACGTAAACGTCCTTGACTACGCGCATGTGCAGCCATGATATACAGCAGCTGGTCACCGTCGACTAGCTCGCCCATATGGTCCACCATCATTACACGGTCACCATCTCCATCAAAAGCAATACCTAAGTCTGCTTTCTCTGTGAGCACTCGCTGACGCAAGCTTTCTGGCTCTGTTGAACCGACACCGGCATTAATATTAATGCCATTGGGCTCTACACCGATACTGACAACCTCTGCACCTAGTTCAGAAAACACCGCTGGGGCTATCTGATACGTCGCACCATGAGCACAGTCTAAGACTATTTTCATACCGCGTAGCGTTAAGTTATTAGTTGTTCCTTTACAGAACTCAATATAGCGACCAGCGGCATCATGAATTCGCTTAGTTTTACCTAATTCTGCCGAGTCGACACAGGTCATTGGCTGGTCTAACCATGATTCTATTTCTAGCTCGATCTCATCGGGAAGCTTTTCACCATGCGCCGAGAAGAACTTAATTCCGTTGTCATAATATGGATTGTGTGATGCACTAATTACGATCCCTGCCTGAGCACGAAACGTTCGTGTTAAGTAGGCAATACCTGGAGTCGGTATTGGGCCAAGTAAGCTAACATCAACCCCTGCGGCTGATAACCCTGCCTCTAGTGCTGACTCAAACATATAGCCTGAAATACGCGTATCTTTACCAATCAAAATACGACCGCGTCCCTTTTGGGCAAACACTTTACCGGCTGCCCAACCTAACTTCATAACAAACTCTGGAGTAATAGGGGCTTGACCAACCTTCCCTCGAATGCCATCTGTACCAAAATATTTTCTAGACATTACTTTCCTTAAATGTTGCTGAGACTACCTGCATGGCTTCAACAGTTGCTTTGACATCATGCACTCTTATTATTCTTGCGCCTTTTAATGCACATATCACGGCGGCGCTAACACTACCAATTATTCGATCTGCAGCATTTTCTTGCTGCGTTGCCGCACCGATCATGCGCTTGCGCGATAATCCTGTAAGTATAGGTAATTTTAACGTTTGCAGTGTTTCTAGTCGATTTAATAATCGGTAATCATGTTGATTATTTTTACCAAAGCCAAAACCAGGATCAACAATCAAACGACTACGCTCAATACCTGCCTGTTCGCAACGCTCAATACTTTCTGCAAGCTGAGCCAACACCGCTTGCTCGACAGGGACAGAATACTGCGGGTTATTCTGCATCACCTGCGGCTCACCATTCATATGCATCAAGCAAATAGGAAGACCAGTTTCAGCAGCAGCCTTGAGCGCACCTTCACGCGTTAACGAGCGAACATCGTTAATAATATTCACCCCTACTGCTGCTGCTTGAGTCATCACTTCAGGCGTACTGGTATCGACGGAAACAACCACTTCGAAACGCTGAGATAATGCTTCAATAACAGGAATAACTCTATCAAGCTCTTGAGTGATAGTGACTGGCTGCGCACCCGGTCGTGTCGATTCACCACCGATATCAATTATAGACGCACCATCACTTATCATTTTCTCTGCATGATACAAGGCTCGATCTAAGTCACTAAAACGCCCACCGTCGGAAAAAGAATCTGGTGTGACGTTTAAGATCCCCATAACCTGGGGCATTTCAAGATTAAGTGTGCGATTTCCGCATTGAAGATTCATTAGGTGCTTAACTGTGTCTGTTTGATTGAAATTATTGATAAACGAGTTATCACTAAACAACGAAAGGCGACCGAAGTCGCCTCTTAGCTTATATCATTGAGTAAAACTACTCTTATTAGGCATCGCCTACTGGCTTACCGTCGGCATCAGCTTCGGGCTCTTTCGCCATATCCTGACTTTCTTCCGCTGGCGCGGTTGAGCCTGAACCTGAGTCTTTATCACTCCAAGACTTAGGTGGACGAGGTCTATTGCCTTTCATAATATCGTCAATTTGATCACTATCGATGGTTTCATACTCCATCAATGCATCTTTCATTAACTCTAGCTTATCGCGGTTATCTTCTAGTATTTGATACGCACGCTTATAACAGCGGTCTAGTAGCTCATATACTTCGCTATCAATAGTGCGTGCAGTCTCATCCGATAAGTGCGACATCTGTCCGCCACCAGCGGCGCCTAAATAACTGTTTTGCTCTTCTTCTGCGTACAATTGTGGACCTAGCTTTTCAGATAACCCCCACTTAGTAACGTAGTTACGTGCAAATTTAGTAGCACGCTCAATATCGTTAGAAGCACCTGTGGTGACGCCATCTTTACCCAGTGTCATTTCTTCAGCAATACGACCACCGTATAAAGAGCAAATACTACTTTCAATGCCACGCTTACTGATTGAGTATCGATCTTCTTCAGGCAAGAACATTGTGACACCTAAAGCACGTCCACGAGGAATAATAGATACTTTATAAACAGGGTCATGCTCAGGCACAATCAAGCCAACAATAGCGTGTCCTGCTTCGTGGTATGCCGTGTTTTCTTTCTCTTTCTCTGACATAACCATGCTTTTGCGTTCAGCACCCATCAGAATCTTATCTTTTGCTTGCTCAAACTCTTCCATCGTTACTAGGCTACGGTCAGAGCGTGCAGCAAAAAGTGCCGCTTCGTTTACTAAGTTAGCTAAGTCCGCCCCAGAAAAACCAGGAGTACCACGTGCAATAATAGAAGCATCAACGTCATTATCGACCGGCACTTTGCGCATGTGCACTTTAAGAATTTGCTCACGTCCACGAATATCGGGCAAACCGACAACCACCTGACGGTCAAAACGGCCAGGGCGCAGTAAGGCTGGGTCTAGTACGTCTGGGCGGTTGGTTGCAGCAATAACAATGACACCGTCATTTACTTCAAAACCGTCCATTTCAACCAGTAACTGGTTTAGAGTTTGCTCACGCTCATCGTTACCGCCACCCATACCAACACCACGAGAACGACCAACCGCGTCAATCTCGTCAATAAATATAATGCACGGAGCTTGTTTTTTAGCTTGTTCGAACATGTCGCGGACACGTGAAGCACCTACACCCACGAACATTTCTACGAAGTCCGAACCCGAAATAGAGAAGAAAGGAACCTTGGCTTCACCCGCAATAGCTTTAGCGAGCAAGGTTTTACCTGTACCAGGCTGACCTGCCATTAATACACCGCGTGGAATTTTACCACCTAGGCGTTGATACTTACTTGGATCGCGCAAGAACTCGACCAACTCTCTTACGTCTTCTTTTGCCTCATCACAACCAGCGACATCGGCAAAAGTGGTTTTAATTTGGTCTTCACTTAATAGCTTCGCTTTACTCTTACCAAACGCCATCGGGCCACCACGCCCACCAGCGCCACCCTGCATTTGACGCATAAATAGCATAAACACAGCGATAATAATAAGGATTGGTAAAGCGGCAATAATTAACTGAGCTAGAAAGCTTTGTTGCTCAGGCTTCTCACCTTTAACCTGCACTTCGTGTGCTAATAAGGTATCGATTAGTTTGTCGTCATAGACAGGTAAGATTGTTTCAAAGCGATTACCACCGCGCTCTGTACCGGCAATGGTTTGGCCAGTAATGGTTACTTTTTCGACCTGATTAGTCTCAACCGCAGTGATAAAATCTGAATATGACAGCTCTTTACTTTGTGTTGCATGTTGAAAATTGTTAAAAACCATCATTAAGACGGCGGCAATCACTGCCCATAACAGGAAATTCTTAGCCATATTTGGCAATACCTCTTCATCTTTTATCTTGCGGCCACACGACCGTTATTAGCAAGCTTAACAAGCTATTATAGTTTACGGAAACCCTTTGCAACAATATACACTTCTTTTGAGCGCGGCCTTGAAGCCTTAGGCTTTCGGATTATTACTTTATCGAAAGATTGCTTAAGTGCTTGCTGATATTCATCAAAGCCTTCGCCCTGGAAAACCTTGGCAACAAAATTACCTTTCGGCTTTAGCACTTGTTGTGCCATATCTAACGCTAACTCAACTAAATACATCGAGCTAGGCTGATCTATTGAAGCCATACCACTTATATTGGGGGCCATATCAGAGATTACAAGGTCAACTGGGCGATTATTCACCACGGCCATAATATCATCGAATACGCTCTGTTCGGTAAAGTCACCTTGTATAAACTCAACGTCAGCGATTGGATCCATCGGTAGAATGTCTGATGCAATGATGACACCGTTACCGTTAAGTTTTCGCCCCACCACCTGCGACCACCCACCTGGCGCCGCGCCTAAATCGATGATGGTCATTCCTTGTTTTATGAGCTGATCTTTTTCATCAAGTTCAATTAACTTATAACTCGCCCGCGTACGGTAGCCATCTTGTTGCGCTTTTTTCACCCAAACATCATCCACATGTTCTTTTAGCCATGCTGCACTAGTTTTTGAACGAGCCATATCACCATCTCTAATTAAGTTTACTGCTAACTAAAGCTTTTTCTTTTACAATAGGGGCATTCTACCATTGAACGGATGCGTGCGCTGAATGTTTCAGGTGCTCTTAACAGAACACTGCATTCAACCCTGCCTTTGTTCACACAATACTTTTGAATGAGTTTTATATATTTATGTCTCTATCGAACACCCAAAAGAAAGCCTTACGCGCTATTGGTCACGACCTCAATCCCATTGTTACCGTTGCTGGCAACGGCTTAAGTGAAGGGGTAATTGACGAACTTAACCGTGCCCTAGACGACCACGAACTAATTAAAATTAAAGTTGCTGTCGGCGATAGAGATGTCAAAAAACAAGTTATCGCTGAAATCATAGAACTTACTGGGTCTGAACTTGCCCAACAAATAGGCAATACGGCCTTATTGTTGCGTCGAAACCCACAAGCAAAAGCCGGTTTATCAAACTTAAAACGTTAATTTGATAACAGACAAAAGCCTAATAGGCGCAAATAACGTTCTGCTTTAGACTGATTCGTTACTAGCGCCCTTTATATAGAGCACATGTACTGCATGCCGTATTACTGGACTACCACTTATGCATTTTAAGGTAAAAGGTGTAATAATTGCTTTCAAGGCATTACTGAATTAACCAAGAAAAGTTTTGAAGCAGTACCGTTTGTGGTAACAATGATAAAAAAGTAAGAGTTATTATTTATGTCTGATATCGTAATTTCTGGCTCCGGCCTATTCGTCCCACCGCACACGGTTACTAACGATGAACTTGTGGGCGCCTATAATGCTTATGTTGAACGCTTCAACAAAGAAAACGCTACCGCCATTGAAGCAGGTAAAATTGACGCTTTACCTGTTAGCAGCAGCGAGTTCATTGAAAAAGCATCTGGCATTAAATCTCGTTACGCCATGTATAAAGAAGGCATGCTTGATATTGATCGCATGAAGCCTGTCTTTGAGCCTTGCTCAGCGGATAACGACAACACTCTAGAAACCGTCACCATGAGTGTTGAAGCGGCTAAAGAAGCGATGGCTCGTGCAAACAAAACTGCTGAAGACATTGACCTAGTTATCTTAGCTACGGCGAACGTTCAACGCTCTTACCCTGCAACGGCTATCGAAGTGCAACAGCAACTTGGTATTAACGGCTTTGGCTATGACATGACCGTCGCTTGCTCATCTGCGACCTTCGGACTAATCAATGCCTACGTCGCTGTAAAGTCTGGCATTGCTAAGTGTGCTCTAGTTGTTAACCCTGAATTTGCAACACCACAGGTTAACCTTAAGTCGCGCGACAGCCATTTTATTTTTGGTGATGGTGCCACGGCCTGTATTATTGAAAAAGCCGACACTTGCACTAGCGAGCACGCATTTAAGATTTTAAACACCAAACAGTTCACACAGTTCTCTAACAATATTCGTTGCGAAGGCAGCTATACCGACCATTGCTTCGATGACTTACCTTACGAACGTCCTTACTTCCAACAAGAAGGTCGTAAAGTATTTAAAGAACTTTTACCGCTGGTAACTAATTTTATTGAAGAACAACTAGCCGAGTGCAACTTAGAAGCATCAAACCTAAAACGCATGTGGCTGCACCAAGCGAACATCAATATGAACCTTTTTGCGGTCAAAAAGCTTATTGGCCGCTTACCAGAAGGTGACGAAGCTCCTGTCGTTCTAGATGAATTCGCTAACGTCGCCTCCTCGGGCTCTATTATCGCTTTCCATAAATACCAAGATGACTTTAAAACCGGCGAAAAAGGTATTATTTGCTCTTTTGGTGCTGGCTACTCGATCGGCAGCTTAATCGTAGAAAAAGTATAATTCTAAAGCCCACTATAATGAGTGGACTTTTTTTATTTATTCTATTTTTTCACATAAGTATTATTCGCTAAAACCCGCATTCTCTGTCACTGTACGAACAGCAAAACAGTAATTTAGGATGCACTATGAACTCTGCATTAAAAGAAGAAACTATGACACAAGAACAACAAAGCAGTTTTACACGCGATGAGCTACTAGCATGTGGTCGTGGCGAATTACCCAATCAAGGTGACGGACGCTTACCTCTACCTAACATGCTAATGATGGACCGTATTACTCTTATTACTAATGATGGTGGTAAGTACGAAAAAGGCTACATAGAAGCAGAGTTAGATATCGACCCTTCTTTATGGTTTTTTGAGTGCCACTTCCAAGGCGACCCTGTAATGCCAGGCTGTTTAGGCTTAGATGCTATGTGGCAGTTGGTTGGCTTTTTCTTAAGCTGGCGCGGTAACCGTGGTAAAGGACGTGCACTTGGGTGTGGTGAGGTTAAATTCCGTGGTCAGGTATTGCCTGATTCTAAGAAGGTGACCTATAAAATTCATATTCGTCGTGTGGCTGAACAAAGATTAGTAATGGGCATCGCTGACGCTACTATGGAAGTAGACGGTCGTGAAATTTATGCCGCTGACAATTTACGCGTCGGCCTATTTGCTTCGACCGACGACTTCTAGTTAATCTTCTCGCTTATATTCGCCTTCAATAGTCTCTCCAGACTGTTGTTGGTGAACTCTATACCTTTCAACAATCACAACATCACTCACATCTTTTTCAGTTTTAAAGTGATGACACTGAGGCGAGACAAATGCTCCTTGCTTTAGCAAATGATTTGCCAGTAATGCGCTGACCCATGGGACTAATAAAAATACACCTAAGGTATCGGTAATAAACCCGGGAATAACCAGCAACACACCGGCCATTGCTAACAAAAACCCCTTCAACAATTCTTTTGCAGGAATTGCGCCCTCATTCAAGCGCTCTCGAACACTTAATAGCGTTGCCACCCCTTGCAAACGAATAATGGTTATCCCTGCCACACCGGTAAAGAAAATCCAAAATAAGGTCCATAATACGCCGATATTTCCACCCACTTTAATAAAGGTGACTAACTCCATTATGGGCAACAGTATAAATAGTATAAAAAGTGGCAAGATGGTCTCCAAAATTTGTGCATCTAGGGTTTATATGAGGGTTACGATAGTGATTTCAAGATTGGCCATTCAAATATATACTGCCAACCATACACTCTTCGTTCCTATAAAGAATAATAATACGCTAACAATGCGTGCTTCGTTGCGTTAAACCTTGTTTTTAGGCAAACTTTACCTCTTTTATTTTACTTTCTTCTTACTAGGCTTTAGTCATGGCAGATATATTATTGTTGAATGGTCCTAATCTGAATTTATTAGGTACTCGTGAGCCGCACATCTATGGTCATACGACCTTGGCCGACATTGAAGCAACGCTGACGACTATCGCTAGCCAAGCAAGCCTAACTATAGATTGTTTACAAAGTAATGCAGAGCATGAGCTCATTGATCGAATTCATGCTGCGCGATTAGATGGTACTGCCTATATTATTATTAACCCCGCTGCCTTCACTCATACCAGTGTTGCTATAAGAGATGCATTGGCCGGTGTCGATATTCCTTTCATTGAGTTGCATATTTCTAATGTCCACAGCCGTGAAAGTTTTCGCCAACAGTCTTACTTTTCTGATATTGCCCAAGGGGTTATTGCAGGACTAGGCACCTATGGCTATGAGCTTGCTCTACTCTCTGCAATCAAACAAATACAGGACAACAAGTAATGGCTTGGTTTCAAGTTCGCTTTCAAGCAGACGCCGCTCAAGTTGAGCGCTTAGAAGAGATCCTATTAGAAGCAGGCTCTTTAGCCGTTACTTTGGAAGATGCTGCAGACCAACCGATTTTAGAACCAGAACTCGGTACTATGCCTATCTGGGATAAAACACACGTAGTTGGTTTGTTCGATGCAAAACTCAACAGCCAAATGGTTGTAGAGCAATTAGAAGCACTCTATGGCGAAGCCCTACCTGCGCATAAAATCGAAATAGTCGAAGATAAAGACTGGGTGCGCGCCTGGATGGAAGACTACCACCCTATGCCATTTGGCGATCGCTTATGGGTTTGCCCAAGTTGGCGTGAACCACCGCATAAAAATGCGGTCAATCTTATGCTTGATCCTGGTTTAGCGTTTGGTACAGGTACACACCCTACCACTGCTTTGTGCTTACAATATTTAGATAAAGAAGTAGAAGGTAACGAATTGGTGGTCGATTACGGTTGCGGCAGCGGTATTTTAGGTATTGCCGCATTACTATTGGGTGCTAAAGAAATGGTGGGCATAGATATTGACCCACAAGCTCTAACAGCCACACGCAATAATGCCGAACGTAACCAAATTCCTGATGACACCTACCAAGTGTTTTTACCAAGCAACACGCCAGCTGTACAGGCCGATATTACAGTGGCAAATATTTTAGCAGGCCCATTAGTCGCTCTTGGTGAACAAATTGCCGCTCTTACACGCAGTGGCGGTAAACTGGCTTTATCCGGTTTATTGGCAGAACAAGCCGATGAAGTAATAGCGCACTATAGCCAATGGTTTAAGATGAATGCTCCCCAGCAACAAGGTGATTGGATTCTCTTGTCTGGTATTAAACTTTAAGGATATCTCATGGCGGTTAAGGTTACTCGTTGTCCACATTGTCAAACCAGTTTTCGTGTTCGTGAAGAACAGCTTTCTTCTGCGCACGGAAAAGTTCGTTGTGGCTCTTGCTTACAAGTTTTCAAGGCCGCGGATTACTTTCAAGATGAAGGTATTAGTAACACTCAAACCCACCGCCAGGACACTAATAGTCAACCGGTAGAGTCAACCTCTACTGCCAGCACGGTGAGCAGCAAAGACGCTACCCCTTCTAATTCAGCACCTTCTTCTGATGACAGCCTCGTTATCCACGATGATATGGACGATGACTTTGGCCTGATTCACGATGACATGGATACCGAAGAAGACGATGACGACCTACAAATCTTTGACGATATGGATTCCGGCTTAGTAGAAGACGACCCAAACGTTGACTTCAATATTATTGCCCCAGAAGAAAGCTATCGTCCGAAAAAGAAAAGCGAACTTGAGCTAGACACGTCTATTTTTGATAGCTCGCAACCCGTGTCGTTTTTCCATGATTTTAATGAAGACCCTGACTCTGAAGAAAATCGAGACGATGAAGGTTGGGCTTCGGCATTGTTAGAGGATGACCCTAACGACAATCGTCAGTCATTCGAACCTATTGCAGAAACCATGCTGACAGCGAAAAGAGAAAAGGATGATTTCTCTGGCTTTACTGATGATGATATCGAAGAAGAATCCATTGATTTAGATGAGCTTATTTTCCGCTCTGATATTTCTCCTACTAAGCCTAAACGCCCGGTTGATAACGTCGCTAAATTACAAGCTGAACCGTTAAGCCTAGCCAACTCATCTAAGCGTAACATTGCCTGGGGATGGTTGGGTGGCATTACTCTTTTGCTAATAGTGGCCGCTGTACAAGTGTTTTACTTCAAGTTTGATACCTGGTCGAGAACACCTGAGTGGCGACCGTTTTATAGCCAAGTATGCTCATATCTAAGCTGCACCCTCCCCAAAGTACAAAATATCCACAGCATGTCGACTCAGCATTTAGTAGTACAGTCACACCCTAAGCTAAAAGGAGCACTGATGGTCGATACGCTTTTATACAATAAAGCAGACCACATTCAGCCCTTCCCAGACTTGCTATTGGTATTTCGTGACATCAATGAACGTATTATTTCTAGCCGCAGTTTTACGCCAAAGCAATATTTATCAGGCGAACTGGCTGGCCAAACCGATATGATGCCTAAATCTCATACTCATATTGCCTTAGAAATAGTAGACCCAGGCGCTGAAGCTGTTAGCTACCATGTTGATTTGTTGGCAAACCATTAAAACTACAAATTAACCCTTTAATCATTACGGATGAATGCGTATCATAGCGCGCCTTTGTGATGCGATCACTTTTCAACCAGTTGTAGTTATTTGTTATGCTCCAGATTGGCCCATACTCACTACCTAACCCTGTAGTTTTAGCGCCGATGGCGGGGGTTACTGACCTACCCTTTCGACAGCTTTGTCGCCAACTTGGGGCAGGCATGGTTGTAGGTGAGATGGTCGCCTCTAATCCAAGCACTCGTAACAGTAGAAAAACACAACTTCGTTTGAACCATGACGGTGAACCTGAACCTATTGCGGTACAAATTGTGGGGGGCGACCCTGAAATCATGGCAGAAGCCGCGCAATTTAATGCTGCAAACGGTGCTCAGATCATTGATATAAACATGGGCTGCCCAGCAAAAAAAGTCTGTAACAAGGCGGCTGGTTCAGCATTATTGCAAGATGAAGCATTAGTTAAAGATATTCTGCAGGCAGTGGTAGAGGCGGTAAACATCCCCGTCACCTTAAAAATACGTACGGGCTGGGATACAGATCACCGTAATGGCCCACGTATTGCTGAAATCGCAGAAAGCGCTGGCATAGTCTCATTAGCAGTGCATGGCAGGACACGCGCCTGTGGTTACGGAAACAGTGTAGAATACGACACCATTCGTACCATTAAGCAATCCGTTGGCATTCCTGTACTCGCCAATGGTGATATTACCGACGCGCGTAAAGCGTATGAAGTAATACAATATACAGGTGCTGACGGCGTATTAATTGGTCGAGCTGCGCAAGGAAGACCTTGGATCTTTCGCGAAGTTGCTCATTTTTTAGCAACCGGTCAAGACCTGCCTTCACCAAGCATTGACGAAGTTGAACAGATATTACTTTCCCACTTAGATGCTCTTCATAATTTTTATGGTGACTATCTGGGAGCTCGCATTGCCCGTAAACATGTGGGTTGGTATCTTCAAAAGCAACAGGATAAAAGTGAGTTTCGTCGTCACTTTAATCAGCTAACCGACACCAACTTACAACGTCTAGCAGTGCAAAGCTGGTTTAAAAACATAAAAGCCTTACAAGGATCAGCTGCATGAACACACAGATTTTACATCGAGAAAGTTTAGATAATAGGAAGGTTGACACCGTGACCGATTTTGCAGACTTACAACACCATCTGCGTACTCCCTCCGAGCCAACACAAACGCTGCGTGATAGCGTGGAGAAAGCTCTTCAAAACTACTTTGATAACTTAGATGGTCAACCAGTAGTTGATATATACGAAATGGTTTTATCTGAAGTAGAAGCCCCTCTTCTTGAAACCGTTATGAGGTATACCCGCGACAACCAAACTAAAGCTTCTTTAGTGTTAGGGTTAAACCGCGGTACCTTACGTAAAAAACTTAAGCAATACGGCATGCTATAAAGCCAAGGTAGCGGCTTAAGTGCCGCTTTTCTGTTTACTCAATCATCGTACTAATATCACTATGAGCACACACATCCCCGCTAATGAAACACCTGCAGAAATCACCCCTCTGCGTCGCGCACTTATCAGCGTTTCAGATAAAACTGGCATTGTTGAATTTGCCCAAAGCTTGAACGAGAAAGGTGTTGAGATTCTTTCAACCGGTGGCACATACCAACTATTAATCGACAATAAAATTCCTGCAATTGAAGTATCTGATTACACCGGCTTCCCAGAAATGATGGACGGCCGTGTAAAAACACTACACCCTAAAATTCATGGTGGTATCTTAGGTCGTCGCGGACAAGATGACGACATCATGGCCACACATAATATTGGCCCCATCGATTTAGTGGTCGTCAACTTATACCCATTTGCCGCAACTGTTGCCAAACCAGATTGTCACTTAGCATTAGCGATTGAAAACATTGATATTGGCGGACCGACCATGGTTCGTTCTGCGGCTAAAAACCATGCGCACGTGGGTATTGTTGTAAATACTGAAGATTACCATGCAGTGCTAAACGATTTAAACGAACACCAAGGGCTGCGTTATAAAACGCGTTTTAACTTAGCGTTAAAAGCCTTTGAGCATACCGCTGCGTACGATGGCATGATCGCTAATTACCTTGGCACTATTAACCAAGAAGCAGATCAGCTGAGCGTTGAAGATCGTATTGCTTTTCCACGCACCTTCAACACTCAATTTAAGAAAGCACAAGATATGCGTTACGGTGAAAACCCTCACCAAAAAGCCGCTTTCTACGTTGAAGAAAACCCTTCTGAAGCTTCTATTGCTACCGCTAAACAATTACAGGGTAAAGAGCTGTCTTATAACAACGTTGCCGATACAGACGCAGCATTAGAATGTGTTAAATCCTTCAACAAACCTGCTTGTGTTATCGTTAAACACGCAAACCCTTGCGGTGTTGCCGTGGTACCAGAAAACGAAGGCGGTATCCGTAAAGCCTACGATCTTGCCTTTGCGACCGACACTGAATCCGCCTTTGGTGGCATTATTGCGTTTAACCGTGAACTGGACGGCGAGACAGCTCAAGCCATCGTTGATCAACAGTTCGTTGAAGTCATCATTGCTCCTAAGGTAAGCGCTAAAGCTATTGAAGTTGTTGCTGCTAAAAAGAACGTACGTTTACTAGAAACCGGCGAATGGCAAAGCGAACGCCCAACTAGCTTAGATTACAAACGTGTGAACGGTGGTTTATTAGTCCAAGATCGTGACAACGGTATGATTAGCGTTGATGATCTAAAAGTAGTCACCAAACGCAAACCAACAGAAGCTGAATTAAACGATTTAATCTTTGCTTGGAAAGTCGCTAAATTCGTTAAATCTAACGCGATTATTTACGCAAAAGATCGTCAAACCGTAGGTATTGGCGCTGGTCAAATGAGCCGTGTAAACTCTGCACGTATCGCTGCGATTAAAGCCGAACAAGCCAATCTTGAAGTACAAGGAGCAGTTATGGCTTCTGATGCCTTCTTCCCTTTCCGTGATGGCATTGATAACGCAGCAAACGTTGGCATTAAAGCAGTTATCCAACCTGGTGGCTCGATCCGTGACGAAGAAGTGATAGCGGCTGCCGATGAAGCGGGGATTGCAATGGTATTTACTGGAATGCGTCACTTCCGTCATTAATCTAGGAATGAATATGCAAATTTTAATTATTGGCTCAGGTGGCCGTGAACACGCTTTAGCATGGAAGGCACTACAGTCTCCATTAGTCGACAAAGTATTCGTAGCACCCGGTAACGCCGGCATTGCACGCGAAAAAAACATGGAAAACGTTAATATTGACGTAATGGACTTTGCCGCTCTTAAAGACTTCGCTCAATCCAACAATATTGGCTTAACTATTGTTGGCCCTGAAGCTCCTTTAGTAGGCGGTATCGTTAACGAATTTGAAGCAGCCGGATTGAAAATATACGGTCCTCGCCAAGGTGCTGCTCAATTAGAAGGCTCGAAAGCATTCACTAAAGACTTTTTAGCGCGTCATAACATTCCTACCGGTTTCTATGAAAACTTTACCGAAGTAGAGCCGGCTCTCGCCTATATCAACAAGATTGGTGCACCCATTGTCGTTAAAGCCGATGGTCTAGCAGCAGGTAAAGGGGTTATTGTTGCCGAAACAATCGCCCAAGCAGAAGAAGCCGTTAAAGACATGCTTTCTGGCAACGCCTTTGGTGATGCAGGCTGCCGCGTTGTAATCGAAGAATTTCTAGACGGTGAAGAAGCCTCGTTCATTGTGATGGTTGACGGTAAAAACGTTCTGCCTATGGCTACTAGCCAAGACCACAAGCGTGTTGGCAATGGCGATACAGGCCCGAATACAGGCGGTATGGGTGCCTACTCTCCTGCGCCAGTCGTTACTGATGAAGTCTATCAGCGCGTGCTTGATGAAGTCATTTATCCAACCGTTAACGGTATGGCTGCCGAAGGTAATGAATACACAGGGTTTTTATACGCTGGTTTGATGATCGACAGCCAAGGCACACCGAAAGTGATTGAATATAACTGTCGCTTTGGTGACCCTGAAACCCAACCTATCTTAATGCGTATGCAGTCGGACATTGTGGCACACTGCTTAGCTGCACTCGACGGCAAATTAGACACAGAAACCGCTCAATGGGATAGCCGCCCTGCGCTAGGTATTGTGCTAGCTGCCCAAGGCTACCCAGCTGATTACCCTAAGGGTGATGTCATTAGCTTGCCTGAGAACGATGGCGACGATCGTAAGATCTTCCATGCGGGTACTCAGCTGAATGATCAAGGCGAAGTGATTACCGCCGGTGGCCGTGTACTTTGCTCTACCGCTTTAGGTAAGACTGTTAGCGAAGCTCAGCAACAAGCCTACGAATTAGCTAAGCTTGTTCAATGGCAAGGTATGTTCTATCGTAATGATATTGGTTATCGTGCAATTGAACGCGAGCAAAGCGACGCAAAGTAATGAGGTAATTCATGCGACCACAAACCTTATTTCAATACTTATGTTTGATTGGTTTGTGGTTGTTTGCTTCAGCAGCAGCAGCGGTGTCACCGGTGTTGCTGCCTCACGACTCCTTTCAGTACTCTATCACTCCCTACTTATCTATTTACGAAGACTCTTCTAAAGAGTTAACCATCGATGAGATCACATCGTTAGAGCACTTACTTTTATTTTCTCCCACCCACGCTAAGAAAATAAAGCTCGGTACCTCTGACTCTAATTTTTGGTTTAGGTTTAGTGTAACGAACCCGTACAACAAACCCTTAAAAGCTGTTTTTAGCTTATCGGACAGTGATTACGACCTGATTAATTTTTATCAACTGATGTCTGATAACAATTATCGGTATTTTCCAGACGAACATCATAGCCGCCAGCTACCAGGTAGCCTTTTCCAAAAGCACTCCTTACAAATAAAGATACCCGCGAACTCAACCAATACCTATTTATTACAAACGCATTCTCGTGGATTAATAGCGGCAATGGCTAAATTACAAACCATTGATAAGTTCTTACTTAATGAACAGAAACTGCTACTGATCTTAGGTGTGAGCATCGGTTTGTTTCTCGCAGTCAGTATTTTCTCTATTTATGTCATTCTGTTTTACCGCCTACCCATTGCTAGCATAGCCTTAGCTTTAACCATTCTCTATGTTTTCATGCAACTTGCCGCATTTGGTTACCTTGAATTGATTACCGATGTTTCTTCTATTACAGCCGATAAAGCATCCGAATTTACGCTCGGCTTAACTGGGTTTTTACAGTTCTCCACACTACTCACACTGCACTGGCCGAAGCAATCAAAGAATACACCTACAGTAGCAACCGCTATCGCTGCCTTAATTATTCCTGCAACGATCATGACCATTATATTTACCCCTGTTGCAGCACTGCCTATCATTTCAATACTTGTCGCTACCACTAACCTACTTGCGATACTTATTCTGTTTTTCAACAAAAGCAAAAGTATCTTAAGTCAGTATTTTTTACGGTTTAGTCATACTATCTCTCTTGTGGGCATTTTAGTTGCACTTCTTACCAGTCTAAATTTTTTAAACTTTGATGACTTTGCTGCTTGGGTATTTATCATTGTTCCGATTGGCATTATGTTTCTCATAACTGCCGCGATGATTGCTCAAATCATTCAGTACAACTCACGCTATAAGACGCAAGCGACTAACGAAGCATTTTTGCAACATGTGTTATCGGACCAAGTGAGTAAGGACTTACGGGCACCCGCCCATGACGTCATTAGCATCTGTGATTCCTTAAAAGACACCCCGCTTAATAGCAGTCAACGTGCCCTTAACAACAGTTTATTTGAATCCGGCCACAAGCTATTACACAGTATTAATCAAATCCGTGATATTGGTTATATCTATTCTGGTGACATTCAGTTTAAAAATGAGCCGGTCAATATCATTGAATTAGTTAATACAATTCTGTGTGAACTGCAGGCAGAGGCTAATAGACGAAATGTAGAGTTCATTCTCGATTTTAGTGAAGATCTTCCTCACTATATCCAGACAGATCCATCGCGCTTACATTCTGTCATTTATAATATTCTACAACGCGCCCTTAGTTATTCTGAATTTGGCGAGATCAGCGTCTCTTTGAGTGTGTTAGACGCTAAAAAAGGATTTGATGTATTAATTGGAATCCAACTAAGCAGTACGGTTATTAAACCAGAACAATTACGTTCCTCATTCAGTGTTCTCCAACACCAGTATGATTTACCTGCAAAGAACAACCACGAATGGCACCTATTGCTCACTCGACTGTTAATTAAAAAATTAAATGCTCGTCTTGAAGTAGAAAGCATGACTCTCCAGGGCGCATCGCTAAGCTTGTTTTTGTCTTTCCCTAATGAGCCCATTCCAACTAGGCAAGATACTCAATCCAATTTATTGCACGGCCGCCGCATTATGATAGTGGATGACAACGCAACCTTGCGCTCAACCCTAGAAAAACATATTAAACGTTGGGGATTAGACGTAAGCAGCACCTATAGCAGCAAAGAAGCACTGACTTTAATCAAAAATGAGGCACACGCCGACCAACCTTATGATTTTCTTATCATAGATCAAGACATACCTCTTATAGAGGGTGTAGAACTGTCTATGCTTATTCAAGAAGATACAAAAATAACGACTAAACCCGCTATTGTACTGTTAACCAGTGGCAGCGTTAGCGATATTAGAGAAGATGCGTATAATGCAGGGGTTGCCATAGTTTTGGCTAAACCTGTTTATCCAGAACACCTGCAACAGGCGCTACAAGACTTATTGCCTGATCTGCAACCCCGTTAACGAAGGGAAGTTACAATGTCTAGAAACACTCGTCAGTACACATTTTTTGACAAGCTCATTCAGCACGCTGATACAGCATTGCGTACACTGACTCCCGGCGCTGCGCAATCGTATCGCCCCTCCCCTGCTGAGCAACGCCCAGTTAACGAGCTGACGGATGCTGAAAAGAAACACGCAGCCGGCTTAATGCGCATTAACCATACAGGCGAAGTATGTGCTCAAGCACTGTATCAAGGGCAAGCACTGACAGCGAAACTTCCTGAAGTACGTGAAGCCATGGAAGAAGCGGCCCAAGAAGAAGTAGACCACCTAGTTTGGTGTGAAGATCGTTTAAAAGAGCTCAACAGTCGAACCAGCTTTTTAAATCCTATTTTTTATGGACTATCGTTTGGTATAGGGGCAGCTGCAGGTAAAATTTCAGATAAAGTCAGCTTAGGGTTTGTTGCTGCCACTGAAGATCAGGTATGCAAGCATCTAACCAGCCATATGAGCAGCCTGCCTGTACAAGATGAAAGAAGTAAGGCCGTTCTACTGCAAATGCTAGAGGACGAAGCCAAGCATGCTACCAACGCCATAAATGCTGGCGGCTACCGTTTCCCTCTTCCGGTTAAGCTAGCCATGAGCGGTGTTTCAAAAATCATGACCAAATCGGTTTATAAAATTTAATATAGAAGAGGCAGCATGCTGCCTCTTTATACCTTTCCGAGCTTGTTGTATCGCATTAGCAATAAAACCAAGAAAATTGCCGGTACACCGATAGCTGATGAGAGTAAGAAAAACTCTATATAGCCGTAGCTGTCGACCACCATCCCCGAAAAACCACTAATAAACTTCCCAGGCAAGGTCATTAACGAGCTAAATAAAGCGTACTGAGTTGCAGTATAATGACGATTAGCTAGGCTCGATAAATAAGCAATAAACGCTGTACTAGCGATTCCTCCGCTTAAGTTATCAAGACTGATCACCACGGCCAAATAACTAACAGAAGGGGTGCTGTCTTCACCAATATAGGCTAAGCCCGCAAACAGTACGTTGGTGACCGCCATCATAATTGCGCCCAACAATAGCGGTCGCATGATTCCCATCTTTACAACTAAGACGCCGCACAGTGCGGAGCCGAATATTGTCATAAAGAAGCCAAAGACTTTAGCAACATTGGCAATTTCGGTTTTGCTATACCCTAGGTCTAAATAAAATGGGTTGGCCATAACACCCATGCTGATATCACTGAGCCTGAATACCGCAATAAAGAACAAGATCAATAAGGCAAACTTACCGTTACGTTGGAAGAACTCCAGTAAAGGGCAAATCACTGCGCCATACAGCCAGCGTTGCCAGGGAGACCGACTGGCCATATTCATAGGACGCCCCATGATTTTATCCACCAGCTCTAGCTCTATTTCATTACGTTCCTCAACGCTGGCACGTTCTGGCTCATCTGCCCAAAATATCGCAAATACTCCAATTAACATGAGCACGGCCATCGACAAATAGGCAATGGTCCAATTACTGAACTCTGCAATATACAAAGCCCCTGCCCCAGCCATTAACAGGGCTAAGCGGTAGCCAAAAATATAGGCAGCTGACATGGCGCCTTGCAGCTCTTCAGCGGCTGACTCTATTCGAAAGGCATCCAATGCAACATCTTGTGTGGCGGATGAAAAGGCGACTAGTAACGCCGCCACTGCAATCACAAACAGAGAGTTAATAGGATCAGCAACACTCATTAAAATAAGCCCGGTCGCTATTCCCACTTGCCCTAACAGTATCCAGCTGCGCCTTTGCCCAAAATGTTTAGACAGAGGCAAGCGCACTCGGTCTACCACCGGCGACCAAAATACTTTAATAGAGTAAGTGATACCGACCCAAGCGAAAAAACCAATGGTCGTTCGCTCTACGCCTACGTCACGTAACCAAGCGGTTAGCGTTGAGAACACTAACAGGTAAGGAAGCCCAGCACTAAAACCTAATAACGCTATTACCAGAACAGGCTTCTGACGATAAATTGCATAGGCGTCGTAAAGCCATGTCCGGATTTGTGCCTGCAGAGTTTGTTTCATTAATCTTTAAAGTTTTTAAAGGCTAGCGGCATATCGATGCTTTCATCTCGCTTAAACATGGCCATCACTTGCTGTAAGTCATCGCGGCTTTTACCTTGTACTCGTACGGTTTCACCTTGAATAGATGCTTGTACCTTTAACTTACTGTCTTTCACCATTTTCACCATTTTTTTACCGAGCTCTTTATCGATGCCTTGACGCATGGTTGCGGTGACTTTAACCAGTTTGCCAGAGCCTTGAAGGCTGCCATATTCCAAGCAGCTAGTCTTGATGCCACGCTTGATCATTGCGCCGGTTAACATGGGTTTCATTTGATCTATTTGAAATTCGTGCTCAGCAGTCAGAGTGACCACTAAATCTTTAAGTTCAAAACTGGCTGGTACACCTCTAAAATCAAAACGCGTGCTTAACTCACGGTTTGCTTGATCGACAGCGTTTTGTGCTTCATGTTTATCAACTTCGGATACGACATCAAACGATGGCATGGATATTCTCCTAAAAAAAATTCGGCTATCTATAAAAATATTATGTAGATTATGAGGTTAAAACAGTAAAAATCTATGCTTTGATGCAGGAGTTTACTACGTTGGGTTCAAGGGTGCTAAACAACCTAATGTTTTTACTTTTTACGGTTAAGTGGTAACTTTCCTAACTCTTTTATAAACAGAACAATGATCTCTATGAATATTGGCATTCTTGGCCTTGGCAGCCTTGGCTCATTAATGGCTTACCACTGGCGTAATCACGCTTTATTTGTCCTACCGCGTACAGATATAAGCTCGGTAAACATTAAGGTACAAGACCAAGATACATTGTGGCAAACACAGCTCCCTAGTTGGCAAGGTGAACCTTTGGAATGGTTGGTGGTTTGTACTAAAGCCGCCGATACCTTAGCTGCTTTGAATAAATGGAAGCACTTACTCACCCAAGCTAATAACATTCTTTTATTACAAAATGGTATGGGGCAACAACAAGAAACAGTGCAGTGGCTACAACAGCAGCAGATAAACACTCCCCTATGGGCTGCCATGTGTACAGAAGGTGCTTACCAAGAGAATGACACTGTTATCTATGCTGGTAGAGGTAGTACTCAGATTGGTTCATGGTTAGGAAGTGAATACTTACCACCACAATTGCCTAAAACACAATACAGCGAGAACATTAAAGAGTTACTGCTCAATAAATTAGCTATCAATGCAGTAATTAACCCTTTAACGGCCTATTGGGAATGCAAAAACGGCGAGCTAGTGAACACCCCCCAATACAAACAAGCGCTCATTGCTTTAAGTGAAGAAGTTGCTGGACTCTATGCCACTCTGAGTTGGCCTTTATCGCAACCACTGACAGAGCTTGCACAGCAAGTTGCTATTGCTACTGCCGCTAACACTTCGTCTTCATTACAAGATAAGTTAGCCAACCGACCGACTGAACTGCCCTATATCTGTGGCTATCTGTTAGAACAAGCCCAGCGAATAGCGTATGATTTACCTCTTACCCAATTCTACTACCACCATCTAAGCGCCTAACTTATGCCTAACTCTGCCCGCTCATCACGCGCACCTTCCATACTTAGTGGCAGCATGATTATTGCGGGAACCGCCATTGGTGCAGGCATGCTTGCTAACCCAACAGCGACATCGGGGCTTTGGTTTTCGGGCTCCCTTCTCCTCTTGGCTTACGTGTGGTTTTGCATGTGTGCATCAGGCTTAATGCTATTAGAAGCCAGCTTACGTTTTCCTGCCGGTGCTAGCTTTCATACTATTGTGGGTGAACTCTTAGGCAATAAGTGGAATATAGTCACAGGCTTGTCGGTGGTTTTTGTGTTGTACTCCTTAACCTACGCTTACACTTTTGTTGGTGGTGGGTTAACCCAACAAAGCCTGGATGCTGCCTTCTCACTGCAGCTGCCACGGTCTGTCACTGCAACGCTTTTTTTATTTGTATTAGCAACCGTTGTGGCAAGCTCTACCCGTTGGGTGGGTTATCTTTCTGCAATTTTAATTGCCAGCATGCTAATGACCTTTATTGTTGCCAGTGGTGGATTAATTGGGCAAAGCAGCCTCTCTAACCTGTTAAACACAGGCGACCATCAACAACCCATTTACTGGCAGTTTTTATGGGTTGCCCTCCCTGTCTGCCTAGCCTCCTTTGGTTTTCACGGTAATATTCCAGGCTTAGCCACCTTCTATAAAGGTCAAGCTCAACCGGTGGTACGTAGTATTGTTGGTGGCTCATTCTTGGCATTTTTAATTTATGTACTTTGGCAAATTGCTGTACAAGGCAACCTACCAAGAACAGAATTTGCGCCGGTTATTGCTGCCGATGGTGATGTCTCGGCCTTGCTTGCTGCGCTGTCTGTACATATTCAAACCAGTGGTTTACAACGTTTACTAAATGCCTTTGCCTTTCTTGCCATTATTAGCTCATTTTTAGGGGTAACCCTGGGCTTATTTGATTACATGCGCGACCTTCTAAGTTTTTCTGATACTAAGCTTGGTCGCTTTAAAACCGCTTTGGTCACTTTTACGCCACCCTGGCTTGCCTATTTAATAGCGCCCACTGGGTTTGTGAAAGTAATGGGGTACATCGGGTTAATGGCGGCTATTTGGGCCGTCTTGGTGCCGGCTTTATTAGCTTTAAAAAGTCGTGAGCGCTTCCCTGATACTGGCTATCGTGTGTTTGGCGGTAAGGCATTAATTTACTTCGTTATGCTCTTTGCCTGTTTAGTGTTTGCCGCTCAATTGCTCTTGCTTGCTGATCTACTCCCTGTATTTAAGGGGTAATACCTCTTCTGAAACTTGACCACAAAAGACTGCGCAGATAAGCTGCACCCGAATTCAGGTTCCCTAAGGCGTTCAGCTGATGGGTTAAACGGGAAGTTTGGTGCGTGAATTTATCTTTCACAAGGTAAGCACAAAGCCAACGCTGCCCCCGCAACGGTAAATAACCATACCAGAAGCAACATGCCACTGTGTTTACACGGGAAGGCGCTGACGGCAAGTGTAAGTACACACTTAGGTTATAAGCCCGGAGACCGGCCTGTGATTTTTAGCAACAGTATTACGGTGGGTGATACGGGCGAACGCTTTTGCGCTTTCCTATTTTTTATCCCTACCGAATGGTCTTAACCTTTCGGAGTTTCAATGAAACGCTCAACTCTTTTCCTCGCACTCATCAGTACGCCAGCATTAGTATTCGCTGCCACTGAAACCAAATTAAATACCCAGATAGTGACCAGCAATGGTTTGCAACAGTCTGAGTTTAAAGCGCCATTTGCTAGTGAGATCCATGACGCTACAGATATTGAAAGATCAGGGTCCATCGGTCTGTATGATTATTTAAGTAAACACAGCTCGATCACCGTTTTGCCCTCTTACGGCAACCCTCTTACACAAAACTTAGATATGCGTGGTTTTGGTATTGAGAATGGCCATCAAAACATTGTAATAACCATTAACGGTCGTCGTTTAAATAACGTAGACATGGCTCCACAGTTACTCAGCAACATCCCTCTTAGCAGCATCGAGCGCATTGAAATCATTAAAGGTAGCGGCGCGGTAGCCTATGGTGATGGCGCTATGGCCGGCGTTATTAACATTATCACCAAAGAAACATCCGGTGGTGAGGTCAACGTTGCTAGCGGCAGTCATGGCCAATCAACAGCGAGCCTAAGCGCTGGTGTTACTCAAGAATATTTTTCTGTACAAGTTTTAGCTGAAAATAGTCGTAGTGACGGTCAACGAAAAGCCGACATCAATGGTGATTCAGATGAAACTGATACCAACAACTTTGCCGCTCATTTGAAGGTGTTTCCTGCACAAGGTGCAGAAATCCGCGTAGGCAAAGAGCGTAGCTGGATAGACAGTATTTATGGTAACCCTTTAACAAACCAAGAATTTAATAAAGACCCTGCACAAAGTGGGAGCTACGCTGACTGGCAAGGAAATATCGCTCCCTATAATGCTCAACGCATGAGTACAGACGTCAATCTTATTGGAGCAGGTTATCGGCTAAATAAAAAGTTAAGTTTAAACTTGGACCATACAGTGGAAAAGAAAACTTCTGAGTTTGTTGGTTGGGGATCCGATTACGATTACCGCAGCACCAATATTTCTACAGAGTGGATTGATAGCGACCTTCAAGTGACGCTTGGCGTGCAACTATTCGACGGCGAGCGCGATAGTGGTACTGACAAAACGAGCAAGGACAATCAAAGTGTATTTATACAAACAAGCTATAGCCTAGATAACACTCTATTTTTAGTCGGTGCTCGCCATGAAAAAGTAAAGTACACCCATGAAGATCTTAGCAACACTGCACTTAAAGATGATGACAAACTAACAGCTTGGGAGCTAGGTATTAACCATCAGTACTCTGAGCAATTAAGTGTATTTGCGAACTTGATGTCGGGTTATCAAGCACCAGATATTGATCGCTTTTTTGATTTGTTTTCCGGACCCACCCCAACTTTTAATAGTTTTATTAACCCTGCAAAAAATAAAACTCTTAACGTAGGCTTTAATCACCTAACCACGAACAATAAATTGAAAACCACTTTGTTCTACAGCAAACTAACGGATGAGATTTTTTTAGATCCCGTTACTTTTGCCAATACTAATATTGATAAGTCTTATAAATACGGAATTGAAATACAAGACCAGTGGCAGCTAACTGAAAACTTTAAAGCGAATCTAAATTACAGCTATACCCTAGCTAAGATCGATAGTGACGACAGTAGCAGCGGTGCTTTTAATGGCAAAAGAACCCCTGGGGTCTCACCTCATACTGCTAGCCTAGGTTTAAGCTATCAAGTAACTAATAAAGGGACACTTACCCTAAGTGAGACTTTCAGAAGTAAAGCTCACGCAATAAATGATTTTGCCAATAACTTCAGTCAGAAACAGCGTGCGTACAGCACGACTGATATTGGTTACCAACACAAAGTCGACAATATTACGCTGTACGCTCAAGTAAATAACTTATTCGATCAACGCAATGGTTTATGGGTTGCCGATGATGCTATTTACCCAGTGAACTTTACTCGCACATGGTATGCTGGCATCCGTGCTTCATTCTAATTAATAAGGTAAAACAATGGGCAACCGTCTTTCTAAAATCTCCACCAAAACCGGTGATACCGGTGAAACTGGCTTAGCGGGCGGTTCCCGTGTGTCTAAAAGCAGTGTGCGTATTATCACTTTAGGTGATATCGACGAGTTAAATTCTTGGTTAGGGATGCTACGGGCAGAACTAACCACTGAAGACGAGCTACAGCCGCTGTTAGCACGCATACAGCATGACTTGTTTGACCTAGGTGGTGAGATGGCCATGCCAGGCTATGAACTACTAAAAGAAGAAATGCTGACCTTAATTGAAGACAGTGTTGTGCAATACAACGAAGCGCTTCCTGCTTTAAAAGAGTTTATTCTTCCAGGTGGCTCTAAGGCTGCTGCTACCTGCCATATGGCGCGTTCTGTATGCCGTAGAGCTGAACGCTCTTACGTTGAGGTGTACAACCAAGAAGAGGGCGTGAATATTTTAGGCTTAAAATATTTAAATCGTTTATCTGACTTGTTGTTTGTTTTAGCTCGTGTCTTTGCACGCCGCGACGGTGGTAGTGAAGTATTATGGGAAAGCCGCTACAGAAAATAGCGGCTACATCAACAACTGCCTTAAATCTGTTAGATAGCTGCACAAGGCTTGTGAGAAGCGTGCAGCTTCTGCCCCATCAATCACTCGATGATCATACGAAATAGACAGCGGCAGCATTAATCGAGGTTGAAACTCTTGGCCGTCCCAAACCGGTTGTATGCTGGCTTTCGATAGTCCAACAATAGCCACTTCAGGAGGATTCACAATAGGCGTAAACGCCGTTCCACCTATTCCTCCTAGGCTTGAAATACTGATATTCCCACCCTGCATTTCATCTAAAGCTAACTTTCCGGCTCTTGTTCGCTCTGCCACTTTTTGCAGTTCAGAGGCAATATCGGTGATGCTTTTTTGATCCACCTCTCTAATAACAGGAACGAGCAGCCCTTTGGGGGTATCCACGGCAACCCCTATATTCACATAGTGTTTAAAAATAATATGCTCGCTATCTGCACTTAAGGACGCATTAAAACTTGGGAAGTCTTTTACACAGCGTGCCAGTGCTTTCATAACAAATGGCACTAGAGTGAACTTAACGCCACTATCTTTATGCTGGTTATTTTGCTCTTTACGAAACGCTTCTAAATCTGTGATATCGGCCTGATCAAACTGCGTCACTTGCGGCACCAGTGCATTAGCCATACTCATGGCCTTTGCGGTTGCCCGTTTGATGTTATTTAAAGGCTGTTTAGTAACTTCCCCAAATTGGCTGAAATCAATTTCTGGTTGGACGGGTTGCTGCCAAGTGTCTGTACGCCCTTGCGACTGTAGAGTGCGTTTAACATGATTGTGTACGTCTTCTTTTTGAATCCGATGTCGCAACCCTGTGCCTGTGACTTCGCTTAGCTCAACCCCTAATTCTCTAGCCAATTTACGCACGGCAGGTCCGGCATACACCTTAGCTATTTCTTGACCTTCTTTACGTGGATCTTCCGACACTGGTGTAGGGCTAGTGATTGTTTTATTTGGCTCTGGCTCATTGGAGCTGGAACTGTTTTCAGGTTCCTCTTCTGCGTCTGCGGTGGGCACTACAGTAGTTTCCTCTGCCAGAGCCGCTGCCTCTTCTACCTGTTCTGTTTCTTCTTTCGGTGCGCTGTCTGACTCTGAAACTTCCGCATAGGCTTGGTCACTCCCAATTTTGTCTCCCACTTTCACCAATAGTTTTTCAACCTTACCACTGGCAGTTGCCGGTACTTCGATCGTGGCTTTTTCGCTTTCAAGCACAATGGTCGATTGCTCTTGCTCTACTTGATCACCCACCGCAATGAGTATTTCAATAATTTCTGCCGGATCGGAATTTCCCATATCAGGGATTATTAACTTTTTCATATCCACTCCTTAGCTGTACAGCGGGTCAGGTTTGGATGGGTCGATACTTAGCTCGTCGCGCCATGCGTTTAATTCTTTCAATGACACTGTTTTTCCTTTATATAATTCAACGGCAGCCGCCCAGGCAATATGCTGCCAATCCACTTCGAAGAAGCGTCTTAGGTTTTCGCGCGTATCACTTCGGCCAAAACCGTCTGTACCTAATGTTTTGTAAACCCTGCCTTCAGGTATAAACCCTCGAATGAGGTCGGCGTAGGCTTTCATATAGTCTGTAGCCGCGATGATCGGCCCTTGGGTATCGTTTAATAGTTTTGTAACGTATGGAATGACGTCTGTGTTACCAGCGCTTAGGTAGTCTTGACGTTCACACGCTAGGCCATCTCTTCTTAGCTCGTTAAATGACGTGACGCTCCAAACGTGTGCCTTAACGCCTTTTTCTTCTAGCCACTGGCTAGCGCGTTCTGCTTGAAGCAATATTGCACCACAACTAAGCAACTGCACTTCTCGATTTTTCTTGGCGTCGACAGTCGACTCTTTTAATCGATACATTCCTTTTTTAATGCCCTCTTCAACCCCCTTAGGCATAGGCGGATGAGGGTAATCTTCATTAAGACTGGTGATGTAATAAAAGACTTTCTCTTTGTCTTCGTACATACGTTTTAAACCGTCTTGCACAATCACAGCCATTTCATAGGCATAGGTGGGGTCATAGGTAATGCAGTTTGGCACCACTGAAAACAACAAATGACTGTGTCCGTCTTGGTGTTGAAGACCTTCACCATTTAAAGTAGTACGCCCTGAGGTGGCGCCTATTAAAAATCCTTGGCAGTGCATATCGCCGGCGGCCCAGACTAGGTCACCTACCCTCTGAAAACCGAACATTGAGTAGTAAATATAGAAGGGAATCATGGCCATATTGCAATTCGTATACGCACTGCCTGCGGCCATCCAGGCGGCAAACGCACCGGCTTCATTAATGCCTTCTTCTAATATGCGGCCTTTGCGATCTTCACGGTATACAATCATTTTCCCTTGGTCGACCGGCTCGTACTTTTGTCCTTCCGATGAGTAAATTCCAATTTGTCGAAAAAGCCCATCAATCCCAAAGGTTCGCGCCTCGTCCGGAATGATAGGGACAACACGCTCACCCATGGTTTTGTCTTTAATTAACTGAGTCATCATGCGTACCAATGCCATAGTCGTAGACATGGTACGTTCGCCAGTCCCATCGAGATGCGTTTTAAAGAAATCGAGGTCAGGCGCTTTCAGGGCCGTCCATTGCTCCGTTCGTTGAGGTAAAAAGCCTCCTAGCTTCTCGCGCTGCTTGCGCATATAGGTAATTTCAGGGCTATTTGCATCTGGACGATAGTAAGGCAGCTTTTCTAGGTCTTCATCTCGAATAGGCACATCAAACCTGTCTCTAAAAGCACGGATATCTTCTAGCTCCATATGCTTGACTTGATGGGCTTGGTTTTTAGCTTCTGCCGAATTTCCCATCCCGTAGCCTTTAACGGTATGAGCTAAAATAACGGTTGGCTGCCCTTTGTGATTAACCGCTTCATGGTACGCGGCAAATACCTTGTACGGATCATGCCCGCCACGGTTAAGGCGATAGATATCCTCGTCACTTAAATCTTTGACTAGCTCTTCAAGCTCCGGATACTTTTTGAAGAAATGCTCTCGAGTATAGGCACCGCCTTTTTCGGCATAGTTTTGGTATTCTCCATCGACGGTTTCATCCATGCGTTTTTGCAGTACACCACTTCTGTCTTTGGTAAAGAGTTGATCCCAGTGTCTGCCCCACACGACTTTAATAACGTTCCAACCGGCACCACGGAACTGCCTTTCTAGCTCTTGTATGATTTTTCCGTTACCGCGTACCGGACCGTCGAGTCGTTGTAAATTACAGTTGATGACGAATATTAGGTTATCTAGCTTTTCTCGTCCGGCCATGCTGATGCCGGCTAAAGATTCTGGCTCATCACATTCACCATCGCCTAGAAACGCCCATACCTTACGGCCTTTTCTATGCACTAACCCACGGACAGACATAAATTGCATAAAGTAAGCTTGGTAAATAGCCTGTAGAGGACCGAGCCCCATTGATACGGTTGGGAACTGCCAATAATCTGGCATAAGGTGTGGGTGCGGATAGGACGACAATCCAGGCGCTAACGCCTCACGTCTAAAACGCTCTAAATCGGCTTCATCAAAACGCCCCTCTAAATATGAACGCGCATAAATACCTGGGGAGCTATGTCCCTGAAAAAACACTAAATCACCCAAGGGAGCGACTTCACTGGATGCATTAGGTGCTCTAAAGAAGTGATTAAATCCTACATCATATAACATGGCACCCGATGCAAAGCTGGCTATATGGCCGCCTAAATCACCAGCTCCTTCCTTATTAGCATGATGCACCATCACCATAGCGTTCCAACGTATCAAAGAACGAATGCGTCTTTCCATATAGATGTCACCCGGCATAGGCGCTTCGTTTTCAGGAGCGATGGTATTTCTATATGGGGTGTTTAAGGCATAAGGTAATGGCATACCATCACGCGTGGCACGTTCAGAAATTCTTTCGATTAAAAAGTGTGCACGTTCAACCCCATGCGCGCGAATCACTGAATGAATTGCATCAAGCCATTCTTTAGTTTCTTGTGGGTCAAGATCAGGAATCAGTCCAGTATCGGTCATGGCATCTTTCCTTAAAGTATTTACTGCTTACCTTAAGTGTAGACAAGAAACCTAGTTAAGTGTTCGAACGAATACAGCTTTTCCTAGAAGTCATCTTATCGAACGATTATCTCTGCCACATGCAGTAAAACGTGCTAGCATCGGTTTTTTTACTGTCTCTATTTAAAAGCAATTTATGACTAATAAACCCGCTGTAATTCTTTTAGCACACGGCAGTCGTGACCCTCATTGGGTAGCGCCTTTTACCGATATGCTTGAGCAGATTCGTCAACAATCAGATAACACCCGAGTAGAGTTAGCATATCTAGAACTATCGCCCCCTAGCTTAGAGCAAATGGTGGAAGCGTTAGTGGGTGAGGGCGTACTAAGCATTGAAATTATTCCATTATTTTTTGCCGCTGGACGTCACTTGCGTAAAGATGTACCCATTAAAATTGAGGCACTTCAACAATCTTTTGTAAAGAATGGCAAAGACGTAAAAATTGAGCTTCATAGCCCAATTGGTCTAGAGCCAGAAGTGGCGACGGCTATTAGTCAAACCATCCACCGTAAAATAAACCAATAATTTTTCTTTAGTTTACCCAAATTGAAACGAGACAAATTGTTCCAAAATCTATTACAATAGCTACAACTATTGAACAATAAACACAAAAACTGAGTATTTAATTATGTTAGTGGGTAAACGAGACGAGTTCGATCTAAACGAAATGGCCATTTTTGTACATGTCGTTAAAGCCGGCAGCTTTACTAAAGCCGCTAAGAATCTAAGCTTACCTAAGTCGACCGTCAGCCGTAAAATTACTCAGTTAGAAGAGCGCCTAGGTGTGCGCTTAATACAAAGAACAACACGCAGCCTTCGTCTTACCGACACAGGCAGTTCTTACTTTGGATACTGTGAGCGCATTCTTAACGAAATTGAAGAAGCCAACATAGCCGTCACGCAAATGCAAAACACACCCAGCGGCTTGCTTCGCATTACCGCGCCTGTGTTATTTGGCTCCACCGTGTTGTCAGGGTTAATTGCCGAGTACATGGAAATGCACCCACAAGTTACCGTCGACTTGGTTCTGTCTGACCAAAACTTAGATTTAATTCAAGATGGTATTGATATGGCTTTCAGAGTGGGGCAGTTAGAAGACTCCTCACTGATTGGCCGTCATTTAGGCGATGTACGCGCAATGTTATGTGCCAGTCCTGAGTATTTAGAGAAGCACGCTGCGCCGACTCACCCCGACCATTTACAAGAACATTCACAACTCACTGCACAGCAATGGAAGCAATGGCAGATGATAGGTCCCGATGAAGAAGAAGTAACGGTTACCGTTAAGCCTCGTCTTACCGTTAATGATTTTGCTAGTCTCTATACGCTAACCTTAGCAGGTGCTGGAATTTCGCTGTTACCTATGATTATTGCCGCACCCGCGGTGCGTTCAGGCAACCTTGTAACAGTTCTACCGGACTGGTCGTTTGATAGTGCGCCTATCCATGCGCTTTATCCTAGTAACAGACACCTATCAACAAAAGTGCGCAGCTTCGTTGATTTTATCATCGAAAGCATGCGCCCTGTTCCACCTTGGGAGATTACCGATTTAGACCATTAAAATACGATGGTCTTATTGCCGTGCAGCAGTACGCGATCTTCTAGGTGGTTGCGTACGCCTCTAGCAAGTACGGTTTTCTCTACGTCTTTACCTAAACGCACCATGTCTTCTACGGTATCGTTATGGCTAATACGAATCACATCTTGATCAATAATCGGACCGGCGTCTAAGTCTTGGGTCACGTAGTGACAAGTTGCCCCAATTAATTTCACGCCCCTTTCTGCGGCTTGGTGATAAGGACGAGCACCAACGAAAGAAGGTAAGAAACTGTGATGGATATTAATAATTTGTCCCGTATAACGGCTGCAAAGCTCTGGCGGGATGATCTGCATATAACGAGCCAACACAACCGTATCGGCATCATGTTCTTCCACAAGAGAGTTAATCTTTTGGAAGTGTTCAGCCTTATTGTTCTTATCCACTGGCACATGAAAGTACGGAATGCCATGCCACTCCACCAGCGAGCGTAAGTCATCATGATTTGATATGACGCAGCTAATATCGCAGTCTAATTCTTTACTGTGCCAGCGGTGTAAGAGGTCAACTAAGCAGTGACTTTCTTTACTTGCCATTAACACAACTTTTTTAGGTACCGATGAATCAGTAATACGCCATTGCATATCAAACTCTTCTGCAATGGGTGTAAACTTTTCTCGAAACTCATCAATGCTGATGGATAAGGAGTCGGCACGAATACAGTGACGCATAAAAAAGTGTCCGCTGACTAAATCGGAATAGTGATTGGCTTCGACAATCCAACCACCTAAGTTAGATATGAATTGACCAACTGACGCTACAATTCCCACACGGTCTGGGCAAGAAATAATTAAACGGTAATGGTTTTCCATTCTCTAAATCATCTTCAAAATAAATATTGGGAGTTGATGCTATATTTAACTAGCGCTTTATTCAATTTTCTAAACAATAAACAGGCTTAATAATATAATAAATACTGTTCCAATGCGCCTCTTCACTTAATGACTTCCATGCATTGGTCTGTATCATAGAACCAATAACAATAGCCTTTTATCTACTCATTAAACGCTTAACAATATGTTTGAAAATTGTTCGTTAGTAACATTTACAACCGTTACTTTTAAATTGGATTTTTTATATAGGATATATTTATGGCAGCACATTACGATGTAATTCACCCCAAATGTACTATGCGGGTACTTTCTCATTACGAAATTGAACAACTGCGTAACGTCGACAGCGTTACCTACGACATTGTCCGCCGCTGCTGTTACGCAGTACTGAGTGCGGGCAACCAAACTGATGATTATTTAGAACTTAAAGGTGAGTTTGATTCCTTTCATATCGAAGTTCAGCAAGAAGACCGTGGAATTGTACTTAAACTTACGAACCCACCTCAAAGTGCTTTTGTTGATGGGCAAGTCATTCGCGGTGTACGTGAACAACTTTTCTCGGTATTAAGGGATATTTTGTACGCTCAGGAATCTGTCTTACAAAAGCATCGCTTCGACCTTACTAAAGGCGACGACATTACAAACGCCGTCTTTCATTTGTTACGAAACGCCAATGCTTTACGTGCAGACCTCGTTCCTAACCTTGCTGTGTGCTGGGGTGGTCACTCTATTCCGAGTGTTGAATACAAGTACTCGAAAGAAGTAGGCTATGAATTAGGTCTTCGCGGTCTAGACGTAGGAACTGGCTGCGGACCAGGTGCGATGAAAGGCCCCATGAAAGGCGCCACCATTGGGCACGCTAAGCAACATAACAAGGATGGGCGCTACATTGGTATTACCGAACCAAGTATTATTGCTACCGAGGCACCTAACCCCATTGTTAATGAACTGGTTATTTTGCCTGATATTGAAAAACGCTTAGAAGCTTTTATGCGTTTAGCACACGGCATTATTATTTTTCCTGGCGGCCCTGGTACAGCTGAAGAAATCTTGTACCTATTAGGCGTACTCTCTCACCCATCTAATCAGAACATGCCCTTCCCAGTAATTCTTACTGGCCCAAGCTCTTCAGAAGAGTACCTGATGAACATTGATAAGTTTATTGGGACGGTATTAGGTAAAAGTGCTCGTAAACGTTATCAGATCATTATTGATGACCCTGAAAACGTGGCGTTATCAATGAAAGAAGGTATAGATCGTGTTCATGCGTATCGTAAAAAGCGTAACGATGCTTACTTTTTTAACTGGGGCCTTACCATTGACCCTGTGTTCCAAATGCCATTTGATCATTCGCACGAGTCTATGGCTGCATTAAATCTAACCTTTGATCAACCTCAACATGAGTTAGCGGCAAATTTACGACGTGCCTTCTCGGGTATAGTGGCTGGTAACGTTAAAGAGGAAGGAATCTTAAGTGTACAAAAAAACGGCCCTTACCAGTTACATGGTGACCCTGAGATCCTTGCCGGTATGGATGTACTGTTAAGCTCGATGGTTGAGAATGGACGCATGCGTATGAGTGGGCCTTACACACCCTGTTATGAAATTGTGCATAGTAAGGCAGACACTACGGTTTAAAAGCTAAGCAGTTTCTTTTATTATTTTAACAGCCTATGCCCTTAATCAGCATGGGCTTTTTTGTATTTACTTAATTAGCTTTGATGTTATTCGACTAATACTTTTAGGCTTTATTACAGATATAAAAAAAGCGAGCCTCATATAATGAGGCTCGCTTCTAGGCGTAAAGGAATGAGGCTAAAACCCCATCCTTAACTTGTTACTACTGAGCAGTAATCGTTCCACTGAATAACTCTGTGATCGGAGTGGCTGCACCATCCCAAGCACTATCAACAGTTACACCAGATGAAACTAATGTATCGCCTGCTGCAATTGCGCCAGTCAAATTCAACGTCACGGTTAAAACACGTCCTGATGCATCCAAAGTTGCCTTGGTTGTATTACCAGTTGCGTCGATGGTTGCTGCACTAGTAAGCGTAAACAGGCCTGCTGTTGCTGCTGCAGACAGGCTAGTATCACCAAGGCCAGCACCTAAGTCTTGTAAGTCAATACGGTGACTAAACTTAAAGGTTAAGTTAATGGTTGATGTACCAGCAGATAATGTCCCAGTACGTGTTACCTCAAAGGCACCGACTGCATCACGAATAACAATAGCAGGAGCATCTACTTGGGCCGCACCAGTGTTACTGTTAGCCCAAGTATTACCACGAACATCGGCAATCTCGTTAACTTTCAGCGCACCATGGTTTGCATCTACAGTTAGATTATCACCATCATGGTCGTAGGTACCACGTGCAAACAGAGCGTCTTTATCTGAGAATTGAACACCCCAAGCACTGCTCTTAATGGTTAAGGTTTTCTTGTCTGCAGATAAAGTTGCATCGGTATCTAGCGAGCCAATAGTAATACCTTCTAGCTCTACTTCAGATGTGTCAGTCAACTCACCTAACTCTTCGTTAAAGGTAACAACGATATTGTCACCGTTATACACAGCACTGGTTGGCAATGGAGCTAAACGGTCACGTACTACTACTTTAGCGTTGTTTTCTGCTGTTGCAGTATTACCCTGAAGGTCTGCCACCACACCAGTAAAGTCGATTACTGTGTTGTGGTTATCGTTAGCAAAGGTAACTATGTCAGCAACTTGTACGTTAGCTAAATCCACAAGAACAGGGCCATTAATATCGTTTTTAACTACGTTATTTTGTGCTGCCCAGCCAGATAGCAAACCAACAGTACCGTCATAAGTAGGAGCTCCTGATAGCGCAATGCTTTCAGAGAAGGCAATACCTACATTACGAGTACGCGCATCCGTAATATTACTCCATGCATTCCAAGCAGTCGCATCGTAAAGTGCATAACCTGTTAAACCCGTATCATCTACTTGCTTATCACCAGCATCATCCTTATCAACTAAGTCAGTTAGTGCCTTCCAAGTATCCGCTACAGGCAAAGGAGCGTCGCCTATTTGCGGAGTTAACAAACGTGCGGTCACGTTAAACAACGGCGTACCCAAAGAAGCTGACCCATTTTCTGCTAACTCACCACCGTCACCATAGTTAGGTTGTGTAACAGCACTTGTTTGATCGCCTAAGCTATAGTTAGTTTGAAGAACAGTGGTTGGAGCCACTTTGTCTTCTAATACTAAAGAAGTTGTCGCAACAAGAATGCCTAAATCGTTTACTGAGGCAATTACAACATGATCTCCGTGCTCAACATTACCAGCCGCAGCTTTCAAGATTAGGTCAAGTTCACCATTAAACTTATCATCCACCTTAAATTCAACAGTGTCAGTACCATTGGTTACAGCATTTAAAGTGATTGCTGCACTTTGCTCGTCAACAGTTACGTCTTTAAGAGCACCGTCGCTGTTTTTAAGCTGCAACACATAATTGCGTGCAGGGGTGGTATCATCTAGCGTAAATCTTACACGTGCTGTAGTGGTATCTACAGAAGCAGGCGCTCCCACTGTCAGCGTAGCAGCAGCTAAAGCACTTAAGCGCGCTGATGAATCTGGACTGTTTAGTTGTTCAATACCAGTATCTGCCGCACGTAAACTACCTGAATCAAGGTCGATAAAGGTGCTGTTTAAGCTTTGTAAGATTTGGAAGTTACTTGTTCTGTTATCTTCCATAACCTGTGTTAGGTCAACTGCTGCACCTGTTTCCAGAATTGCTCTGCTGTATGTTTTTAGTTTTAACTCAAGCGTTGAAAAATCCGAAACAGCACTGGTTACAGCATAATCATAACGTGCAATTGTTTTATCGTTAAAGGTAGGTGGGTTTACATCCAGTGTATTACCAGCCTTGTCTTGAACGTCAACAATATTTAGGTGAATAGAAAACTCTACACCTTCTGCAATTGGGTCTACTGTTTTAATAACTAAGGTTTTACCGTCTGCGCTTAGCTCTGCAGTATCAACACGAATTGCATCGGCTGGAGTAGTAGTGTTTTTAATGTAGATAGCATCTTCAATATGCTCAATAACCACAGGCTCAGAGAAGTTAATGGTTAAACCTTCTGTTCCATCTACTTGGTCTTTAAGCAAACCTGTAGTGCCGTTAACACGTACTTCACTAACAGACAGAACAAAGGGGTCAACATCATCTACTGTAGCGATAAACTTGGCTTTAATATCACCAATATTTTGTTCGGTTGCTTCAGGGGTTGTACTAAACTGACCTGCAAGAGTTAGATCACCCATATTACCGTTGTTCTTTGGTGTGATATTGGTCCAGTTGTCGATATTAATTTGGAACTCTGTATCGACCGGTAACAGTGCAAATTCAAACTCACCTGCGTCGTTGGTGGCTGCTTGGTAAGTACCTACGCCATAACTGGTGCCTGCACCGCCGTTTTGAATTTGTTGCTGAGCAACACCATTAACACCCAGAACGTCTAAACCAACCACAGCGCCTGCAACAGGGCGACCGTTCTCTTCGTTTAGAAGCACACCTTTAACGGTAGACTTAAGTTCTGGAATGACTGTTATACCCGCAGAAACCGCTAAACCGTCTTGTTGCACATAGGCAATTAAAGAGTCTTTATCGTTGCTGTCATCACCACCTTGGGTTTGAATGATCATGTTAGCGCTTGGGGTAACTGATACAGTCGCATTCAGATATTTTTTATCGCCCTGAGCAGGAACAATAGCAATCTCTAAAGGCGTAGCCGTGCTAGAACCAGCAAGCTCTTCTAAGCCAGTCACAGGAATATCAGCTAAGTAATAAACACCTTCGGCATTGGTTTTCACTGTTTTAAAACCAATGCTTACACTAGCGTTGGCAACAGGGTTACCGTTGGTGTCTTGTACAATACCAACCACCTGAGCTTTTTGAGCTTGCTGCTGGCTAATAACAATACGGTCTGCGTCTTGATGAGTAGTATTAGAGGTGGAGTTGCTCTTATCTCCGTCAACCAAGCAACCTGTTAGTAAGGCTGTTGAAGAGATTAGTGCGACGGCCGTCGCAAGGCGAGCTTTTTTAAATGAATATTGAGTCATAGTTAGTTCAGTCCTAGAAATTAATTAATTCCAACAGAACAAGGACTGAAAAAACATAATTCAATATATTTTTCTGATAACGTCCTTGTTACGAAAGTAATACTATCGACTTTACAAATAACCGTCAAATGCTACAAAAAAATACTTATTGCTACTATTTGTACTACAAAAACAGCGCTTAATATTTCTATCCGGCTCTAAACCTACCCTTGCATACCCCTTTACATTAAAGATCACTGAGTTACAGCCGATAGGCTTTGCATAGTTACTAGGAAATATTCTATGAAAGCTTTAATTGTTTTGAGTTTATTTGTCAGCGGCTTAGCCTTTGCAGAAACTAAAGAACTGCCGCCGTTGAAGGTAATTGCGCTTTATCAAATCTCAGATGAAAGCAAAGCTGCCTTTGATTTTTTTACAGCAGAGGCAGCACACTCTTGCGGTGGTAAAGTGTCTAACCGTTTTCGTTCTTATAGCCGTCATGACGCCGTTGCTGAGCGCAAGTTTCAATTGGTATTAAGCGCACTGAATAATAATTTTTTGATTAACACTCAGTCTTTGGGTTGTGAAGGTAATGCTTTAAAAGTAGGAAGAATTGGAGTGAGGCGTTAGGTCATAAGTCGGGAGCCGAGAGCCGAGAGCCGAGAGCCGAGAGCCGAGAGCCGAGAGCCGAGAGCCGAGAGCCG
>CALJVD010000116.1 GCA_937974825.1 uncultured Oceanospirillaceae bacterium | reverse complement strand
CTTTTACGCAGTTGTTCGGTAACGTATTTAGCCAGTTCGCGTAGGTTGTTGTCGCCCAGCTCTTTTACTGCTGATTCGTTTTGAATTAACGCTCGATAGAAGGCTATTTCATCAGGATTAAGACCAGACTTCTCTGCAAGCTCTGCATCGGCGGCCATGTCTTTGGCCATTTGTATCATTTCTTCAATAACCTGAGCGGTTTCAATTGAACGGTTATGGTATTTGCGTAAGGTTTCTAGAATTCGATCAGAATATTTCTTTTCTGAAACCACGTCGGTTTTCATACGGTGTTTTACTTCGTCACGCAGTAGCCGCTCTAGTAAATCAACGGCTAGGTTCTTTTCTTTAATGTTAGCAACGTCTTCTAAAAACTCGGGCGAGAGCAAGCCCACGTTAGGTTTATCTAACCCGACTAGGGCAAATATATCATCCACGCCTTCAGCAATAATGGCGTTATCTATAATTTGTTTTAGGGCAGTGTTTTTAGCTTCGTCGTCTCGGCGTTTGTCTACCGTAGTGAACTTGGTAATGGCGTTTTTTACAGCGCCAAAAAATGCTATTTCAGTTGAGTACGCTTTGGCTTCATCCAAAGTGCCACACAAAGTAAAAGCGGCACGAATACTGGCCATAATATCTAAGAAGCGTTTTTTACCATCCAACTCGCCACTGCCCTCGTTAGGCAAGCTCACAATATGGTTCATTACTTTTGGTAGCAGCGCTAATGCATCGGTTTCATAATTGCTGTAATCGCAGCCGTGCATTAAGCCGTGTAGCTTGTCCATGTGCTCTTCTAACAGCGCAAACGCTTCGCTGGCGTCAATGGCGGGCTGGCCTCTGCCGTTGGAATTGGTATAGGTTTTTAAAGCCGCTTTTAGCTCATTGGCAATACCAATGTAGTCCACCACCAAGCCACCGGGCTTGTCTTTAAATACGCGGTTAACACGGGCAATGGCCTGCATTAGGTTGTGGCCTTTCATGGGCTTGTCGATGTACATAGTGTGGCAGTTTGGTGCATCAAAACCAGTAAGCCACATATCGCGTACTATCACTAATTTAAGCGGGTCGTTTATGTCTTTAAAGCGACGTTCAAATAGCTTTTTTGTTTCTTTGTTATAAATGTGAGGCTGCAGTTTGGCTTTATCTGAAGCTGAACCCGTCATGACTATTTTAATAGCGCCTTTATTAACGTCTGTGTCGTGCCAATCAGGCCTTAAGGCAACAATAGCATCGTACATATCGACACATATCTCACGACTCATACACACAATCATGGCTTTACCATCCATGGTGCTTTGTCGTTTTTCAAAGTGTACAACCAGATCTTCTGCTATTTGTTGAACGCGCGGCTTGCTGCCCACCAGCTTTTCTAATGCTGCCCACTTAGACTTAGTTCTCTCTCTTACTGAAACATCTTCTTCGTCTTCAATAACTTCGTCGACGTCTTCATTTAACTCTTCTATTTCGTCTGCGTTAATATCAAGTTTCGCTAAGCGCGATTCATAATAAATAGGCACAGTTGCGCCATCGTCTACGGCATCTTGAATGTCATAAATGGATACGTAATCACCGAACACGGCACGGGTGTCTTTATCGGCACTGTCGATTGGGGTGCCAGTAAAGCCAATAAAAGACGCTTCAGGTAAGGCATCACGCAGGTGTTTAGAGTAACCGAACGTGTATTTTCCGGTTTCTTTGTTAAGCGTGGCTTTATCGCCATATTGACTACGGTGCGCTTCATCACTCACCACAACAATATTGTGGCGTTTACTTAAAACCGGATGAGTGATTTCGTCTTGTAACAGCGCAAATTTTTGAATGGTGGTAAAAATAATACCACCTGCTTGCCGAGACTCTAAAATCTGACGCAAGTCATCACGGTCAGCCGCTTGTACCGGTGTTTGGTTAAGTGTTTCAGAGGCCATAGCGAAAGTATTAAACAACTGGCCGTCTAAATCATTACGGTCGGTAACCACCACAAGCGTTGGGTTATTCATTTCTGGCTGGGCTAACAACTTACCGGCATAACACACCATTGATATAGACTTACCAGAACCTTGTGTATGCCACACCACCCCAGCTTTACCAGAGCCTGGTTTCACTTTACTGGCGTAATTAGCGCGAGGCTCTTTTTGCAATAACTCATCGGGGCGTTGCGAAGCAATTAAAGTAGCTTTTACTGCCTCACGTACCGCATGGAACTGGTGGTAACCCGCAATTTTCTTAATGGTGATATCACCATCCTGCTCAAACATAACGAAGTGACGCAGGTAATCTAGAAACAAATCGGGCTTAAAGAACCCTCTAACCATGGTTTCTAAAAAATACTCGAACATGGGTTTATCATGTTCGTTATTAACCACGCGCCACGGCATAAAGCGTTCTTTATTGGCCGTTAACGAACCCACCCGCGCATCAAAGCCATCACTTACCACCAGCGCCTCGTTAAACATAAACAGGTCTGGTATTTCATCTTTATACGTTTGCAGTTGTTGATACGCCTGCCACACGTCGGCACTGGTGTCGGCGGGGTTCTTAAGTTCGATAACGGCCAAAGGCAGACCGTTAATAAACACAACAATATCGGGTCGACGGTTACCTTTGGTTCCGCTAATAGTAAATTGATTGAGCACTAAGAACTGGTTATTGCTGGTATTAGAAAAATCGACTAAATAAGCATAGTCAGTTTTTGTTTGCCCTTCTTGGTCTTTAAATTCAATTTTAACCCCTTGCAATAACTGCTTATGAAAATACTTGTTATTGGTAATGAGTACAGGGGTTTCAGGCTTCGCAATTTGTTGTGCAACTTGCTCTAAGGCATCGGCAGGAATTTGAGGGTTTATTTTAATAAGTTGGTTAAGCAGCCGGTCGTGCAATACCACCTGACGATAGTCAGTACGCTCGGCAGCAGGCTCACCTGGAGCAATGTCATAACCACAGACGACTTCATAACCGGTTTCTTCAAACCAGCGCAGGCAGAGCTGTTCTAATTGGTCTTCCGTAATCATTACAATTCCTTAACTGAACTGCCTACTTATTAATAAAAAATTCTGAATAACTTAATCATCGGCAGATTGTAGAAAGTTTGCAATACCAGCGTTGGTATTTGACCCATCACAGCATATAAATATCAGGACTGAATCTCTTAGGCAGTCATAAATCTATCTTTCAACACTAGAGAACTAATTGTTCTATTAAGGTAACAAATGATGAGAGATCTTGACGAGCAAACCTCGTAACTGTATCTTTTCTACGGGTTCATTTACACAACTTTATATAAATTGCGTAGGC
>CALJVD010000115.1 GCA_937974825.1 uncultured Oceanospirillaceae bacterium | reverse complement strand
GCAGTAATGCTGCCTTCAATTGGCTTAGTGCTTCCGCGTTTCGTAATGATGTTAACTACGCCACCAATGGCGTTAGAGCCACTTAACACCGACGATGGCCCACGCACAACTTCAATACGCTCAACCACGGAAGGGTCTAACAACATGGGAGCGCCATAGGCGGAGTGGTCAGTAATGGCATGGCCATCTATCTGAATGGTGACACGGCGCGATTCTTCACCACGAATTCGAATACGCATCATACCGGGCGTGCCGTCATCATAGACTTGAACACCGGGAAGGTTTCTTAACTGATCGGCAATACCAATAGCCGGGTTCTTTTGAATATCTTCTTCTGTAACAACCGAGACCGAAGCAGGGTTTTCTAAGATACTTATCTTACTACCAGAACCTAACACTACTTGAGTGTCCAATGATTTAGACTTACTATCTAGTTGTTCGTCTGCAGCCAGTGCTGGCGCTGAAATTACAGCCATTGCCAACATGCTTAACACCCAACTTTGCGTTTGCCTACTAGGCATCTTCAAATTCATGGAACTTCCTTACAGAGTCAATTATTTACAGGAATACCAAAAGCCGCGCAATACTAAATGATAACGTCTCGCATTTGCAACTAAGATCTGCGACCCTATCCACAAATGAGTAGCTAGTACCCCTATGGAAATCAAAGTTAATTATCTCGATAACTTACGCTTAGAAGCCCTATTTGATGACTTCAGCGTAGTGTCTGATCAACCTATTCGATACAAGGGTGACGGCTCAGCTCCTGGCCCATTTGATTACTTCTTAGCGTCGTCAGCGCTTTGTGCGGCCTACTTCGTTAAGGTGTATTGTTTAGCGCGTGATATTCCTACCGATGATATTCGTTTATCACAGAACAACATTGTTGATCCTGAAAACCGCTACAAACAAACCTTCAAGATACAGGTCGAGCTACCTGATACCATATCTGAAAAAGATCGTCTTGGAATAGTCCGTTCCATTGACCGCTGTACAGTTAAAAAGACCATTCAACAAAGCCCAGACTTTGAAATTGAAATCGTTGAAAACATCGATGCCGACACCCAAGGCTTGTTATCTATTAAGCCCGACCCTAACAGTCAAACTTTTATCGAAGGCAAAGACTTACCGCTTGAGCAAACCATCGCCAATATGACCAAGATATTGTCTGATGTAGGTATTAAGGTAGAAATTGCATCTTGGCGTAATATTGTTCCTAACGTGTGGTCTTTGCACTTGCGTGAAGCGGCATCTCCTATGTGTTTTGCTAACGGCAAAGGTGCCACTAAAGAAGCGGCATTATGTTCTGCCCTTGGTGAATACATCGAGCGTATGAACAATAACTTCTACTACAACGATCAGTACTTTGGTGAAGAGCTAGCCAACGCTGAATTTGTGCATTACCCCAATGAAAAGTGGTTTAAGCCGGGTCCGAATGGCGAGTTACCCAAAGAAATTTTAGACGAACACTGTTTAAGCATTTACAACCCAAACAACGATCTTTTAGGCACACACCTAATAGACACCAACTCGGGTAATGTAGAGCGCGGTATTTGTTCGTTGCCCTTTAAGCGCCACAGCGATGGCGAAACGGTTTATTTCCCATCGAACTTATTAGAAAACCTGTACTTAAGTAACGGTATGAGTGCCGGCAATACCTTGGCCGAAGCTCAAGTACAGTGCTTATCTGAAATCTTTGAACGTGCGATTAAAAAGTACATTATCGAAGAGCAAATTGCCCTACCCGACTATCCGCAAGAAGTATTAGACAGATACCCAAGCATTGTAGAAGGCATCAATGCTTTAGAAGCCCAAGGCTTCCCTATTTTGGTAAAAGATGCGTCTTTAGGTGGCCAGTTCCCAGTGGTCTCAGTCACCCTTATGAACCCTAAAACCGGTGGCGTATTCCCCTGTTTTGGTGCTCACCCTAACCCACAAGTAGCCATTGAGCGCAGCCTAACCGAGTTAATGCAAGGCCGTAGCTTTGAAGGTTTAAACGATATTCCCAAGCCGACTTTTAGTGAAGAAGCCGTTACCGAACCAAACAACTACGTTGAACACTTTATTGACTCATGGGGTGT
>CALJVD010000114.1 GCA_937974825.1 uncultured Oceanospirillaceae bacterium | reverse complement strand
ACGAGCATCTTCACCAATGTATTCAGCACTTGGGCGAATAATACGGTTGTCTGAACGCTGCTCCATCACATGCGCTGCCCAGCCGGTTAAACGGCTGCACACAAAGATAGGTGTAAATAACTTTGTTGGAATCCCCATGTAGTTGTATGCGGATGCATGGAAGAAGTCAGCGTTACAGAACAGCTTCTTCTCGCGCCACATAACGGCCTCACAACGCACAGAAATATCATAAAGATTGGTGTCACCATTTTCGTTGGCAAGCTTCTCTGACCATTCTTTAATAATGGCGTTACGCGGATCAGACTCACGGTAAATGGCGTGACCAAAGCCCATGATTTTTTCTTTGCGCTCAAGCATGCCCATGATTTTTTGCTCAGCATCTTCAGCGTCTTTCATGCCTTCAATAAGCTCCATTGCCGCTTCGTTAGCACCACCGTGTAACGGGCCACGTAACGAACCAATAGCACCGGTAATACAAGAATGCATGTCACTTAAAGTCGAAGCACAAACACGCGCGGTAAAGGTAGAGGCGTTGAACTCATGCTCGGCGTATAAAATTAGTGACGCCTGCATTACACGAGTGTGTAATTCAGAAGGCTTTTCACCATGCAATGTCCATAAAAACTGTTCAGCAATAGAATCGGCAGCGGTTTCTTCTTCAATACGCTTACCGTTATGACTGAAGTTGTACCAGTAGTTGATCATGCCGGGAAAAACAGCCAATAAACGATCAGTTGCATCTTGTTGTTGGTCAAAGTCTGTTTCAGTTTCTAAGTTGCCCAACATTGAGCAACCCGTACGCATCACATCCATAGGGTGTGCGCTAGCAGGAATACGCTCTAACACTTCTTTTAATGCCTGCGGCAAACTACGTAATGATTTTAGTTTAGCCTTGTAAGAATCTAATTCTGAACGATTTGGTAACTTACCTTTAAGAATAAGATAGGCAACTTCTTCAAACTCACAGTTAGCTGCTAAATCTTTAACGTCATAACCACGATAGGTTAAACCCGAGCCTTCTTGACCTACGGTCGACAGAGCTGTTTTACCGGCGACTTGGCCGCGCAAGCCTGCACCTGATAGTTGTTTAGTCATTATTATTACCTGCTAAAATTTATTTTTTGTTTTCGATAACCTAATACTTTTATTGTTTAAAGCCTAGTGCCTAAAGCCTAGAGTCTGGTGCAATGCCCGCTCGACTCCAAGCTCCAAGCT
>CALJVD010000113.1 GCA_937974825.1 uncultured Oceanospirillaceae bacterium | reverse complement strand
TGACGCGTTTGTTAGCATTTTATGACCAGATGTACATGCTCGATTTTTTATTTAGAATCTTTAGCTCAAACGACTTAGTGCAAACACTATTAGCTATTCCATAGCAAACGTGCAACGGCAATAAATGCTCTTCTCTTGGGTGACAGTAACGAGCACCGGGGGCTTTTTCCCATTGGATAAATCTTTGTTCTCTTTCTTCTTCAGTAATACTACTGTTAGTGCAAGTCTCTAGCAGCCACGCTTCAAAAGATTCATTTAAAGTTTTTGATTCACTGGTTTCAGATGAAAAAAATGCTTTCATATTATGAAAGGAGAAACCAGAACCAATTATAAGTAAATTTTCATACTCCAAGTCTTGGATTGCTCGCCCTATCTCGACATGAGCTGCTGGACTGAGATTATCGACAAGAGAGAGCTGAATGCACGGAATATCTGCCTCCGGGTACATGATTTTCAGAGGAATAAATAGACCGTGGTCAAAACCGCGCTGCTCATCAAGTTTTGCGGAAATACCTGAATGCTCCAGCCGCTTATAGGTCTGCTCCGCCAGTGATGGCTCTCCCGGACAAGGATAGGTAATACTATAAGACTTTTCTGGAAATCCATAGTAATCGTAAATAAGGGAAGGGTTGGCGCCCGAAGTAATGGTTGGGATTTTTTCTTCCCAGTGCGCACTTACCACTAAAATGGCTGATGGCTTACGCAAAATAGATGAGATTTTTTGCAAGCAATCAATCATTTCTTTATGCCCAACATCACCTAGAAGTGGCATCGGCCCGCCGCCATGAGACAAAAATAATATTTGAGGTTTAGTGTTCATCACGATCCTCTTAATAGGAGAATGCTAACAGCTTATTCATAGGCATGCTCATTTTGTCCTTCAAAGCAGCCTGCTTTTAATTATTGTAAGTACTTGAGTATTATGGCTTTTATATTGAAATGCAAGGCTACCAAAGGTGGTAATTCGTGCATGCTCGTTTAGCCTATTATGGTCATTTTTTCGCTTCTTTATAATTACTTACAAGCTATTGATTTATATAGTCTTTAAATAAAAAGCCTAGCCCATAACCAACAAATTAGCCCCTAACCAACAAACTAACACTTATTGCCACACAAATGACTACAGTCATTAAGCGTATAAAGCCTACGCCATGCTTAAGTGCGGTGGCTGCGCCTAACCTTGCGCCTATGGCTTGCCCTATAGCCATGCTTAGGCCCACTACCCAGAGTATTTGCCCCGATAGTATAAAAACCAATAGCGATACTATGTTGGTGGTGAAGTTCATCAGTTTGGCATGAGCGGTGGCATCTAGCATGTTCATGCCGCGCAGTTGGCAGTAACCTAAAGTAAAGAATGTGCCTGTGCCTGGGCCAAAGAAACCGTCGTAAACGCCGACTGCCGGAATAGCGGTGCTGTTGAAAACAGTGCTGGATATTTTAGGTTCACCGCTGCTTTTACCAAAGTTGCGAGCGAACAGTAAGTAGAAGGCGATGAAGATTAAAGCGTAAGGCATAACCACTAATAACAAGTCGGTATCAAACCATTGAATAAGCACAGCACCCGCTGCCGCTCCAATGGCCACCATTAGAATGCTAAGTAGGTTGTCTTTAGGTTGTACTAAGCCTTGTTTAATAAAAAACCGAGTCGCAGTAAAGCTACCAAAGCAGGCTTGCAGTTTGTTGGTGGCAATGGCTTGTACTGGGTTAATACCCACCAGCATTAAAGCAGGAATGGTCAGTAAGCCGCCACCGCCTGCTATGGCATCAATAAAGCCTGCTAGCAAGGCAACAGCTGACAATATTAATAATATTTCTAAAGAGAACTCTAGCATCTTATTTTGCTCTATTTATACTCTGCTTTATATTCATTCACTAAATTTGTATCTTCCCTATGCAACTCAGTTCTGAAAGTTTTTTACAGTATTTCGATAATCCAGTAATACAAACTGGTGCGGGTCTTATTGCTTTGGTGTTAACGGCTTGGGTAACTGGGGTGTTATCTAAACGCCTTTTACGCAAGATGATACGCAGGTCTATTCGTTCTAAAGCATTCAATGAACTTGAGATCAGTGGAAGGCTAAAGTTTGTACCTTGGTTGGCAAGTATTTTACCGGCCATTATTCTAGCGGAAGGTGTGCGCTTTCTCACTAACTTACCTGATGGTGTCTCTATTTTTATTAGTAACCTAGCGCAAGCTTTTGTGGTGATTGTATTAACCGCAGTGGCTATACAGGTTATTAACATTCTTAATTATATGTACGAGCGTAGGCCAGACGCTAACGACAAGCCCATTAAGGGCTATATGCAGATTCTTAAGATAGTTATTTATATCATTGCCACCGTTTTGGTGCTGGCGTTACTGGTTAACCGTTCGCCGTTAATTTTAATCTCTGGTCTTGGTGCCGCGGCGGCGGTGTTTATGTTCGTGTTCCAAAATACTTTATTGTCGTTAGTGGCCAGTGTGCAGATCTCTGCTGGTCAGTTAATTCGTATTGGTGACTGGGTAGAAATGCGTCAGCAAAACGCAGACGGTTTTGTGATTGATATGGCCTTGCACACGGTTCGCATACAAAACTGGGATAAAACCATCACCACCGTTCCCACTAAAAACTTTATTAGCGAATCCTTTATTAACTGGCGAGGGATGCAGGAGTCGGGTGGCCGTCGTATTAAGCGCAGTATTTTAATCGATCAACACAGCATTCGTTTTCTAACCCAAGAAGAGCTTGAGAAACTAAAAGGTTTAGAGCTACTAGAGCCTTATTTAACTGAAAAACTGACGGATATTGAAAGCTGGAACACGCGCTTAAAGAAAAAAGAAAAGTCACCGTTAAACAACCGTAGCTTAACCAATATTGGTACGTTCAGAGCTTACGCACTAGAGTACATTAAAAGTAATCCTCTTATCCGTAAGGATATGCTGTTTTTAACACGCTTATTAGAGCCCACCCCTGAGGGCGTGCCTTTAGAAATATACTGTTTTACAGATACTGTGGCTTGGGTGTCTTACGAGGCGATTCAGTCGGATATGTTTGATCACTTTTTATCTATCATCAACGAGTTTGGTCTGAATGTGTTCCAAAACCCAACCGGTGAAGACTTCCGCTACTTAGCACAAGCACCTACAAGGACGGTCTAGCAGTCCTTGCTTAAGTAGCCCTAGATATATGGATAAATAGACTCTGCATAAAGCTGCAGCTCTTTTATCCATTCAATCTTAACTGGGTCATTCTCTACCTGCTCTGCAGCAAGCTGTAACGCTTGAGCAAACTGATGGAAATTCAGTATTTTCGGGTGTGTGCTGTCTACTAACCGAGCAATACGATACTGCTCCCAACGTTCTTGCTCGTCTTCACTCAAGGTGTCTGGATAATTTCGTGCTCGGAAACGAAATAACATTTCTTCTCCACGAGGATCTTTAAACGAAGCGGTCCAGTCGGCCAAGTCCCAAGGCGACATTGCATGGATTTTCTCCATCACCTGCTTGTCTGCATTCGAGAAAAAAGCATCGTACAGCTGACCATCAACGTCTGGGTCTTTTTCAAAAGCAGTACTGGTAAAGACTTTGTGAAGCTTATCAATCTGTACGCCCTGCTCTCTTAGCGCGGCTAAGTGGCTGCGTAGACTGTCTCCGCTTATATTCCAACGTTCTGCTTGGTCAGGCGTTAGCACCCCCATAGGCGCGACCACAGGGGCTTTATTAATATGAATTTCTTTTAGCGGCAGACGCTCGACACCTTCAGGTAAATCAACTGTACGCGTAAAGACCCGCGCTTGAATCTCTTCAGCGGATAACTGATGAAGAATGCTTGGATTATGTTGTAAGTCCCACACGATAACCGAGTTTTTATTGGTTGGATGCCAACACAAAGGAACGACTACCGTCATACACCCCTGCTCGGCCGGAATTTTACCCGACACATGCACTAAGGGCGTATGGTTCGCCACATTGATTAAATTTTGAACGTTATTTTTAGTACGCAAACCATAGAAGTAATCAAATAACTTTGGCTGCTTTTCTTTTACAAGCTTTGCTAAGGCAATAGTAGCGCGCACGTCTGAAACAGCATCATGTGCTTTGCCATGATCTAAGCCATTCGCAGCAGTTAAGTCTTCTAGCTTAAAGCTCGGACGCCCGTCCGCATGTTTAGGCCAGTTGATTCCCTCAGGACGCAAGGCGTATACACAACGAACGATATCGAGCAAATCCCAGCGCGAGTTACCGTTTTTCCATTCGCGCTCGTAAGGATCGAAAAAATTACGATACAAACCGTACCGAGTGACTTCATCATCAAAACGAATGCTGTTGTAACCTGCCACACAGGTATTAGGCACACTAAACATCTCGTTAATGCGGCGTATAAACTCGTGTTCAACCACGCCTTTACGCTGACATTCTTGAGGAGTGATACCGGTAATCAGAACGGCTTGAGGATGGGGCAGAAAGTCATCAGCAGGTTTGCAGAAGATCTCAACGGGTTCTTCTATCTCGTTAAGATCCTCATCGGTACGAATAGCGGCAAATTGCGCCGGCCTATCAAAGGCCGGATTTATGCCAAAGGTTTCATAATCGTACCAAACTATCGTATTCAAACTAATTCCTTAAGCACTTAACTATGGCTAACTATTGGTATTCTGCAGAAGGTAAGAATGGCTCACCTGTTTTAAAGAAGTGATCGGCATCACGCGCAGTTTGTACTGGAATTTCTTCCATTGGCATATGTCCGACGCCTTCATAGGTAACCGATACGACATCACGCAAATCTTCTTGGAATCGCTGCATAACATCTAACGGTACCCAAGTGTCCTTTTCGCCCCACATTAGTAAGGTCGGTGCTTGAACTCGTTTTACCGCCAAACTTAACTCTTCATTCTTACTTTGTCTTTTCATTTCACGGAAAAGACGCACTAACGCTTTACGGTTTCCTTTACGTAACGTTAAGTCGTGATAACGACGTACTAATTCTTTATCAACTTTCTTCTTGTCGCCATAAGCACGCTTAACGTTATTACCAATCATAAAGCGCGGCATAAATATTTGGCTCATCTCTCCAATACCTGGCCAGGATGCAAAACTCATAATAAATGGCATTTTTTGCGGATAGCCAGCTGAATCAAGTAAAACAAGTTTGTTTACTTTTTCTGGGTATTTTACGGCAAAATTCCAAGCAATGTATCCGCCTAAAGAGTTACCGGCAAAGTGTGCGTTATCAACATTAATACGTACTAGTAACTTATTGATCATCTCAGTCATGTATTCAATATCAATATTCTTACGGCTAGGATCGGGTCCTGTTAAACCGTGCCCTGGTAAATCGATACGAATAATACGGTAAGACGGGCTTAGCTCTTTTACCCAACCATCCCATGTATGCAATGAAGACGCGACGCCGTGTAATAATACTAGCGTTGGACCTACCCCTTCATCTTGGTAATGAAACGTTAGATTATCGACTTCTACATAACGAGATGTTTCGTTGGTGTACTTTTGCGTCAATCTTTCTTCAGAAGTTGAAAGAATGCCAAGTGAAGAACAGCCTGTTAACATCATAAGACTTGCTAGTAGTACATAGCGAAGAATATTCATTTGCTACCCCATGGTGGTTTTTATTGTTATAAGTAATGCGTTATTTTTGCGTGACTTTACCACAGTCATTCCTTAACGTCTGCATCAGCTAGCCACCTTTTGTACTTCACTATTAAGCATGGCTAGGTACAATGATGGCGCTTTTATCCAACTATTCGGATCTTTATCTATGGTGTTTTTTAGTAAGCTTTTTAAATCCAAACAAGCCTCAACTAATAAAGAGAATAACAAGACTGCCCAAGTCAAACAAAAGACTGTTATCGAGCGTCCTGATATCGCATCAATTCCTACCGATGAATTGCGACAAGTTATTTTATCGCAAACAGATGCGACCTATTGTTTAGAGGCGTTGGAAAGAATTTCTAACGAAGAAGATCACCTGCAAATTGCCATGCAGCATACAGTAGCAGCGGTACGTAATGCTGCCGCTGAAAACATTAACAGTCGCGAGCTGTTACAAAAGCTACAAACCCACTCTAAAAGCAAAGACAAAGCGCTCTTTCGCTTATGTAAGTCGCGATTAGCCGACATGCGCGCTACTCAGCAAGAAAACAAAGAGCGCCAAGAGCGTATTGAGTACCTAGTAAGCCAAGCACGTTATTTAACTCGCGTTGGTTATCAACCGGAGTTCAGTGGCAAACTGCAGGTAATAAACCAAGAATGGGAACAGCTGTCTGAGTTTGCTGATGCCACTACAGTGCAAAGCATGCAAACCGAGCTCGACAATGCTGCACTTATTTTGCAGCAACACCTTGAAGAAGAAGAGCAAGCCTTAGCCGCTAAAGCAGCCAAAGCTGCTGCAAATGAAATGCAGCTTCAAACCGTTCAGCAAACCATTGAGTTGCTCGAACAAGCCAACAGCATTTCATTAGACGAGTTAACCAATGGCATTCAACAGCTAGAGCAACATTGGAATGAAGCATTTCGTCAGCACAAGCCTGATGCTGAGGTCGCAAAAGAATTTGAAAGCAATCTACAGCTTCTATTAAACGTGCAATCTGCACTGACTGAATACCAACAGGCGCAAACCGAACTGAACGAATGGTTAAGCAACCACAGCCAAGATTCTGCTACTTTGCAAAAACTTCTTAAACAAGGAGAGCGTTGGCTTAAAAGCCTGTCATGGCCACAAATACTTAGCTCGCCTGAATGGCATCAACAGCTATTAGAAAAAGTGAACACTTTAAAGCAGCAGCAAGCGGCTTTATTAGATGCTCAAGATTCAAAGATTCAACAGATCAAAAAGCAACTTGTTGAATTTGAGCAGGCGCTTAAAGCTGGTTTAACCAAAGAAGCGGCTAAGTTTAACCGTCAAATCCAGCAAGGCTTAAAGCAAATTAGCCCTAACAAGGCAACGGCATTACAACAGCAACTGCGTGGCTTACAAGCACAACTGCAAGAGCTACGTGACTGGGCTGGTTTCGCTACCACCCCTAAAAAAGAAAGCTTAATTGCTAGCATGAAAGAACTTATCGGTGCAGACATCGCCCCAGCTATTTTGGCCGACAAAATTCGTGATCTGCAAGAGGAATGGAAAACCCTATCCACCACAGGCACAGGTAACGACCGTGATCTTTGGGAAAGCTTTAACCAAGCCGCTGACAAAGCCTTTGAGCCCTGCAAAGCCTATTTTGCCGAGCAAGCTAAGCTACGTGATAGCTATGTAGAACTTCGTCACAAACTTATTAACGAACTGTCTACTTACGAGCTGGGAATGGATTGGGATAACGCTGATTGGAAAGCTGTCCAAAAAACATTAGACAAAGCCCGCGAAACTTTCCGCAGCTATGGCCCCATCGAACGTTCACTGCACAAAGAAACACAAGATCGTTTCAATGAAATCTGTGACCGTATTTATGCCAATCTAAAGCAAGAGTACGAACGCAACATCAATATCAAAAACGAAATTGTGCAAAAGGCAGAGCAGCTTCTGCAATCTGAAGAGCTACAAGGCGTTGTAGACCAAGTGAAAGCGCTGCAAAGCCAATGGAAAAACGTAGGCGTTACGCCACGTGGCCCAGACCAAAAACTCTGGCGTGAATTCCGTAAATCGTGCGATGCCATTTTTGCCCGCTTAGATGAGCAACGCGCTGAGCGTAAGAGTGAGATTTCTGAAGCAATTAGTGCCGCGGAAACCATAGTGAACAACGCCCTTAATGCATCGAAAGAAGAAATTAAATCGCTTTTAAGAGAAGCCAACGAACACTTACAAGAAGCAAGCTTGCCAAAGAATGTTCATCAGGCACTTAGCAAAAAACTGTCAGACGCCAGACAAGCGCTTGATAATGAAGCATTAAAACAGCAACAAGCTGGCTTAATTGCGCGACTAAATAATCTGCATGCTGATGATGACGCTTGGCAACAAGCTTGCACCCTACCCTTACCTAAAGGGTATTCAGCGGACTTATTTGAGCAAGCACGTGCGGAACAGCCATCTGCTGCTGAATCGGCTCTAGACCTATGCCTACTACTTGAAATTGCAAAAGACAAAGAAAGCCCTGAGGCCGACCACAGTCGCCGTATGGAATTGCAGGTTCAACGTCTAGCTAACGGTCTTGGCCAAAGTTTAAGCACCGATGACGAAGTTCGCTCTTTAATTGAACGTTGGTTAACAGTTAAAGCTAGCGATGAACTGACCGAGCGCTTCGTAAAAACCCTAGAAGCCTAATCTCTGTTTAACCTGTCATTACTTCTATTCAGTACCGCTTAGAGCTTCTAGGCGGTACTCCTTACTAGAACCCATCCCTAATTTCGTTATAATACCCGCCTTCAATCCAGCAATCCCCCAATGCACCGGTTTTACGTTCCGGCAAGCGAGGTAGTATGTCCACTGAAAAACAGCCCGTAGTTGTCTGCGCGCTTTATAAATTTGTTGTTCTTGACGATTACCAAGAACTACGCCAACCCTTACTCGATGAAATGCAGCGTTTAGGTGTTAAAGGTACCCTGTTATTAGCCAAAGAAGGCATTAATGGAACCGTTGCGGGCACCCGTGAAGCCATAGACGGTTTGCTTGCTTATTTAAATAGCGACGAGCGTATTCGTGGTATTGATTCTAAAGAGTCCCTTGATGATGACATGCCGTTCTACCGTACCAAAGTAAAACTGAAGAAAGAAATTGTAACCATGGGCGTCAATGGTATCGATCCAAAACGCATAGTGGGCACATACGTTAAACCGAAAGACTGGAACTCACTAATATCCAGAGACGATGTTGTTTTAATTGATACGCGTAATGACTATGAAGTTCAGGTAGGTACTTTTAAGGGCGCTATCGATCCTAACACTACTACTTTCCGTGAGTTTCCTAAGTACGTTAAAGAAAACTTAGATCCAAACAAACACAAAAAAGTAGCTATGTTCTGTACTGGCGGTATTCGTTGTGAAAAATCGACTGCCTACCTAAAAGAACAAGGCTTTGATGAGGTTTACCACTTAGAAGGCGGTATTTTAAAATACTTAGAAGAAGTGCCTGAAGAAGAAACCATGTGGGAAGGTGAATGTTTCGTATTCGACAATCGCGTCACCGTTAACCATAAGTTAGAAAAAGGTAACTTTGATCAGTGCCACGCTTGCCGTCGCCCTATTACTGAAGAAGACAAACAACACAAGCATTATGAAGCTGGTATAAGCTGTCACTTCTGCTACCACGAGCAAACCGATGAACAGCGTGAACGTTTCCGAGAGCGCGAGCGTCAAATACAACTGGCCCGTGAACGCGGTGAAATTCATATTGGTGATAGCATCGATGAAATTATTGAAAAGCGTCGCCAAGAAAAGCTAGCGTTAAAAGAAGCACAGCGCAAAGCCAAATAGCCTATAGCTTACGCTAGATAATCAGGGCACTTAGATTCGTCTAAGTGCCCTTTTTTATTACTTCTTAACGGTCTGCGTTATATAGGCACGAATACGGCGTACGGCATAATAAACACCACCTACAACTATAGGCGCCGATACACCCTTGGCTAAATTAACGTCAATATCGACTCCTGCACTGTTTAATCCCTGATACACAAAGCCTAATAAAGAGACTAAGTAGTAACTAATCGCCACAACCGACAAGCCTTCAACCGTTTGCTGCAATCTTAACTGCAACTGACTACGACGGTTCATTGATGACAATAAGTCTTGGTTTTGCTCTTGAATGGTTAAGTCTACTCGTGCACGTAACAGGCTAGTCGTTCGTGTAATACGTCGAGACAAATCTTCTAAACGATCACGGACTGAATTACAGGTTTTAATACCTGGCGTTAAACGTCTTTCTAGAAACTCACGCAGACTTTGCATGCCATCAATCGGGGTTTCACGTAGCTGATTTAAACGGTCAACCACAATATCGTGATACGCCACTGCGGCCGAAAAGCGATAGTTAGTGTTAGAGCGTCGACGCTCTACATCGGCCGCTAACAATGAGAGCTCTTGTAATAATTGGCGCTCATCATACTCAACTTCAATATCTGCAATACTGTCGTGCAAGCGTGTTAGACTTTCTTCGGTTTCATGCAGCTCACGACCAGTCTGACGCGCAATAGGAAGTGCTAATAACGACATTAAACGATAGGTTTCAAGCTCGAATAAGCGCTGTACCAAGCGCCCACTCTGATAAGGCGTTAAATTTCTATTAGATACCAGAATACGCCCAAAGCCATCACTATGAAGCTTAAAGGACGTCCACACTTGTGCTTTCTCATCGGCAATATAGGAGCCCGATACTCGCTGACCTTCAAACCAACGCAACTCTTCTTCACTGGGTTCTTGGTCGATAAACACAAGGTTTAACGCTACCACAAGCTTACCGGGCATAGCCGCTAGCCAATCTTTGGGAATATAGCTTAATGTGTCTGAGGCAAAGGGCTCATCCTCAGGAAAGATAAAAGTAAAGTTCGAGAACTCTAAGTGCTGTTCCCAACGTAACTCAAACGCTCCAAAGTCTTGATAAAAACATGATGACTGCTCACTGGGCACAGGTACACTAAAACGCTTACATAAATCCGCAACGTATTCTTGAATATTCGCATCGGAATCTAACAGCAAAGTAAAGTGCGTAATTTGGCACGAGCCATTAATAACAGGAGACGGCCTGTTATGCAGTTCTTCGTATAAGTCACTACGCCATGGATGTACTTTAAGAACAGCCATAGGTTCAGCATTATTTGCAAAAATAGGTATTTCTTTGCTCATTAGAATCCTTAAATTAATGTCTGTAATGGTTTACCCATTACTTGTTGGCTATGCTCTCGGCGAGTTTCTTGCCAGGTTAGCCAACGCTCGCGCAACTCAGTATCTATCCGAACATCATCGGGCATAGGCGCGTTTAAATCGGTGATTGTCATGTCTTGAAACAACTCGACAATAGTAAAATGCTCAATATTAGGCAGCCATACCCACTGATTCTCTTGAGTTAATGTGGCTAAACCTTGTCTTTGCAGCTCTTGTAAACTGACACGCACTTGTACCGGCGTTAACTCTCTTACGCGTTTAATCAGCTCTCTTTCAGTTAACAACTCGCCCTTCTCTTGTTGTTTCACCAAGAAATGAACCAGCAACAAACGGCGCCATAAGGTCGGTAACTTTCTATTTTTAGGAGCATAATGACTTAAGGCATAACTAAGCTCAGCCCCTAATAGCAGCAGCATCCACGCCATATAAGTCCACAATAAGAACAAAGGTACCGCTGCAAAAGCGCCGTAAATTAGCTTATATGACGGGAACAATCCAATAATTCTAGTAAATAAAAACTTACCAAGCTCTAGTACTAACGCCACAATAAAGGCTGCAATTAAGGCATTGCGCCAAGGTACACGGCAGTTTGGAACCAACATGTACATAGCGGTTAATGCCGCTGTACTGAATAGCCAAGGAATCATGCGCACTAAAAGTGGCGTGCTTTCTAAGTTAGTAATCAATGGTAAAGAAGCGACCACCGAACTGGCAGTTAGTGCGCCAATAATAAACACAGGTCCTAGTGTTAATACCGCCCAATAACGAAAAAAAGTTTGTAAGCCTGAGCGTGGTTTATCAACGTTCCAGATTTTGTTAAATTGAATTTCAATGGTACGTAAAAGCATCAAAGAAGTTATAAATAGAAACAATACCCCTACCCAAGTTAGGCGTCTTGCTTGCTGACTGAAGGCAATTAAATATTCAGAAATCTGCTCACTGCCCTCTGGCATAACGTAGCTCAGCATTTTGGCGTTAATTTCACCGCCCCACTCATGCAGTGCAGGAATAGCACTTAAGATGGCATAGATAACCGTCAGCACAGGAACTAAGGCAAATAATGTGGTGTAGGTCAAAGCAGCAGCGTCACGTCGACGTTCTGTATTTTCGAAGCGGCTGACCGTTTGCCACAATACCGGCCCTACAATACGTATACTTTTCCAAAATCTTTTTAGCATTCGTGTTTCCTCTGCTAACATAAGGTATTTATTATTTTCATGCTCAATTCTGAGCCTTTATTTATGAGTAATGATTCTATTATGAGCAATATCCGCATTTATCATAACCCACGCTGTTCAAAATCACGTGAAACTTTAGCACTTCTACAAGAGCAAGGAATCGAGCCTGAGGTTGTAGAGTATTTAAAAGATACACCTAACGCTGATGAATTGGCCGAATTATTACAAAAACTGGGCATTCAAGCACGTCAATTAATGCGTACTAAAGAAACCATTTATAAAGAACTTGGATTGGATAACACCGAGCTAAGCGAAGCCGACTTAATAGAAGCTATGGTAAATACCCCTAAGCTGATTGAGCGTCCTATTGTAGTTGCTGGTAATCAAGCACGTATCGGTCGCCCACCACACTTAGTGCTGGAGATCGTGAAGTGAGCCAACCCTATGTACTAGTGTTGTATTACAGCCGTCATGGCAAGGTAGCCAAGATGGCGCAGTTAATTGCTCGTGGCATTGAACGTGTTGCCGGTATAGAAGCACGTATTCGTACTGTGCCATCTGTATCACCAGATACTGATGCTAGCCTACCGCCTGTTCCGGAAAGCGGCGCTATTTACTGCACCGACGACGACCTTAAACACTGTGCCGGCTTAGTAATGGGAAGCCCAACCCGCTTTGGTAACATGGCTGCTCCGTTAAAATATTTTCTAGATGGTACTAGCCCACTCTGGTTAACCGGCGCATTAATCAATAAGCCCGCTGGGGTTTTCACCTCAACCTCTTCGCTGCACGGCGGCCAAGAAAGTACATTACTCACCATGGCGTTGCCTTTAATACACCATGGCATGGTTTTCTGTGGCATTCCTTATACCGAAGCAGGTTTACTGCAAACACAGGCTGGCGGCACGCCTTATGGTGCTAGCCATTGGGCAGGCAGTAAAAATGATCACGATCTTTCTAAAGAAGAAATCGAACTGTGCCAAGCGCAAGGCGAACGCATCGCTTTGCTGGCTAAAAAATTACTGGCTGAGAACGCTTAATGAAAACCACCATTGCTTATCGAATAATGGCCAGCACCTACGTATTCATTCTTTTAATACTGCTAGGTCAAACCATTGCTAACGCACCAGCTAACAGCGAAGCAAGCACTGCCATGCTATGGCTAGCAGGATTAGGACTGTGGCTATTTAAAATACTGCCCTTCTTAATTTTAATTCCCGGGTTATTACAAAAAAGACATCGCACAGCGACTTGGCTGTCATTTATGAGCATGTTCTATTTTGTTTTAGCGGTGCTATTAGCCTTCACACCAGGCGGAAGCCTGTGGGGCTGGTTATTAAGCATCAGTACCCTTGTACTCTTTTTTAGTAGCATGCTATATACACGCTGGAAGAAAGCAGAGCCACTTACACACTCTTAAACACTATTGAGAATCCAATAATGGAAATAACAGAACGAGACTTTTACGCCCGTGATAAAGAAGATCAAGAAGCCTTCTTAACACAAACTTTTTGCAATACTTGTCTAGAAATGGACTTAGGTATGATCGAACCTAAAGAATACGAGCGCGAAGGCGTGGTTTATATCGAAGGTAAGTGTGCTAAGTGTGGTGATACCGTAGTGACTGAAATCGCTGACGATGAAACCGATGGCGAGTGGGAAGGCGAATAATGAGCTTTGAATTATCTACCACTGAACGCGACAACACCCTGACCCTGTCTAACTACCAGCGTTATCAGTACTTTATCGATAAAGTGACCGAACACGGTGAAATTTGGAGCCTGGCAAACGATGAAGGTTGGGTGACTTTAAGTGCCGAAGGCGATAACTGTTTACCCATCTGGCCACATGCCGATTACGCAGCGCAATGGGCAACGGGTGACTGGAGTGATTGCAAACCTAAAAGCATTGCTTTAGATCTATGGTTAAAGCGTTGGACGAAAGGGTTAAAGAATGATGAAACCCTGTTGGTGGTCTTTCCAAACCTAGAAGAAGAGTCTCTACTCGTAGAACCTGATGAATTAGACGACGATTTACGCGGCTAATTCGGTTATAAAAAGGCTGAGCGGTTTATCCGCTAAGCCTTTTTTAATATTGCTCTAAGAACTCTAAAAAGTCGTCTTCGTACAATACGTTTACGTTTAACTCTAACGCTTTTGTCAGTTTCGAGCCGGCTTTCTCACCTGCGACGACAAAGCTTGTTTTTGAAGAAACACTACCAGCCACTTTACAGCCTAGTGCTTCGAGCTTTTCTTTTGCTTCTGTGCGACTCATCCCACTTTGAACCAGAGTTCCTGTAATAACAGCGGTTTGCCCAGTTAATGGTAGGTCGGTAGCAGCCACTGGTTCTTGTTCAATCCAGTTAACACCGGCCTTCTGTAGTTGTTCTATGACGGTTAAGTTGTGTGGTTCTGTAAAAAAGTTGTTTACGTGAGACGCCACAATAACGCCTACATCAGGAACCTCTAATAAGTGCTCGATATCGGCATCAATAATTCGCTGTAAAAAACCAAAATGCGCCGCTAGGTTGTTTGCTGTAACTACACCCACCTCACGTATGCCTAATGCGTATATAAAACGCCCAAGAGTGGTCTGTTTAGAGGTTTCTAACGCATCCAATATATTTTGTGCAGATTTTTCAGCCATACGCTCAAGCGAGGCGAGCTGCTCTTTTGTCAGATAAAATAGATCGGCAACGTTATCAATTAAATCTTCGTCCACCAGCTGTTCGATTAATTTATCACCCAGGCCTTCGATATCCATCGCTGTACGCGAGGCAAAGTGTTTAATAGCCTCTTTGCGTTGCGCCGCACAAATTAGACCACCGGTACAACGCGCTACGGCTTCGCCTTCTACTCGTTCAACTAAAGAGTCACAGACGGGGCAATGACTTGGTAATAGAATTTCTTGAGAGTTATCTGGACGACGCTCTAACACAACCGAGACGACTTTAGGAATAACATCACCCGCGCGACGAATAATAATAGTGTCACCGATACGAACGTCTAAACGAGTAATTTCATCCATATTGTGCAAGGTAGCATTAGAGACAGTAACACCGGCCACCTGTACTGGTTTTAAACGCGCTACAGGCGTTAAAGCACCGGTACGCCCTACTTGGAAATCCACTCCTTGTAGTACGGTCAATTCTTCTACTGCTGGAAACTTATAGGCAATTGCCCAACGCGGCGCACGCGCAACAAAACCTAGCGTCTGCTGTAATGCGAGACTATTAACTTTAAATACTGTGCCATCAATTTCATAAGGCAGTGCCGCACGCTTTTCGCCTAAATTCTCATAAAATGTTTGAGCGTCTGCAAAGTCTTTAACCACTCGCATTTGTTCATTGATACGCACACCCCAGCGTTTTATCTGCTCAAGGATTTCACTGTAGGTGGCAGGAATAGCATAATCATCACTGACAACACCCATCCCATACGAACAAAACTCTAATGGGCGCTTTGCTGTAACCGAGGAGTCTAATTGTCTTAATGAACCGGCTGCCGCATTGCGTGGGTTTGCAAAGGTTTTCTCACCCTGCTCTATGGCACGTTGGTTTAACTCTTCAAACCCTTGCAAAGGAATATACACCTCGCCACGTATTTCTACGCGTGCTGGAACATTGTCACCATGCAATCGTAAGGGAATATTTTTAATAGTGCGTACGTTAGCTGTTACATTCTCACCCGTCTGACCATCTCCACGGGTGGCGGCACGTACTAAGACACCTTCTTCATACAGTAAGCTAATGGCTAGCCCATCTAATTTTGGCTCACACACTAACTCAACATCATCTGACGTATTTAAACGCTCTTGTAGGCGCTGATAAAACGCTAAGAATTCGGGTTTATCCATGGCGTTGTCTAACGACAACATAGGCATTTCATGAGCGACTTCTTCAAAACGAGTTAACGCCGGCGCACCTACTTTTTGTGTCGGCGAATCTGGAGTTACCAGTTCTGGATGAGCAGTTTCTAATGCCTGTAGTTCACGCATGAGTCGATCGTATTCGGCATCAGGAATACTTGGCTCATCTAACGCATAATAGCGATAGTTATGCTCATTAATAATATCTTTTAACTGGGTAAGCTTTTGTTGGATATCAGAAGAAGTGGCCGAAGAACCCTGCGGTTCATCGGCAAATAGATCATTTTGTTGGTTCATAATAATAAGTGACTATAACAGTGCTTGTTTTCTAGCAGCCACTTTTTGTCGAAATTCAAAATCAACAATTTGCTGGCGCTCATGTTCAATGGTTTGCTGAGTCAAAGCACTGCGCTCACCATCATACAAATCTGCATTAAAGTGTTTAGCTAACAAGCGTGCAACGGTCGACATTGCTTCGTAAGCAGCGCTTGGATCTTTAGCCCCAGGCAGTTTCATAAATAAGCTCAACCCACGGAAGTGGTCGTCTAATATGGTTTCAGGCGAGAAGTGACGCGGTTCAAAACTGTGTACTATAGAAAATTGAATATTACCTTTGCCACCTGGCTGTTCAAATCGGTGGAAGATTTCTCTCTCACCAAAGCGAATGTCACACTCGGTAAATAGGTTAACAATATCGGCACCTGAAAAGCCTTTTTCATCGCGCGAAATACAATGAATGACTAACGCTAATTGCGGTTCTGCTCTATCACTTAGTTTCTCTGCCTCAGCGCTAGCGAATAAGAGTGGCGCAGGTTCAGTAGGCTTTTCGATTTCAGCATCAATGCTCTCAACTGTTTCTTCTTCAACTTTTGTGTCTAACTCTGACTCATTGCTTTCAGCGCTTAAGTCGTCATCGACACTTTGTTCATCGTTGTTTTCATTGAGCTCGGCAAAACAGTCTGCGTCTTCATCAATAATTGGATTTTCTTCAAGCTGAGTTTTTACTTCTTCAACAGGTGCATCGACTTCTTCCATTTCTAATTCGGCGAAAGGATTAGCGTCTTTTTCGTGGAAATCGATTTCAGTATCTTCTTCGGTTTGTGCAAAGGTTGGCTGTGGAGCAACTTCTTCTGCGCCTAGTTCTTCTACATCCAGTAATACCGGAAAGTCTTCATCTAAGTTTACAGGACGTGGGGTCACTGTCTCAGCTTCAGGAGCCTCATTTTGTTGAGCTACTGTCTCTTCAAGCTCATGCTCTTCAAACTCATTTTCTTCAAGATTCGCGTCTGCGGCCATCTCTTCTTGTTCATCGATAGACAGGTCTTGTTCAATAATAGGCTCATCTACCGGTTCAATTTTAGAGTCTAGTGGTTTTGTATTTTCATACTTACTTTGGTCGGCAACATCATCAACAGCAGATGTACTTACAACTATGTTTTCTGCTGCTGCGGGTTCTTCATCAAAAAACGGCTCTTGTACATGAACTTCTTCAGTATCATCTTGTGCAAAGATAGGATCATCTACGTATGAAGCATCGGTGGTATGTGAACCAACAACACGATAAGTGCCTGGTAATTCTGGGTTATGATAGAGTTCGTCTGAACCAACTTCCTTTTCTAAATCAAAGCGCAATGCTTCTGCACGCGCCTTACGCATACGTCTAAAACCATCGAACAGCACCCCGGCGACTAACAACAAGCCGAGGAGAATTAAAACGGTGCGCCAACTCCATTCCATACTATAAAAACCTCAAAAAACTAAAAGTTACGCTACTAAGACGCTAATAATATAAATAATTCGCAAAGTTTTACATAAATCGGCTTTTTTTGCAGTAATTCTTTACTGTTCTATTAATACCGCGGCCTCTTCCACATTCACTGTGACCAATCTAGACACACCTGGTTCATGCATTGTGACACCCATAAGTTGAGATGCCATTTCCATAGCAATTTTATTATGAGTGATATAAATAAATTGTACCTTTTCACTCATGGCTTTAACGAGTCGAGCATAACGCCCCACGTTCGCATCATCGAGAGGAGCATCGACTTCATCCAGCATACAAAACGGCGCTGGATTTAGTTGGAAGATCGAGAATACTAAAGCGATAGCTGTTAAGGCTTTTTCTCCCCCCGACAGCAAGTGAATGGTACTGTTTTTCTTACCTGGCGGACGCGCCATAATAGCAACACCTGTGCTGAGCATATCATCACCGGTGAGCTCTAACGAGGCATGACCACCACCAAACACTTTAGGAAACAATTCTGCTAAGCCTTCATTAATTTTGTCGAAGGTGTCTTTAAAGCGATTACGAGTTTCTTTATCGATTTTTTCAATTGCGCCTTCTAGTGTGTTAAGCGCTTTTTCTAAATCATCGTATTGAGAAGCCAGGTACTGCTGTCGCTCAGACTGAGTTTTGTATTCATCAATAGCCGCAAGGTTAATAGCCCCTAATCGCTGAATTCGACTACTAATATCTTCTAACTGTCGTTGCCACTCATTGATATCAGCATCCTCGCTTAAGTTTTCTAATACCTCTTTTAAGGTTAGATTCTCTTCGCGAAGCTGCTCGATCAATGCTTGGCGGCGAATATCTAACGCTTGGCACTCAAGTCGAACTTTCTCTAATTCATTACGCACATCCAGCGACTTCTGCTCAGCCGCTTGTCGTAATTGCTCTAGTTCTCTCATACGAGTATCGACAGCGTGCAACTGCTGTCGTGCTGTTTGCATATTGCCTTCAGCCTCTAAGCGACGCTCTAGCATTTCTTCTAACTGTAACTTTAGCTCTTCTAGGTCGCTGCTGTGGTCAATTTTTTGATTTGATTGGATTTGCTCTTTGCGCTCATTTAAGCGCTGCATTTGTTCGGCTAAACGCTCAACGGCTTGCTCAATTCCTTGCTGCCTGTTTCTTAACCCCTGAACTTTCAACTGCAACTGATGCGCCTGCTCTTGCTGAGCACGGCTTTGCCCTCGAGCTTGCTCAAGTTGCTGCTGTACTTGCTGTCGTTGAGCTTGCAAGCGATCGCGTTCATCACTGTCTGTATCTACGGCAGCCATAGCTTCTTGCCAAGCCAGACGGAGCATTTCTGCTTCTTCACGTTCTAATACTTGCAGCTCTTTCACTTCTTGTAGCTCTTGCTCAAGCTTAGTACTGCGAATATTAAACTGCTCTGCACGCGCTTGCTTGCCCGATAATTGAGAAGATAACTGCATTAGCTTTTGACTAAGCTGTTGCTGTTCTCGCTGGGCGTTATCACGCTGCTGCTCTAAAGAACGTAAATTTAGTTGCGCTGCATCTAAATCGACTTCCCATTCCTCAACTTGTATATCGAGCTCTTCTACTTGCTCTTCAAGTAACTCTAGTTCTTGTTGGCGAGCTAACATTCCACCTTCGCCATCGGCGGCTTTATTTACTCTTAGCCATTGTTTACTTAGCCATACGCCTTCTGGTGTTATCACTGTTTCATGGGCCGCTAGAGATGCGCGCATTGATAACGCCTCGGCCAGATTTGATGCTGTTTTTACGCCGTGTAATAAGCCACTCAGCTCTTCGTTACTTTGCACTTTACTTAAGAGCGTATCCGCTGCGGCTGTGGAGGTGCTCGCACTACTCGACCATAGCGCTAATTGCCCTTCTTTAAACCCTTCTAGCCAATGCTGCACGGGATCTAAGTCATCTATCACGACCGCTTGGAGGTACTCTCCTAATACGGTTTCAACCGCTACTTCCCAGCCTGACTCCACCTGTATGCGTTCTGCTAAACGGGGTTTACGAGCTAGCTGATGGCTTTCAAGCCAATGACTCACAGATTCGGAGCCCTGACCTAAGGCGGCTTTTTGCAGAGCCTGCAATGTTGCCTCACGGCTTTGTAACTGTACTAAACGAGATTTACCTTCATCGTATTGAACACGCAGTGTTTCTAGTTTCTCTCGACCTTCTTGTAATAAACTTTGCTGTAATTCAAAGGCTTCTTGTTGGCTTTCGGCTTGCAGTTCTAATTCACTGACTTCTTCACGCAGAAGAATAATTTCTTCATTTTCAGGGTTGTGTGCAAGCTGCTCTAGCTCGGCTTGTAAGCGCTGTTGCTGTTGTTCTAAACGGAGTATTTGCTGTTCAGCTGACTGAATCTTTGTCTGAGTTACTTCTGCCTGACGCGTAGGTTCACTGGCACGTGCGGTAAAGGCATCCCAGCTTTCTTGCCAAGTTTGCTGAGCTTCTTCGGCGCTCATTAGTTGAATACTAGCTTCTTCTTGTTCAGCCAATAATAAGTCTAGCTCGGGCTCAAACATTTCCAGTTCGGCACTGACCTCTTCTAACTGCAGTTGGTCATTTTCTAAGGCACGCTGCGTATCAAATATTTGCTTTTCAACGTCGGCCATATCACGATCAAGCTGAAAGCTCATTTGTGATTGATGTTCTATTTTTTGCTCTTGGCGAGCAATATGTGCACCTACTTCGTAATACTTGTTTTGTGCCAGGTCGAACACCTGTGTCTTCTCATAGTGCTCTTGGCGTAACGACTCTATTTCAGCATCCACTGCTCGCTGTTCTGCCATATGGGCTTCGAACTGTGTTTCATGCTGGGCAATTTGCAGCTCGCGTTGACGGTAATCTTCATCCAACACTTGCCACTTTAATGCTTGTAACTGAGCTTTCTTTTCTCGTTCTTGGGCTTTAAGCTCTTTGTATTTTTCTGCAGCTTCGGCTTGTCGCTGCAAGTGCGATAATTGGCGATCTAACTCTTGGCGAATATCACTTAAGCGCTCTAGGTTTTCTTGCGTACGGCGCATGCGGTTTTCTGTGTCACGACGACGCTCTTTATATTTAGAAATACCTGCTGCTTCTTCAACATACACTCGTAACTCATCTGGCTTGGATTCGATTAAACGAGAAATCATACCCTGCTCAATAATGGCGTAAGAGCGAGGGCCAAGACCGGTACCTAGGAAGATATCTGTCACGTCTTTACGACGACATTTAGTACCGTTTAGAAAATATAAAGATTGCCCGTCACGTGTTACCTGTCGACGAACACTGATTTCATTATAGGCAGCGTACTCACCCTTTAGGCTTCTATCACTGTTATCGAAAACTAGTTCAACGCTTGCCTTGCCCACGGGCTTACGTTCTGCCGAACCGTTAAAAATAACGTCGGTCATCGAGTCACCACGCAGATACTTAGCCGAGCTTTCCCCCATCACCCAACGCACCGCATCAATGGTGTTAGATTTACCGCAACCATTTGGTCCCACAATGCCCGTCATATTAGTGGCAAATGAAACTGTCGTAGGATCTACAAAGGATTTAAAACCGGCCAGTTTTATGGCTTTTAGCCGCATATAATTATTATTCCCTAAAAAACGCTGGCATCGATATTAACACAAGATGACGATGGTTAAATCGTCCAAGATACTATTCAGATATTTATAGCCATTCACTGCCTGTAAGTAAGGCTAGCCTACCTCTGGTAATGCTCCACCAACTATGGCGAGTTGAATCACAATAATCATCAACCCTAACCCAAACACTCCATATAAACTAAGTTTTCCGCCTTTAACCTGATATCTCTGTTCATGTTGCTTACGTGTTTTAAGTGCCAGCATTGACGGTAATAATAACGAAAGAACAGCCAAAGCGATGGCTGCAAACCCTAAGGCAAAAACAAAGCCTTTAGGGTAAAATAAGGCAAAAAACAAAGGGGGTATAAAGGTAAGCAAGCTAGTTTGAAACCTACCTAGAGTATTGTTTTTACGCTTAAAGACATCGGCTAAGAAATCGAACAACCCCAATGCTACCCCTAAAAACGAGGTCGCTAATGCAAGCCCTGCGAACATACGCACGGCCAATTCTAAATATGCGCTTTCTGCAACGGTCTTAATCGCAGCCAACAATCCATTAATGCCTGAAGCTTGTGCTAACACGCCTAAGAAGGTATCGGTATTAATACTGCCAAGCGTTGCTAATT